>JAISJD010000049.1 GCA_031261705.1 Lactobacillales bacterium
GTTCGCGTTCTTTTTGTCGTTAATTAACAGAAATAGGGTGTGGATAACATTTTCCAAGTTTCATCGGAAGTTATCCACACCCTATTTCTTATTGAGAAGCTAGTTTTGTCCCAGCCTCAGCTAAACTACAAGCAAATCATTTAATCAATAAGACAGGTGCTGGAACATGTTCGTAAATAATATTCAAACACAAATACATTCTATTCATTGAGGAATAAATATATTAGTAAGTATGGTAAAATGAACTGGCACATTCTTATGTTAGATATTTCATTGTGTTTTAAGGGGGATTAAACATGCGTGAAAAAGAAAAGAAAGACAAGAATACCAAGGTGTCCGCATACATTCACATACCGTTTTGTGAACATATCTGTTACTATTGTGATTTTAATAAGGTGTTTTTAGAAGGGCAACCTGTAGATGAATATATTGAACGCCTGCTCCAAGAGATAAAGCTAACGAAGGAACTTTATCCTAGTGACGCCACTGAAACGATTTATGTGGGCGGAGGAACTCCGACAAGTTTGAGTGAAAAGCAATTGGACCGACTGCTTAGTGGGGTAAGGGAGTTGCTCCCCTTTGACGATAAAAATGAGTTTACCGTTGAAGCGAACCCTGGGGATTTGACTCGAGGTAAGTTACAAGTGATGAAAAATTACGGAGTGAATCGGTTGTCTATGGGAGTGCAAACCTTTGATAATCAATTACTCAAGAAAATTGGGCGAAAGCATACTGCGGAAGATGTGTATGATACGATGCGCTTTTTGGAAGCGGAAAACTTTGAAAATGTATCTATCGACTTGATTTATGCGTTGCCGGGTCAAACGTTAGAAAATTTCCGTGACACGTTACGACGAGCAATTGCGCTTGATTTACCTCATTATTCACTCTATTCGCTGATTTTGGAGAACAAGACCATGTTCATGAACTGGGTACGTAAGGGGCGTTTAACCTTGCCAAATGAAGATGAACAGGCAGATATGTTCGATGAAACGATTCACGCAATGGCGCAAGGTGGTTGGCATCAATATGAAATTAGTAACTTTGCGAAAGCTGGAAAAGAAAGTCAGCACAATCTAGTTTATTGGAATAATGAGCATTATTACGGATTTGGTGCGGGAGCGAGTGGTTATTTAGGCCATACCCGTTATAGAAATCATGGACCTATCCAGCATTATTTGAAACCGTTACGTGAAGGAAATCTTCCTGTGCTAGAAAAAGAAAGCTTGACGTTAGCAAATCAAATGGAAGAAGAAATGTTTTTAGGGCTGCGTAAAAGAAGTGGCGTATCGAAAAAACATTTTACGGAGAAATTTCACCAAGATTTTGATACTATCTATGGGAGTGTTGTTTCCGAGTTAAGCGAAAAAGGTTTATTGATAGATAACGGCGACACGTTAGTCTTGAGTGAACGTGGTCTATTTGTTGGAAATACTGTTTTTGAAGAATTTTTATTGAATAAATGAGGGAGAAGGAGCCTAGCAATTGCTAAGTTCTTTTTTCTACGCGGGAAATATCGCTTTTTTGCTTGAAATAATTAAGAATATTTGACGAAAATCATAAATTCTGTTACAAAAATCAATGATAGCGCTGACTTTTGAAGAATTTAGCACTCGTAATAAAAGAGTGCTAAAAAACAGGTGTTTTTTCTTGACACTTTATTTTAAGCGTGTTATATTAATTCATGTAGTTAGCAGTCGAATGGATTGAGTGCTAACGAATAGAATATCTATGAGCAGAGGTGAGAGAGATGTTAAAAGAACGTCAATCCAACATTCTAAACCTCATCATCTCAAGTTATACCTCAAGCGGACTACCTGTTGGTTCAAAAAAACTCATGGAGGACGGTATTAAGGCAAGCAGTGCAACCATTCGTAACGATATGGCGGTGCTAGAAAATCTTGGCTTAATCGCAAAAGAACATACTTCAAGTGGGCGTGTGCCAACAATGAAGGGGTATCGGTTCTACGTTGACCACTTACTTCGTCCAAGTGAGGTTCCCTCTGATGAGTTACAACTAATCAGAAAATCGTTAGGGGCAGATTTCTATGAGATTGATGATATTGTCAAACAATCCGCGAAGATTCTGTCTGATTTAACGAGCTATACGGCATTTTCTTTCGGACCAGAGATGAAAGAACGAAAGCTGACTGGTTTTCGTATCCTACCAATTAATGCCAATCAAGTGATTGCGATTATTGTTACGGATAACGGAAATGTAGAAAGTCAAGTATTCAACTTACCGGAAAATGTTGATGAAGAGGATTTGGAACGCATGATTCGGATTGTAAATGATCGGATGGTGGGTGAACCACTAATGACAGTTTATAACCGACTTCGTACTGAAATCCCAATGATTCTACATAAGTATTTTCAAACACCACAAGGAATGCTTGAACTATTTGAACGAGTCTTAGATGGCGCGTTTAAAGAAAGTGTTTTTGTTAGTGGTCGTATGAATTTACTTGATTTTGGTCTTGTAAAAAACATACAAGATTTCAAAAGCTTGTATCAATTCTTCGGAGATGTAAATCAAGTCACAAACTTAGTTACCTTATCTTCGGAAGCAAGCGAACATGAAGGAAAGTCAATTGACATTCGTATCGGTTCAGAATTGAATAATAGGTTATTTCAAGAAATGAGTTTAATTACAGCAACTTATGACGTTGAAGGACACGGAAAAGGAGCTATCGCTTTACTTGGTCCAAACAACATGGAGTATTCCAAGATGTTTGGCTTGGTAGATACGTTCAGAACTGAGTTAGCCTACAAGCTAACTGGTTATTACTGTTATCTTGACAGAAATAGTGGTCTGTAAGAAATAGAGTTGAAAGGAAGTGGCTGAATTGGCAGAGGAAAAATCTGTAGAACAGGAACAACAAGAAGAAAATCAAGAAGTAGAAGCACAAAATGCAGAAACTACTGAAGAAGAAATTAAAGTGCCTGAAGTTGATGAATTGGTTGAGGCGCAAGCAAAAGCTAGTGAGTGGGAAGATAAATTTATCCGAGCTCATGCCGAAATGCAAAACATTCAACGTAGAGCACGTGAAGAACGAGAATTACTTCAACGTTATCGTTCACAAGACTTGGCGAAAAAGGTTCTTCCTTCATTAGATAACCTTGAACGTGCATTAGCAACTGAGGTAAATGATGAAGCGGGAGCTAGCCTGAAAAAAGGAATTGAAATGGTTCGTGAAAGTTTAGTGAATGCTTTACAAGAAGAAGGCGTTGTTGAAATCGAAGCAGAAGGAAAGACATTTGACCCGAATTTACATCAAGCGGTTCAAACGATTCCTGCAAGTGAGGAAGCTCCAGCTGAGACGATTGTTCAAGTGCTTCAAAAAGGTTATAAATTGCAAGATAGAGTATTACGACCAGCAATGGTTATTGTTGCACAGTAATACGTCTTTGATATAAATGAAATTTAAAGGAGAGAATAAACATGAGTAAAATTATCGGTATTGATTTAGGAACAACAAACTCCGCAGTAGCAGTGCTAGAAGGTAGCGAAGCCAAAATTATTCCAAATCCAGAAGGAAACCGTACAACACCTTCTGTTGTATCATTTAAAAATGGTGAAATCCAAGTCGGTGAAGTAGCAAAACGTCAAGCAGTGACAAATCCAAACACTATTTCATCTATTAAACGTCATATGGGTGAAGCAGGCTATAAAGTTGAAGCTGATGGCAAGAGCTACACTCCACAAGAAATTTCAGCAATGATTTTACAATACTTAAAAGGTTTTGCTGAAGATTATCTTGGTGAAAAAGTTGAAAAAGCAGTCATTACAGTTCCAGCTTACTTCAATGATGCACAACGTCAAGCAACAAAAGACGCTGGTAAAATTGCTGGCCTTGAAGTAGAACGTATCGTAAACGAACCAACTGCAGCAGCACTTGCTTATGGTTTAGATAAAACAGATCGTGATGAAAAAATCTTAGTGTTTGACCTTGGTGGTGGGACATTCGACGTATCTATCCTTGAACTTGGCGATGGCGTATTCGACGTATTGTCAACTGCAGGGGATAACCATTTAGGTGGGGATGATTTTGATAATAAAATCATTGATTACTTGGTTGCTGAATTTAAGAAAGACAATGGTATTGACTTAGGTCAAGATAAAATGGCATTACAACGTTTGAAAGACGCTGCTGAAAAAGCTAAAAAAGACTTATCAGGTGTTACTTCAACACAAATTAGCTTACCATTTATCACTGCGGGTGCAGATGGTCCTCTTCACTTGGAAGTAACCTTAACACGTGCAAAATTTGATGAAATCACTGCTGATTTAGTTGAACGTACAAAAGTTCCAGTTCGTCAAGCGTTATCTGATGCTGGTTTATCTCAATCTGACATTGATGAAGTTATCTTAGTTGGTGGTTCTACTCGTATTCCTGCAGTAGTAGATGCTGTTCGTAAAGAAACAAATAAAGAACCTAACAAATCTGTAAACCCAGATGAAGTAGTAGCTATGGGTGCTGCTATCCAAGGTGGTGTAATTACAGGGGATGTTAAAGATGTTGTTTTACTTGATGTAACTCCATTATCATTAGGTATTGAAACAATGGGTGGCGTATTTACGAAATTGATTGATCGTAACACAACGATTCCAACTTCTAAATCACAAGTATTCTCAACAGCTGCTGATAATCAACCAGCTGTTGATATTCATGTGTTACAAGGTGAACGTCCAATGGCTAACGACAACAAAACACTTGGTCGTTTCCAATTAACGGATATTCCTCCAGCTCCACGTGGTATTCCACAAATTGAAGTAACCTTTGATATTGATAAAAACGGTATCGTAAACGTATCTGCTAAAGATTTAGGAACTCAAAAAGAACAAACAATCACTATCAAATCTTCGTCTGGTCTTTCAGACGACGAAATCGAACGTATGGTGAAAGATGCAGAAGCAAATGCTGAAGCTGATAAAGCTCGTAAAGAAGAAGTTGATCTCCGTAATGATGTAGATGCTTTATTGTTCACTGTTGATAAGACATTGAAAGAATTAGATGGTAAAGTAGATGCGGAAGAAGTGAAAAAAGCTGAAACTGCTCGTGACG
The DNA here is from genome assembly GCA_031261705.1 of Lactobacillales bacterium. GTDB lineage: Bacteria > Bacillota > Bacilli > Lactobacillales > Streptococcaceae > JAISJD01. The sequence continues at coordinate 5,067 of JAISJD010000049.1, forward strand.
AATTGAAAGCAGCCGTAGAAGCGAACAACATTGAAGAAATGAAAACAAAACGTGACGCTTTGAACGAAATCGTCCAAAACTTGTCAGTTAAATTATACGAACAAGCAGCACAACAAGCTGCTGATGCGGATCCTAATGCTGCACAAGGTGGCGCTGATGACGTTGTTGACGCTGACTTTGAAGAAATGAACTAATTGGTTCATGACTTTATGAAAAAGGCTGAGGGGTTTCCTCAGTCTTTTTATACATAGTCGTAGATTATGTGTTAAAATAGTTTGACGTAAAAAGCTGATAGAACTCTTGAGGCAAACAACGCAAATAATCTAGTATGGAGGGAACAATCCTTATGGCAGATAAAAGAGATTATTATGAAGTCTTAGGCGTTAGTAAAAGCGCGACGGATGATGAAATAAAAAAAGCCTATCGTAAACTTTCAAAAAAATACCACCCAGATATTAATAAAGCACCAGATGCAGAAGAAAAATTTAAAGAAATTTCAGAAGCCTATGAAGTATTAAGCGACAGTCAAAAACGTGCTGCTTATGACCAATATGGTTTTGCGGGTACAGATCCTAATTATGGTGGCGGAGCTGGCGGTTTCGGTGGTTTTGGTGGATTTTCTGGCGGTGGCGCTGGTGGATTTGGTTTTGAAGATATTTTTGAAAACTTCTTTGGTGGCGGCGGTGGTCGTACGGCAGATCCAAATGCACCACGTCAAGGGGCAGATTTGCAGTATAGCATCAAATTAAAATTTGAAGAAGCTATTTTCGGCGCTGAAAAGGAATTAAAATACAATCGGGAAGATACCTGTGCAACTTGTCATGGTTCTGGAGCAAAACCAGGAACAAGCCCTCAAGTTTGTTCAAAATGTCATGGTTCAGGTCGTATCAATGTAGAACGTCAAACACCACTTGGACGTATGGTCACACAACAAGTTTGTGATGTATGTCATGGAACTGGGAAAGAAATTAAATATCCATGTCCAACTTGTCATGGAGAAGGTCATGTGTCACAAGCACATACTGTAAAAGTAAACGTTCCTGCAGGTGTGGAAGACGGTCAACAAATGCGCTTGCAAGGTCAAGGGGAAGCGGGTAGCAACGGCGGTCCTTATGGGGACTTATACGTAGTATTCTCAGTGGAAAGTAGTAAGACCTTTGAACGTGAAGGCTCTGAAATTTACTACGAACTTCCTTTAAACTTTGTTCAAGCAGCACTTGGAGATGAAATCGAAGTGCCAACTGTTCACGGAAATGTGAAATTGAAAATTCCTGCTGGGACTCAAACAGGTACGAACTTCCGTATGCGCGGAAAGGGCGCACCAAAACTTCGTGGTGGAGGAATGGGCGATCAACATGTCGTAACGAAGATTGTCACTCCAAAGAACCTCAACGAAGGGCAAAAAAATGCTATGCGTGATTTTGCTAAGGCGAGTGGGCAGCATATAAATGAACAAGATGAAGGCATTCTAGGAAAAATGAAGGATGCATTTGGTAAGAAAAAGAAATAATTGAACTTTTAAAGTGGGGTGCTCTGGCGCTCCGCTTTTTTGCTTTTTAGCACGAAAAAAAGAGCCTGAGCATTAAGCTCAAACTCGTTTCGTTTATCTTAGAACCACCCAATAGATGATGAGAACAATTCCAAGGATGATACGATACCAACCAAAGACGGTGAAATCGTTTCGTTTTAGATAGTTGATTAAGAATTTAATGGCTAAAATAGAGATTAGAAAGGCTACCATACATCCGATTAGTAAAATGGATACTTCTCCGAAAGAGAACGTATTGCCTTTCCAAAAATACTTGAATAGTTTCAACCCGGAAGCACCAAACATCACTGGAATTCCTAAGAAAAATGAAAATTCAGTAGCGACATAACGGGAACAACCAACTAATATTGCCCCTAAAATCGTTGCTCCACTACGGCTAGTTCCCGGGATTAACGAGAGAACCTGAAAGGCACCGATAATGAATACGGTCTGATAAGTTAGAGCATTTAGACTTTTTATCGTGGGTTGAATTGTTTTGTTTCTCTTTTCAACAATAATAAAAGCAACCCCATAAACGATGAGAGTGATAGCTACTGTGATGAAGTTATAGAATTTTTCATCTAAAAAATCATCAAGCAGTATGCCTAAGACTCCAGCTGGAACACAGGCGATGACAACCTTCATCCAAAGTGCCCACGTGTCACTCTTTTCTCGTGTGTTCTTTGTTGGGCTAAATGGGTTTAATTTATGAAAATAAATGACCACCACTGCCAAGATTGCACCAAGCTGAATAACCACATCAAAAACCTCAATAAATGCGGCACTTTCTTTCATTTTAATAAATTCATCGGCTAAGATTAAATGTCCGGTACTAGAAATGGGCAGCCACTCCGTAATCCCTTCAATAATTCCGAAAATAATTGCTTTCCAAATATTCGCTAGAAGCATGAATGTAAAACTCCTTTGTATTAAAATTTCCTGTTACCTTATCATTTTAACATAATGACTCTATAAAAAAAGAGGTCATAAAGAAAATCTACAACCTCCAAGTATTTCTTAATAAATATTTAGACTTGAGAGCGGCCTATCTGAAAAATGGATTATATTCTTTTTCGTGTTCAATCGTGGTCGGTGCTCCGTGTCCTGGGAAAGCAGCAAGATGATTTGGAAGAGTAAACAATTCTGTTTGGATACTGTTTAGCAACATCTCCATATCCCCGGTATTTAAGTCCGTACGTCCGATACTTCCTTTGAATAATGCGTCACCAGTGATAACAAAGTCATCAAATAAGAAGCTAACGCCACCAATGGAATGTCCCGGAGTAGGTAGGACTTTAAACGTCATTTCTCCGAGCGTGTATTCTTTATAGTTTTCAAAAGTAAATTCAGCGGGAGCAACAATGACGTCTTCAATTTCATCGTGACGTGGAAGTCCAGATAAATTCAGTTCAGGATTTCCCAACCATTTTTCTTCACGTGGGCTTACGTACACAGGAATGCTCGGATAAGCGCCTCTTATCGCTTCAACGCTCATGATATGATCATAATGCGTGTGCGTGAGTAAAATCGCAACAGGCTTTCTTCCAAGCGTTTTAATCGCCTCAAGAATTTGTTCCGTTTCACTTCCGGGATCAATTATTAGAACGTGTGCTTCATTATAGATAAAATAAGTATTTTCTCCAGCGACTTCATTATAGACTACACCAATTTCTATCATTTTCATTCTCCTTCAAAGTTAAGTCAATTTCTATCATGATGCTCAACTTCATTACAAAGTTTTAATAAAAGCATAGCAGAAAAAGAAATTTCATGCGATTAATTATGCTTCCTAGTTTATAATAAGAGTATTGAGTTGACAAGTGGGTGAGTGAAAGAATGAGAAAACGAATTTCTGTCCGGCAATTAGTCGAATTTATCTTGAAAAAAGGGTCGATTAATCAGCGCTATGCGACGAGCGAACATACCGCTTTAGAAGGGTCTCGTATTCATCGCCTTTTGCAGAAAGAGATGGAAAAGGAGTACGGAGATAGTTACCAATCTGAAGTTAGCATGAAGCAGATTGTCGTGATGAACGCTCAAGAGGTGCTAGTGGACGGACGTGCAGACGGTATTATTCAGTTTGAGAATGGAAAAGTTACAATAGATGAAATTAAAACGAGTGAGCCAGCTTTTGAAAATGTTTTGCCCGAACAGGTAGATTTATATTGGTATCAAGTCATGGTGTACGGTTATTTTTATTGTTTAGACAACGAGTTAGAAGAAATCACCTTGCAGCTGACCTATTATCAAACGACCGAAGAAAAAATTACTCGGGAGCAGAAAATTTTCAGTTATTTAGAATTAGAAAGCTTCTTTTCAGATTTAATTGGCAAGTACGAAGCTTGGCTAGTCTTTCAAGAAAATTGGCGAATGTTGCGTAATGAAACCATTCAGCAATTAGAATTTCCATTTGATAGTTATCGAAAAGGACAAAGAGAGCTTTCTGTGGCGGTCTATAATACGATTCGTCAATCGAAAAAACTGTATGTCGAGGCGCCTACTGGAACAGGAAAGACGATTTCCACTTTATTTCCAACGGTCAAAGCGATGGGCGAAAAGTTTGACGGGGAGCCGATTGAGCGTATTTTTTATTTGACGGCTAAAACAATTACTCGTCAGGTAGTGGAAGATGGTTTTCAAGCACTTCAAACGAAGAGATTGAAGATGAAGGCGGTGACTTTGACTTCCAAGGATAAAATCTGTTTTCTTGAGGAAAGAATTTGCACCCCTGAAGCCTGTCCCTTTGCGAATGGTTATTATAACCGAATAAATGAAGCACTGTGGGATTTGTTGAATAATGAGGATCAGATGACCCGCTCGGTAATTGAAAGCTATGCACGTAAACATACGGTTTGTCCGTTTGAGTTATCACTGGATGTTAGTCTGTGGTGTGATTTAGTTATTTGTGACTACAACTATTTATTTGACCCACGTGTTTATTTACGACGATTCTTTGAGGACGAGGATAAGAGCAACGTTTTTTTAGTGGATGAAGCACATAATTTAGTTGACCGTAGCCGTAGCATGTATTCCGCCACGCTTTCTAAAGAGAAAATCATGCGGTTAAAGCATACGGTTAAGGGTGAGGAGAAGCTCGTTAAACATTTGGAAAAAATCAATCAAGAATTTCTCAAGCTGAAACGTGTCATGGAGGAAGAAGACGTTACATTCATGAGCCAGCATTCCGAAGTATCGTCTATTATTGCACCGATTAATCGTTTTAATGAATTTGCACGCGAATGGTTGGCGCAAAATCAAGAGCACGAGGAGCAAAAAGAAGTGCTTGATTTTTACTTTGATTGCTTGGCTTATTTGCGAATCAGCGAATATTATGACGATCATTTTATGACCTATATGGAAATTACTTATTCTGATGTCTTGTTAAAACAGTTTTGCATGGATCCGAGTTATGTGTTGAATCAGACGTTTCAAAAAGGGTGTGGTGCGGTCTTGTTTTCAGCGAGCTTAACACCTCTTTTTTACTATCAACAGGTACTTGGTGGAGAGGAAAACGATTTTCGTTATTTAGTTGAAAGTCCATTTGATAAGGAAAATCAACAGGTCATTATTGATCGAAGTATTCAAACAACTTATCGTAATCGAGAACGGAGTATTGAACCGATTGTAGAAAGATTAACCACATTTATCCAAGCAAAACAGGGGAATTATCTCTTTTTCTTTCCTTCTTATAAATATCTGGATGATGTCTATGTGGAATTTGCGCTAATAAATAAAAAAGTGAAAATTCTAGTGCAAGATACGATTATGACGGAAGAAGAACGTGAAAAATTTTTAGCACAATTTGAAGAAAATGCGGCACAAACCACGGTTGGATTTTGTGTACTTGGAGGTATTTTTTCTGAAGGGATTGATTTAAAGGGAACGAGGTTAATCGGAACGGCAATTGTAAGTGTCGGTTTGCCACAATTAAATCAAGAAACCGAGTTACTAAAAAAATATTTTGATGAAACTTTGAATGCAGGATTTTCCTATGCGTATCAAATTCCTGGAATGAATAAGGTGATTCAAGCGGCGGGACGTGTTATCCGAACTTCACAGGATAAGGGCGTAGTTTTACTACTGGATGAACGATTTGCGCGCAAGGACTACCAACAGTATTTTCCACTCCATTGGTACCCGCACACTGTCGTTTATAATTCGACACAATTGTCAGAGGTACTGGAGACATTTTGGTAATACTTTTCATTGGCAATAATCAAATGAGGAGCGTATATTTGAGTTTGTCATCACTTTACTAGGTTGTAGGTGAAATAATTAATAAAGCAGGGAGTTTGATGAGTGTGATAGTTTTAGCAGGAACCATTGGCGCTGGAAAATCAACGTTAGCGGAACTAATTGCTGATAGATTAGGAACGGAAGCGTTCTATGAAAGTGTAGAGAATAATGAAATTTTGCCTTTGTTTTATAAAGACCCCGACAAATACGCATTTTTACTACAAATCTATTTTTTAAATCGTCGTTTCCATTCGATAAAGGAAGCTATGGTGGAGGATAACAATGTTCTTGACCGTTCCATTTATGAAGATTCGCTGCTTTTCCATTTGAATGCAGATTTAGGACGTGCCACCTCTGAAGAAGTAGCTGTCTATGATAATCTTTTAGCAAATATGATGGAAGAATTACCCTTTGCGGCACAAAAGAAACGTCCAGACTTATTAGTCCATATCCGTGTGTCTTTTGGTAAAATGTTGGAACGGATTAAACGACGTGGACGAGAATATGAACAATTTGACGATGATCCAGAGCTTTACGAATATTATAAAGAGTTAAACAAACGGTATGATCAGTGGTTTGAGGACTATCATGAGTCACCAAAAATTCAGATTGACGGAGATTTACATGATTTTGTCGCTGATGATCATGCACGCGAATATGTCCTTCGTCAGGTGGAGGATGCGTTGACCATTCTTGAAGATAAAAAAGAGACGCCAGAGCTGATTTCTTAAGACTTTCATTTTGAAGGTCTTTTTTTACTATACAAATATCACTTATTTTTGCGATGTGGTAAAATAAACGTTGAGTAATTAAACTGGAGAGATTGAGCATGGGAAGAGAACTAAGACTTTTCGTTCTTCTTTTTCTTTGCAATGAAAGGCGTGGAATGATTCATGGCGAAAACGACATACGCTGTGGTAGACATTGAAACCACTGGAACAAGTCATGTTGACGACCGTATTATTCAAATTGGAATAGTGCTTGTCGAAGGCGGAAAGATTGTGCAATCTTATGCGACAGATGTAAATCCCGGTCGAAGTATCTCTAAACAGATTGAACATTTGACTGGAATTAGTAACGCACAGGTTGCCTATGCGCCTTATTTTGAAGATGTGGCGATGACTTTATATAATTTACTTCAAGACACGGTATTTGTAGCACATAATATTTATTTTGATTTTAATTTTTTAAATGCAGAATTTCGGAGAGTGGGTATGCCCATTTTGGAAAATCAGGGAATTGATACGGTAGAGTTGTCGCAGGTCTTTTTGCCGACGGAATCGAGTTTTCGATTGGGCGACTTGGCAAACCGATTACAATTTCAGCATGATCGACCTCATCAAGCCGATAGTGATGCTTTGGTAACGGCTGAACTGCTACTTCATATCGAAGAGGAAATTCGTAAACTTCCCTTGCCAACTTTGGAAACAATCATGGAGCTAAGTGGTGTGCTGGGTGTAGACAATGATTTATTTATTAAAAATCGCTACCTTGAACGCAAAAATAAAATGGCGGAATATCTACACGCTTCACAACATCTAACGGATGGAATTGTATTAAAAAACAAGAGTATTCCGACTTTTTCGGGAAATTATTTCGTGGAACAGAAGTATCCACGTTCTAAAAAAGCTAAGGAAAAATTATTTGGAACGAAAGTCGATGTGCGTGAAGAACAAGTGAAATTTATGAATGGTGTTTACGACCATTTTTCAAGGGAAGAGGTTCCCGCAAAAGATTTATTTATTGAGGCAGCAACTGGAACGGGAAAGACGTTTGGTTATCTCTTTCCATTGAGCTATCTTGCCACCCCCGAGCAGCCGCTGATTGTTTCAACGGTTTCCATTGTGCTTCAAAATCAGTTATTAGAAAAGGATTTAACTCAGGTCAATCAAGTGACTCCTTATCCTTATCAAGCAACCTTGGTGAAAAGCTCGCAACATTACATTGATTTACAGCGATTTAAGCAAACGTTAAATCAGCCTGTTCCGCAAAAGCAATATGCTTTGTATCAAATGGCGGTGCTTGTCTGGTTAACCCAGACGGAAACAGGAGATTTAGAGGAACTAAATCAGACCAACTATAATCATTTGTTTTTTCAACAGGTCGCTCATCGTGGGGTAAACTATCTTGATAAGCAAAATCCTTTATATCAGGACGATTTTTTATTGTATTTGCGTTCAAAAATGAAGTCGAGCAATCTTTTAATTGTCAACCACGCTTTTTTAGCACAAGAAAGCTTGCGTGAGGAGTTTTATTTACCGCAGTCGCCTTATCTTATTATTGATGAAGCGCACCACTTGCCAAGCACTCTGCAACACATCACGACATCACGGGTGAATGGGGCAAAATTAGCTCGAACACTTTCACAAGCAATTGATGAAGAAGGAAAGCTTTTTGAGATAAATCATGCGGTGGAGAAGAAAATTTCTATCTCCGAACAGCATATGATGAAACTATTAGCCAATATTCTTGAAGAACTTAATTTTGAAGTTTCGACCTTTTTTAGTAGCTTTGGACGAGCGTTACAGAAGAAAAAGCATCCGATGGAAAATCAAGAGGTGTTAATCGAGGACGATTTTTTAGCTTTATTAGATGATAACGGACAGCTTGCAATGAAAAAAATGAATACGTTATTTGCAGATTGTGATAAGCTGGCTAAGAATATTCATCAAGCCTTGCTAGAACATTTGGAACGCTTTTCGGTAGAAGAAAAAATGCTGATAACGGATTTGTTTGATTTATTTTCTGAAATTGAACAGGCGGAACAGATTTTTCATTTATTTGTTGAAAATTGGGATAAACGTTATGTAAAATGGGCCACTCAAAAGAAAAATCAACAATTCTTGACTCTTCATGTTGGCGATTTTGAAGCAAATCAGTTATTTGAAAGCAAGTGGCATGAACGCTATGTTCGCATTTTATACACGAGTGGGACGTTGAAGTTTGGAAAAGATAAAAATTATATTCCGAACCAATTGGGACTTACGAAATTCACATTCAAAACGGTCAGAAGTCCTTTTGATTATAGTAAACAGGCGAAATTATTTGTCCCAAACGATGCGCCACAAGTGAGCGAGAATCACACCGCACATTTTGCAAAATATTTGGCGGATGCGGTGGAACAAATTGCTGACCAACAAAATAAACCGATTTTGGTCTTGTTCACCTCTCATGATTTATTACAAAAGACGTATTATGACATTCATATGCGCCTGTTAAATAAAGGTCGAGAAGTCTTAGGACAAAACATTTCCGGTTCAAGAGAAAAAATCTTAAAACGATTTACCCATTCAGAAAACGCCCTCTTATTTGGTGCTGATAGCTTTTGGGAGGGAGTGGATTTACCAGGTGATTCGCTACAAATTTTAGTAATTACGAGATTGCCTTTTGAGAATCCCAAACGACCATTTGTAGAAAGTTATTATGAGTATTTAATTTCTCATGGTGTATCGGCATTTTCTAAAGCGGCGTTACCAAAAGCGGGGTTACGCTTACGACAAGGACTTGGGCGATTGGTTCGGACAAAGGAGGATAAGGGAATTTTGTTCATTTTAGACGAACGAATTATGAAAAAATCATACGGGAAACGGCTTCTAGCATCACTTCCCGAAGATTTATCGGTAGAATATGCGCCTTTTTCTGAATTATTACAACATATGCAAGACTTTTTCTGATATAATGTTTCTATTAACTTTTGATTAAGGGGTAATTAAAGTGCCAATGAAGAATGAAACGCAATGGAGTAGAGGAGAGCGGACGTTACTTACGATTTTCATTGTTTTACTGGTAATGATTGTAGGTTCGGTGATTTTAATTATTAAATCCGATGCACCACTAAACCAAGCGAAAAAAGAAGCAACAACGATAGCCAAACAGTATGCGAAAATGAATAAGGTAGAAGATTTCTATCATTTTACTAGAAAAGAAACTTATTATAGTGTTTTAGGAACGGACGATACCGGTAGGGAAATTGCGGTGATTGTTCCTAAGAATGGTTCAAAAATTACGGTTTTAGAACAAAGTAAAGGTATTACTGCACAACAAGCGGGAGCTATAGTGTTGAAACAATACGATGTTTCCAAGGTTAGAAACATTAATCTTGGAATCTTCGACAATAAACCAGTTTGGGAAGTCGTTGGTGAACATGAAAACGGAACGATTAGTTACTATTTATTGTCATTTGAAGATGGAGCGAAAGTGAGTAACACAAATGAAGTGTAAAAGGAGTTAGGCGAAAGTAAGCTTGGTTGATGGAACAAATAGCTATCTTTGCTTATTCAAGGAGGTTGACTATGGAATTATCAAAACGTGCAAAAGAATTGCAGCCGTCTGTTACATTAGCGGCATCAGAAAAAGCGAAGAAACTAAAAGCTGAAGGAAAAGATGTATTATCCTTAACCGTTGGCGAACCAGATTTTATCACACCAAAAAATATCCAAGAAGCAGCGGTAAAAGCGATTCATTCAGGAAAGGCAAGCTATTATACAGCGACACCGGGAATCCCTCAGCTTAGACAAGCGATTTCTAACCGCTTAAAAGAAATTTATGGACTAGAGTTTAAAGAAGAAAATATTGTCGTAACGGACGGAGCAAAATTTGCTTTGTACGCATTATTCCAAGCGATTTTGGATAAGGGCGATGAAGTAATCATCCCTGTGCCTTACTGGGTGACTTATGGGGAACAGGTGAAACTTGCGGAGGGTACTCCTGTCTTTGTCCCTACAAAGCATGAAAATAGCTACAAGGTGACGGTTGAACTCCTAGAAGAACATCGTACAAACAAAACAAAAGCGATGCTGATTAATACGCCATCGAATCCAACAGGGATGATTTATACGTATGAAGAATTAGAAAAAATCGGGAATTGGGCGGTTGAAAACAATATCTTGATTATAGCCGATGATATTTATGGGCGTTTAGTATATAATGGTAACGTGTTTACGCCGATTTCAACGATAAATGAAGCGATTCGTGATAATACGATTATTATTAACGGTGTTTCTAAAACTTATGCAATGACAGGTTGGCGGATTGGTTTTGCTGTTGGAAATCCTAAAATTATTTCAGCAATGATAAAAATTACCAGTCAATCCACAAGTAATCCGACTGCCGTTTCTCAATATGCCGCTTTGGAGGCTTTAAATGGTCCTCAAGATACTGTAGAAGAAATGCGCCAAGCGTTTGAAGCTCGGTTGAATGAGATTTATCCATTGATTGCTGCATTACCTGGTTTTAAATTAGAAAAACCTCAAGGAGCATTCTATCTTTTCCCGAATATTCGTGAAACGATGGAAATGACCGGTTATACAGATGTTTCGGAATGGGTGAATGATTTATTAATGGAGGCAAATGTGGCATTGGTTACAGGAGCTGGCTTTGGTGCACCAGATAATGTTCGTATTAGCTACGCGGCAAGTATTGAAACCTTGCATGAAGCAGTGAAACGAATTGCCGGATTTATCGAATCAAAACGTAAATAATCCCGAGTACACGGGTTTTATAATTTTAAAAGGGAGCGAAAAACGTGAGTAAAATGATCTCAATTATCGACTCAAAAGACCATGTTGGTGAATCAGTCCAACTTGGCGCATGGGTTGCTAGTAAGCGTTCAAGTGGGAAAATTGTTTTCTTGCAATTACGCGATGGAACAGCCTATTTTCAAGGGGTTGTCGTGAAAAGCGAAGTATCAGAGGAGGTCTTTGCTCTTGCTAAGTCATTAACGCAAGAGACTTCAGTTCTTATTACTGGAGAAATTCGTGAAGATACTCGTTCAAAATTTGGGTATGAAATTGGTATTTCAACCATTGAAGTAGTAGGGGAAAGTCATGATTATCCTATTACACCAAAAGAACACGGAACTGATTTCTTAATGGATCACCGTCACTTATGGTTACGCTCAAGAAAACAACATGCAATTATGCAAGTTCGTAATGAATTAATTCGTGCCACTTATGAATTTTTCAATAAAAACGGCTTTATTAAAATTGATCCACCGATTTTAACAGGAAGCGCACCAGAAGGAACGACTGATTTATTTAAAACAGATTACTTCGGTCGTGATGCCTATCTTTCTCAATCAGGGCAACTTTACATGGAAGCAGCAGCTATGGCGTTTGGCAAGGTGTTCTCATTTGGTCCTACTTTCCGTGCAGAACAATCCAAAACTCGTCGTCATTTAATCGAATTTTGGATGATTGAACCTGAGATGGCGTTTATGCACCAAGAAGAAAGTCTTGAAATTCAAGAACAATATGTTGCTTATATTGTGCAAGCGGTTCTTGATAACTGTACCTATGCACTGGACGTATTAGAACGTGATACTGAACAATTGAAGAAATATACGGAATTACCATTCCCACGTATTTCTTATGATGACGCGATTGATTTATTAAAGGAAAATAACTTTGATGATATTGAATGGGGCGATGATTTTGGTTCTCCTCATGAAACATTTATCGCTAACTCATTTGAAAAACCAGTATTCATCATGAATTATCCAAAAGCAATCAAACCGTTCTACATGAAGCCACATCCAACTCGTGATGATGTTGTTATTTGTGCGGACTTAATTGCTCCAGAAGGTTATGGAGAAATTATCGGTGGTTCTGAACGTGAAACTGATTACGATAAATTATTAGCTGAAATCAAAAAATTTGGTCTATCAGAAGATGAATATTCTTGGTATCTCGATCTACGTAAGTATGGTAGCGTGCCACATTCAGGCTTCGGTCTTGGTTTGGAACGTACAGTTACTTGGGTTGCTGGAATTGACCACGTACGTGAGTCTATTCCGTTCCCTCGTTTATTGAACCGTATTTACCCATAAAGAAATATCAGAGTCCTCTAACCATTCGTGGTTAGGGGCTTTTTGGGTTATGTAAAAAAGGGGAGAAAAAGATGAAAAAGAGCTAAGAAAAAGTTTTTCGAGTACCTACTGAACTTATCGGGGGGACTTCTTATTTTTTTCAAAATTAGCATGGGATAATATTCGGAAAAATAAAATCGGTTACTTTCCGTTAGTCTTTTACGGTTGGGAAGTGTTGGGAAACATCTACGGTTTATTATAAATTAATTGAAAGATGAAAAAAGAGTTGCAACCATAGACCCAATAAAATAAACTGAATATTTCAGAACATAATTTTTCTATAGATTTAAAAAAATGCTGTCATTAAATATATAGACCAATTAAAAAGTTGTAAATAAAATTTGACAAATAAACCTAGTATAGTTAAACTAATATTTGTTTATTGGTAAAATATATAATATAGACCAATATATTTTGATTCACTACAATATCTTGCTTTTAATTACAGTTAGGTAATAAGCAAATCTAGGAAACGAGGATAAGAATATGTGTGGAATAGTTGGAGTGGTAGGAAGTCGAAATGCTACCGATATATTAATTCAGGGTTTACAAAAATTAGAATACCGTGGTTATGATTCATCTGGTATTTTTGTTACGGATGAGGAACATAATGAACATTTAATCAAAGCGGTCGGAAGAATTTCAGAATTGCAAAGAAAAATTGGCATTGATGTGAATGGAACGACTGGAATTGGTCATACACGTTGGGCAACGCATGGGAAACCCACTGAAAATAATGCTCACCCTCATGTGTCAGAAAGTGGTCGCTTCGTGTTAGTGCATAATGGCGTGATTGAAAATTTCTTGGAAATTAAAAATGAATATCTTGAAGGACATCACTTTTTAGGGCAAACAGATACAGAAGTGGCCGTTCATTTGATTGGAAAATTTGTAGAAGAAGATGGCATGACAACCAAAGAGGCTTTTTGTAAGGCACTTGATATTATTGTTGGTTCGTTTGCTTTTGTAATGATTGATAAGGAAGAACCTGATACCCTTTATGTTGGGAAGAATAAATCTCCTCTTTTAGTAGCACTAGGCAACGGCTACAACATGGTATGTAGTGACGCAATGGCGATGATTCGTGAAACGCATGACTTTTTGGAAATTCATGACGGGGAACGTGTTATCGTGAAAGCTGATTCTGTTGAAATCTTAAATGAAGCAGGTGAACTTGTTAGTCGGGAACCTTTCGTTGCTGAACTTGACTTATCAGATATTGGCAAGGGCACATACCCGTACTATATGATGAAGGAAATTGATGAACAACCAGCTGTCATGCGTCGTATTTCTTCAAAATACACGGATGAAAACGGAAATGTGGTTGTTGATTCTGAGATTGTTCAAGCGGTAAATGACTCTGACCGTGTTTACATTGTGGCATGTGGAACGAGCTATCATGCTGGCTGGGCTTCTAAGATGTTTTTTGAAAAGATGACGGAAATTCCTGTTGAAGTACATCTTGCTTCGGAATTTGGTTATAATATTCCTTTGCTTTCTAAAAAGCCATTATTTATTTTCTTAAGTCAATCGGGCGAAACAGCTGACTCTCGTCAAGTACTTGTGAAAGTTAGCAAACTCGGACATAAGGTCTTGACTATCACTAACGTTGCGGGTTCTACTTTATCTCGTGAGGCTGATTATACGATGCTTTTACATGCGGGACCAGAAATTGCGGTAGCCTCTACAAAGGCTTATACAGCTCAAATTGCTACAATGGCTGTCTTAGCTAAAACGGTTGGTGTGTTCCGCAAAAATACTATTGCCGAAGAATTTGATTTAACTAAAGAATTAGGCTTAGTTGCTAATGCTATGAGTGCAGTAGTCGCTGAAAAAGAGGTCATTGAGGCGATTACAGCTGAAAATCTATTAACCACTCGAAATGCGTTTTATATCGGACGTGGAAATGACTACTATGTATCAATGGAAGCAGCGCTGAAAATGAAGGAAATCTCTTATATTCAATGTGAAGGTTTTGCTGCTGGGGAATTGAAACATGGAACGATTGCTTTAATTGAGGACGGTACACCTGTTTTAGCGATGATTTCTCAAAAAGAAGTTGCCGCTCATACTCGTGGAAATGTGATGGAGGTTCTCTCTCGTGGGGCAAATACGATTGTCATTTCTTCGGAAGAATGTGCCGAAGTTGGGGACGACTTTGTGATTAATACGGTTCATCCATTTTTAACGACTCTAGCAATGGTGGTTCCCGCTCAACTAATCGCTTATTATGCGACTTTACAACGTGGACTTGATGTAGATAAACCAAGAAATTTAGCGAAATCTGTTACCGTTGAATAACTAAATTCCTAAAAATTTGTGAAAACCTATGAAATTTCATAGGTTTTTTCTTATTCTGTGTTAAAATGTTCATTGTGTAAACTAGCAATTATTTCCAGTGAAAAGGCTGATGAATTTACATAACTTTTTAAAATAGTGGAGGGACATTTATGTTTCGATTATTTTCAAAAAAGAGTGAGGAGGTAGCAACAGAGCTTACCTTTGACTCAACAGGAGCTATTCCAAAACACGTGGCAATTATAATGGATGGGAATGGTCGTTGGGCGCAAAAACGTTTTTTGCCGCGTGTGGCGGGGCATAAAGAAGGAATGAACACGGTAAAAACGATTACGAAATACGCTAGCAATCTTGGGATAAAGGTACTAACTCTTTATGCATTCTCGACAGAAAATTGGAAACGACCAGATGATGAGGTCAATTTTTTGATGAAGCTTCCCGTTGATTTTTTTGATAATTTTGTACCAGAACTTGTGGAAAAAAATATTCGGGTACATGTGATGGGGTATCTTAATCAATTACCTGACTTTACACAAGATGCTATTGCTCGTGCGATTGAAGCAACGAAAAATAATACTGGTATGATTTTGAATTTTGCATTAAACTATGGAAGTCGTGCTGAAATTGTTACAGCCGTGCAAGAGATTGCAGCACAGGTGGAAAAAGGAAATCTTTTATCAAATGAAATTGATGAAGGCTTGCTTTCTAATCATCTGATGACAGGTTTCTTTGAAGAGGAGCTACGTGACCCTGAGTTATTGGTTCGGACAAGTGGGGAGGAACGCATTAGTAATTTCTTACTGTGGCAGATTGCTTATAGTGAATTTTATTTTACCAATGAGTTATGGCCTGATTTTAATGAAGAATCACTCGAACGAGCAATCGCTTCTTTCCAATCACGGAACCGTCGCTTTGGTGGACTAAGCACTGAAAAGAAATAGTATTTAACAAGGAGAGAACACATTATGAAAACAAGAGTGATTACTGCTGTTGTGGCACTGGCAGTCTTTGTTCCGATTGTTGTCAAGGGTGGATTATTTATCCAGATTCTTGCGGCATTAATGGCAACAGTAGGTGTCTATGAATTATTCCGAATGAAAAATTTAGACGTTCGGAGCTTTGAGGGAGTTTTATCTATACTTGGAGCAATTTTTCTAGTATTTCCGTTTCAAAATTATTTAAGCTTTTTACCAGAAAATGGAAGTTGGTATTTATTTTACTTAACTGTCTTGATTTTACTTGGGGCATTAGTGATTTCAAAAAATTCGTACACCATTGAGGAAGCTGGTTTTCCAGTAATTACCAGTCTTTATGTGGGGGTCGGGTTCCAAAGCTTTGTCCTTGCTCGTCAAGATAGCTTACAAGCCTTATTTTTCGCTTTATTTATCGTTTGGGCAACGGATATTGGTGCTTACATGTTTGGTCGTAAGTTTGGAAAGCACAAGCTGGCGCCAGAAGTATCACCAAATAAGACAATTGAAGGATCAGCAGGTGGGATTCTTTCAGCTGTAGTTGTTGCGGCAATTTTCCTATTCATCTATCCTGCAAAAGATACCTTTAATCTTTCAACACCGTATATTTTGATTATGACTGTTGTCTTTTCAATCTTTGGACAATTTGGTGATTTGGTAGAAAGTTCAATCAAACGTTACTTTGACGTGAAAGATTCTGGAAATATTTTACCTGGACATGGCGGGATATTAGACCGTTTTGATAGCTTATTATTTGTTTTTCCAATCATGCATTTACTTGGAGTATTTTAAAAAGAAAGGTGGCAGAAACTCTGAGCAATTTTGGAGTTTCTCTTTTTATATCAGATGAAAAAAATTAGCTTATTAGGTGCGACCGGTTCGATCGGTACAAGCACCATTGATGTAGCAACAAATAATCCAGAAGAATTTAAAATTATTGCCTTAACTTTTCATTCTAATATTGAAAAAGGGCGAGAATTAATTCAAAAGTTACGGCCTACTTATGTTGGTGTTGGAACAAAAGAAATTCAAAAACAATTGAAACAAGAATTTCCTACGATTCAATTTGGTGTTGGCACGAAGGGCTTAATAGAAGCAGCCACACTTGATGAAGTGGATGTTGTATTAACAGCAGTTAGTGGAGCAGTCGGACTTCAACCAACCATGGCAGCAATTCAAGCAAAAAAAGATATTGCTTTGGCAAACAAAGAAACTCTTGTCATGGCGGGTGAGTGGGTAATGCAGGCAGTAAGAGAAAATCATGTTAAACTATTACCAGTGGATAGTGAGCACTCTGCCATTTTTCAATGTTTACAGGGGCAAGATACTAAAAAAGTTCGTGAGCTTATGATTACAGCTTCAGGTGGTAGCTTCCGTGATTATTCACGTAAAGAGTTAGAAAACGTAACGGTTGAGCAAGCATTAAATCATCCAAATTGGTCTATGGGGAAGAAGATTACCATTGATTCTAGTACAATGATGAATAAAGGCTTAGAAGTTATCGAAGCTCATTGGTTATTTGATATGGATTATGATAAAATCAAAGTTGTATTACACCGTGAAAGTATCGTTCATTCAATGGTCGTTTATGAGGATGGGGCTTACCTTGCTCAACTTGGGGCAAGTGATATGCGTGAACCTATCCAATATGCGTTAACTTATCCTTACAGAGAGAAAATGCAGAAGGAAAAACCGTTTGATTTAACGCAAATCGGTGCTTTACATTTTGAAAAAATGAATTTCACACGCTTTCCAATGTTAGCATTAGCTTTTAAAGTAGGTAAACTTGGTGGGTCTTATCCAACGGTTTACAATGCGGCAAATGAAATTGCAGCAAATGCGTTTATTGATGGGAAAATTACTTATTTAGCGATTGAAGAGTTGGTAAGTAGAGCTGTCGAACAATATGAGGAAGTAAAAAATCTAACATTAGAAAAAGTGATTGAAATTGATAGGAAAACAAGAAAAATCGTCACAGCTTGGGTAAAAGATATGGAATAGAAACGAGGGACGCTATGAAATCAATTATTACATTTATTATAGTATTTGCGGTCATTGTCATTGTGCATGAATTTGGTCATTTCTTTTTCGCAAAACGTTCGGGCATTCTAGTTCGAGAGTTTGCGATTGGTATGGGGCCTAAAATCTTCTATCACCGCGGAAAAGACGGAACAGCCTATACTGTTCGTTTACTTCCATTGGGTGGTTATGTACGTATGGCAGGGCTTGGAGATGACGATACAGAAGTTTATCCGGGAACTCCGCTAACTATTGAGCTAAATGACAAAAATGAAGTTCAACGATTAAATCTAAGCCACAAGGTGCAGCTAACCAATGGGATTCCCATGGAGGTTGTCGAAGTAGATATGGTGAAGGAACTTTTCATTGAAGGACATGTCAACGGCAACGAAAATGATTTAGAAAGATTCACCATTGCTCATGATGCTACGGTGATTGAGCAGGACGGAACAGAAATTCTGATTGCACCAGAAGATGTACAATTTCATTCCGCAAAATTGTGGCAACGAATGCTGACAAACTTTGCAGGTCCGATGAATAACTTTATCTTGGGGATTATTTTGTTCATCGTACTGGCATTTCTTCAAGGTGGCGTTCAAGTAACGAATACGAATGCGATTGGGGAAACGCTCCCGGGACGACCGGCAGCAACAGCTGGGTTAAAAGAAGGAGATAAGATTCTTTCTATTGATGGAAAAAAAGTCAATAATTGGGAAGATTTATCTACTAAAATTAATGCAAATGCAAATAAAGTTCTAAAACTAGCTATCGACCGTGATGGAAAAAAAGTAGAGTTAACAGTTACACCAGATGGTAAAAAAGGAGAAGGTCAGATTGGTGTTAAACCACCTTTTGATGATTCGTTTATCGGAAAAATAACCGGTGGCTTTAAACAAGCGTGGTCGATGTCATTGATGATTTTTAAAGCATTAGGGGGACTGATTACTGGGTTTAGCTTAAATAAACTTGGTGGACCGGTAATGATATTTGAAATGAGTCGACAAGCAGCAAGCCAAGGCTTACCAGCAATCATTGCGATGATGGCGATGTTATCTATGAACCTTGGAATCATGAACCTAATTCCAATTCCCGCATTAGACGGTGGGAAATTGCTATTAAACATTATCGAGGCTATTCGAGGAAAAGCACTAAGCCCTGAAAAAGAGGGGATTCTTTCACTTGTTGGTTTTGGAATTATGCTGCTACTCATGGTGCTTGTCACATGGAATGATATTCAACGCTTTTTCTTTAGATAATAATTTGAATAAATTTAAGGAGTTTTATGAATGAAACAGTCAAAAATGTTTATCCCAACTTTACGAGAAGTACCGAAAGAGGCACAAGTATTAAGCCATCAAATGTTATTGCGTGCAGGCTATGTACGTCAGGTATCTGCCGGTATTTATAGCTATTTACCTCTGGCTAATCGGGTGCTTGAAAAATTGAAAACTATTATGCGTGAAGAACTCGATAAAATTGGAGCGATTGAAATGCTTATGCCAGCGTTGTTAACTGCTGATTTATGGAAAGAATCTGGTCGTTATACTACTTATGGTGATGATTTATACAAATTAAAAAATCGTGACGCGTCTGATTTTATCTTAGGTCCAACACATGAGGAAACTTTCACAGCATTAATTCGTGACGAAATTAATTCTTACAAACGTTTACCTTTGAATCTTTACCAAATTCAACCAAAATATCGTGATGAAAAACGTCCTCGCTTTGGTTTACTTCGCGGTCGTGAATTTATCATGAAAGATGGGTATTCTTTCCATTCAAGCTATGAAAGTTTGGATGAAACTTATCGAGATTATGAAAAAGCATATGCAGAAATTTTCACTCGTGCCGGTTTGACTTTCCGTGGAATCATCGGTGACGGTGGTGCAATGGGTGGGAAAGATTCAAAAGAATTTATGGCGTTGTCTGAAATTGGCGAAGATACGATTGTTTACTCTACAGAATCTGACTATGCGGCGAATTTAGAAATGGCAACTAACTTATATAAATCGAATAAATCGCATGAAACACCTGCAGAACTTGAAAAAGTGGAAACTCCTAATGCGAAAACAATTGATGAAGTTGCAGCATTCTTTGATGTAGAACCGACACGTATTATTAAATCCGTCTTGTTTATCGCGGATGAAGCACCTGTTCTTGTATTAGTTCGTGGCGACCATGAAGTAAATGACGTGAAACTGAAAAACTTCTTAGGTGCTGATTTCTTAGATGAAGCGACTGAAGCAGATGCAATGAAATACTTAGGTGCGGACTTTGGTTCAGTGGGACCTGTTGGAATTTCTGAAGCTGTGAAGGTTTATGCAGATCAATATGTTCAAGATTTAGCGAATGCGATTGCTGGGGCAAATGAAACGGGCTATCACTATAGAAATGTGAACCCAACACGTGATTTTGAACCGATAGCTTATGCTGATTTACGTTTGGTACAAGAAGGAGAAATTTCTCCAGACGGTCAAGGAACCTTAGCGTTTGCTCGGGGAATTGAAATTGGTCATATCTTCAAGATTGGAACTCGTTATTCAGAATCTATGAATGCGAATGTCCTAGATGAAAATGGTCGTGAAATTCCAGTGATTATGGGTTGCTATGGAATTGGGGTTTCTCGTCTACTTTCAGCAATTGTTGAACAACATGCGGATGAAAATGGTATTAATTGGCCGAAAGGAATTGCTCCATTTGATGTTCATATCGTACCAATGAACTTGAAGAAAGAAGAACAAGTGGTATTAACAGAGGAACTTGAAACAGAATTAACTGCAAAAGGTTATGAAGTCTTAGTGGATGATAGAAATGAACGTGCTGGGGTGAAATTTGCCGACTCGGATTTAATCGGTTTACCATTGCGTATAACCATTGGTAAAAAAGCTTCTGAAGGTATTGTTGAAGTGAAGATTAAACGAACTGGTGAAATGCTTGAAGTGAAGAAAGAAGAACTTGCAGATACAATTTCTATTTTGTTGAATCAAGAATAAATAAAATTTCTCCGAGGAATTATTTCTCGGGGATTTTTTTCATTAAGCAGTTATTTCTTATGCTTAATTTTGAACTTCATATGTAGTGAGAGTGTTGTTTTTTCTTTCAAAAAAACTTGTAACGACATTGTAAATTAGTATAGGATGAAAGAAAACGGATATTTTTAGCTAGTCTAAATAGTTAAAGAAATTACTCGGAGGGGAAAATATATTGAGAAATCAGAGAAAAGATGAAACACCTTATGATATGTCAAAAAAGCCTTGTAGACAAAACTTAGCTCTCCATTTGGACAGGCTTTCGTTTTTCGATTTTTGGCTCTCACTTCAAGGTGCAAAAAATTGGAATGGAGAAGCTTAAACCGCCTTACATCGTGTTTGCGGAACATCAAGGTTATGTAGATTATTTTATTTTACCATTCGCTTTATTTCCACACCAAGTAAACTATGTTTCAGACGTGGAGGGCTTTGCTACATTTGAGGATAACTTGTATCGTCAAGCAGGCTGTATTCCAACTAGATGGTTTGGTCGCTTTACAAAAAGCTGTAAAGGATGAATTTCATCTGATTATTCTCGATATTATGATACCTAACATGGACGGTTTTGAGATGGTAAAGAGACTTCGTACCACAAATAACGCACCTATATTAATGCTGTCCGCAAAAAGTGAAGATATTGATAAAATTCAAGGACTATCTATTGGCACAAGCGATTATTTAACAAAACCTTTCTCACCAATGGAATTAGTGGCTCGTGTGAAAAGTATGTTGTGCAGATACATGTCGCTAGGGGAGTACGAAAAGAAAACTACAGCAAGTCAATTGGTTATTGATGGATTAGTCTTAGATAAGGACTTAAAGACGGTGACGATTGACGGAACGCAGGTAAAGCTAACAGGACAGAATTTAACATCACACAAGTGCTAATGGAATCTCCAGGACGTGTTTATTCGATTAATGAAATCTATGAACTGTTCTGGAATGAGCCTGCATATAATGCAGAGAATACAGTTTCGGTACACATTTGTAAGACTCGTGAAAAATTTGAAGCCAATCCGAAAAAGCCGAAATATTTGAAAGTGGTGTATGGTCTTGGATACAAAATGGGCAACATTTAATGAGTGGGTAGTAAGAAATCTATTTCCGCTAGGTTTGACAATCATTTTGATGGTTGGTCTAGTAATTTTTGCAACGGCAAGAAGAAAAATACTTGGAGAGGTTGAACCTTATTATGAGTACGATGTAGGAAACGATTTATCGGTGGTGTATACAAAGGATTACCCGTATTCGTTCAATGATAAGACAATTACTCCGGATAAAATTACTGAAAGTCAATTAATGAGCTATAAAAACTGGGCGAAAACAAACGAAACAGGTAAAGAGGTGAAACGTAAAATTGCGGTAACTTTAACGGAAACGATTGAAAAAAATCGAGATGAAATGTTGAAGTATATGTCAAATATCCCAACGATTAATAATAGGTTCGGTTACTATTTTAAATTATCAAATGGGAAGATTTATTCTTCCTCAAGCGACTTCTCAGCTGGAATGACTCAAGGGGAGATTAAAAAATTATTGAAAACAAAGAGTGTTAGCCCAATATATAATTTCACAGACACGTTCAATGGGGAAGTGAAAAATCTCGATTTATTTGATACTGAAAATGGTGTAGGAATAGGAATTAACGAAGTTTATCAGGGTTTAACCAATAAACAGGACGAATCTCGACATTACAGAATTTGTTGGGCAGGCGATTGCTGAAAGTTCAGAAAAATTTGAAGAACGAAACATTAAGGTTGTTTACAAAAAGCCTGAAAGAGCTATGATGATGGTTGACGGAGACCGAATGTGACGGGGATTTGATAATTTACTAGGGAACACATTGAAATATAGCTTAGAGGGCAGTCGTGTCTTTGTGAAGCTTACGGAAAGTGAGAATGGTATCAACCCTTCGTGTAAAAAACATCTCTGCCCATGAGTTAAATGAGGATGCTGAAAAGCTTATCGAAAGATTTCAACGAGGAGATGCCTCTCGTTTAACAGGGGATGCGGGGCTCGGTCTTGCTATCGTAGGTTCTATGGTTAAACTTCATAACGGAGAGTATCAACCATTGTTGATGGAGATATGTTTAAAATAGAAATAGTACTTCCACAAAATAAATAAGAATAAATGGAGTTATGCAAGCCGCATCACTTTATTAAAAAAATAACTATTTTTCTAATCATGTGAAAAATAATTCTTGTAATTTTCGATAGATTATCATATACTTATCAAGTAATTAATTGAATAGTTCGTCTTCAGGGCAGGGTGAAATTCCCGACCGGCAGTAAAGTCTGCGAACCGTTTTTAAGCGGTTGAACTGGTGTAATTCCAGTACCGACAGTAGAGTCTGGATGGGAGAAGATTGGCGTATTTGGTCTCTGCAATTTTTTGGTTGCAGAAACATAGAGGCGTATTCCAAGCTGTTTTCCCATGTGAAAGCGGCTTATTTTTATGCCACCATGTACTTAACGACTACAAAATCTCAAGGTGAAACGAACAATAAAAATAAGGAGGAATTAATTATGACAAGCAACAAGACAAGAAAATTAGTATTAATTGCGATACTTTCAGCGATTTCCACTGTGCTGATGGCATTCGTGCAAATTCCAATGTTCGGTGGGTTTATGAAATTAGACTTTTCTGTTCTTCCAATTTTGATTGGCTTAGTAGTTCTAGGACTGCCAAGTGCAATGGCTATTTTAATTCTTCGTTCCATTTTAGTCACAATTCTTTTTAGTGAAGGGGTTAGTACGTATATTGGAATGCCAATGAATATTGTCGCAATAGGCCTATTCGTTATTGCTATTTGGTTCTTTATTCGTTATGACTTGAAATTTAACGCATTTCGTTTTCTTCTCGGCGGAATTGCCGGAACAATTATTCTGACTGCGGCGATGGCTTTATTAAATTTCATTTATGCGATACCACTTTATGAGAAATTTGCGAATTTTAAACTTTCCGCCGTTGGGATGACGTTAAAAGACTGGATTGTGGCAATGGTTTTACCATTTAATCTGATTCAGGGGGCAATTTTAACGATTGTTAGTGGACTTATTTTGATTTCATTTTCAAAATTCTTATACGGTCAAAAGAAAAATTTTGAATAATAAAAAATGCTTAGGGAATTTTCTTTCTCTAAGCATTTTTTTCATGAATAATGATGGCGCGAACGGGACATTTGCGATATGCTACAAGTAGTTCCTCTTTTTTTGAATTTGAAACAGTGATTTCTTTGGCATTTGTGTCTTTAAACAAAACCAATCCGTCATCATCATAATCAAAAATATCTGGCGCATAGATGGCACATAGTCCACAAGCAATACATTCTTCGGGTAAGATGGTACATAGTAAGTCCTTACTCATCGTCTCACATCCGTTCTGTTAAAGGAGTATTTCAATGTTTGATACATTTATTTTATCGTTATTTGCACATGGCTACAAGGTAAAACCCTCTACACTTTTTCACTTATTGAAGGGGAAAAGAAGTTCTTCTGTGCTAGTTTATGGTTTTTTTTATCAATCTCTGCAATATGTCGGACTTTTTCCAAAATTAAGTGAGGAGAAGTATAACCAATTGTTAAAAGATTTCTTTCAAAAACGTTATCTTGCACATTTTGGTGAGGAAGTGAAAATTACCGAATTAGGTTTAAAGCAGGTGGAACATTTTCCAAAGGGCTTAACAAGTCATATTGACAACTATCACTTTGCTCGTGGAGAAGAAAAAATTTGGCGTCTGTTTTTATTTTCTATTCAGGTGGTATCGGAATTTACGCATCAAGAGCGTAAGTATTTGCCGATAGAAAATACACCATTTTATACAACCTTGGTCAAGCGATGGTTTGCGACAATGAATAAGGAGAATTTTTCAGAAAAATTCAAAGAAGAGCTGATTTTTTTATTAGATAGAGTGGAAATTGAAACTGCGAACGAATTGGCACTTCAATTTACAGGGCATGCGCGAAATGGTCTGATTTATCAGCAAATGGATAAGGAAGAGTTATTCTTGCAAACCTTGAAACATAAGAATCAGCTACATGAATTATTTAAAATTATGGTGGAAAATGTTGCTCATATTCCGCTACTTTGGGCGCTATTGGGGAATGTTTTCAAACAGAATCATAATTTGAGTATGAATCAGACAAAAAATTTACTAATTAATGGAAATTCTTTAGCCGAAGTTTCTGAAAAACGTGGAATAAAGCCAAGTACGGTTGCAGACCATTTATTAGAGCTTGCACTTGTCGAGGAAAATTTTGATTTTCAATTAAAATTACCGACGGAGGTTCAAAATTTTTTTGCTATTACTACCAACGAAGAAACAATCATTTCTTTACGATACAGTGAGCTGAATCAAAAATATCCATTGGAATTTGTAGAGTTTCGTTTGGCTCAGATTGCTTGGATTAGGAGACAGAGACATGGAAGATAAATTATTAATGGAGTTGAAAAAGCATTTTGGCTTTACGGAGTTCAAAACTGGGCAACGTGAGATTATCGAATCCCTTTTGGCTGGAAGTGATACGCTTGGCATTCTTCCAACAGGGACGGGGAAATCTCTTTGCTATCAACTATCTGGTATGTTGGCAGAAGGGTCAGTTTTGGTCGTGTCCCCATTATTGAGCTTAATGGAGGATCAAGTACGAAGTTTGCAAGTACTCGGCGAACATCATGTGATAGCACTGAATAGTTCACTTCTTCATGAAGAAAAATATTATGTTTTGAAGCACTTATCGTCTTATAAATTTATCTTTGCTTCTCCAGAAATGCTGTTACAAGGAGAGGTTTTGAATTATTTGCGAAAAACGAAGTTTGGGTTGTTTGTCATTGATGAGGCGCACTGTGTTTCTCAATGGGGCATGGACTTTCGCCCTGAATATGCACGTTTGCATGTGGTTCAAGAGGTATTAAATCATCCAGTGACGTTAGCTTTAACTGCAACGGCGACCCCGCTTGTTGAGCAAGATATTCGTCAATATCTGTTTCCGGAAGGGGTGGAATGTTTTCGCTCCTCCGTAAATCGTGAAAATATCGGTTTAGTTGTTAGGCGAACGGAAAAGAAAGAGGAACAGTTAATTCAGCTCTTAAAAACACTTTCTCCGCTAGGTTCTGGAATTGTTTACGCTTCTACAAGGAAAGAAACAGAGTTCTTAGCTCGTTTGATTACGACTCAGCTAGGGATTGATACAGCGTTTTATCACGGGGGATTAACGGCAAGTGAGCGTGGCTCGTTACAAGCTCAGTTTCTAAATAATGAGCTCCCATTACTGTGTGCAACCAATGCGTTTGGAATGGGGATTGATAAACCGGATATTCGATTTGTTGTTCACTATTCGCTGTCAGGAAGTTTAGAAAGCTATGTGCAAGAATATGGGCGTGCAGGTCGAGATGGGCTTCCTGCACTAGCAATCTTATTTTACAAAGAGGGCGATGAATTTATTCATCAATATTTTCATCAAGAACAAATGGCAGATAGGCAGAGTCTAAGCTTTATCACTGGACGTTCTAAAGAAGAAATTAAGGATTTACTGCCACTTTTCAAAGGAATTCAGCAAAAATGGCTACAAGGATTTTTGGAAGATGAGTACACTTATGAAGAATTAGTTGGGAAGCTATTAGAAAAAGAAACACAAAAAAATAACCAGCTTCAGACCATGCTTATTTATCAAAAGTCAAGCAGTTGTAGGCGAAACTTTATTCAGACCTATTTTGGCGATAACAAAGTTAATATCCCACCTGAATATTGTTGCGATAATTGTGGGCTCCGAGTGGAAGAGTATATAAAGCAATTTCCAAAAGTAGAAAAAGTGGAAAAATCTGAACAAAGCGCTTGGCAAGAAATCATTCATCAACTTTTTTAACCTTTTTTTACACTTTAAATTACAGACAGGCGAGGAAACCTATGCTATAATAACAACCGAGTAATAATAGGAGGGTATCTAACGTGGCTCGAAAAAAAGATAAAAACGAAAAAAATAAGACGAAAGAACCGTGGGAGCAATCCATTTATGATACAGAGTATGAATCTGGCATTTCACGTGTTTCTCAAAGAAAGCAAAAAAAAGGAAATTCATTGTTTATTACGATTTTAGTCGTTCTATTAGTTTTAATTATGTCTATGCCTGTTGCTGGTTATTTTTATATCATGAAACCAAATACATCTAAATCGGGGAAAACTACGCCAACAACACAGATGAGTACGACATCAAAATCATCATCTTCTACATCTAGTAGCAGTTCTGCAAGTCAAGAATCTTCCTCATCAAGTGAGGAAGCAAGCGAGTCTTCTTCTACAACACCAAGTTCGTCAGAGGAAGAAGAATCAGGCGAAGATACGACTGAGGTGCAAGCTGGTGAAGGGTTAGAGCAAATTGCGCAACGTACTGGGACAACGGCGGAAGAAATTGCACGTTTGAATGGAATTACTTTGACACCGGATGGCTCATTTACGCCAGCTATTTCACCAGGGCAAGTATTACGAGTGAAGTAGCTCATCTTTGAATTTTTCAAAGATTTATTAATCTAAACGTGTAAAACAAGGAGTTTCATTTATGAAGAGAATTAGTATTGCGATTGATGGCCCTGCATCTTCGGGAAAAAGTACGGTGGCTAAGATTTTAGCAAAGGATTATGACTATGTTTATACTGATACAGGTGCAATGTATCGCTCGTTGACACTTTTAGCGCTTCAAGAGGGTGTTTCTTTGGAAGATGAAGCTAGTTTAGTCGATTTATTAGAAAAAAATCCTATTTCATTTCAACAAGGTGAAAACGGTCAACGTGTTTTTATTGGTGGCAATGAAGTAACCAAGGAAATTCGACAAAATGAAGTGACAAACAATGTTTCTGTCGTTTCTGCTCATGAGCTAGTCCGTGAGGCTATGGTGGCTTTACAGAAGGTTTATGGAGAACATGGTAGTGTCGTCATGGATGGACGGGACATTGGGACCGTCGTATTACCTAATGCAGAGGTGAAAATTTTCTTAGTTGCTTCTGTTGAGGAACGTGCGGAACGTCGCTTTAAGGAAAATCAAGAAAAAGGGATTCCAACCGATTTTGATACATTGAAAAAAGAAATTGAACAACGAGATTATTTGGATTCTACTCGAAGTGCTTCACCATTAGTTCAAGCTGAAGATGCAATTTTACTTGATACAACTGGTCTAAATATCGAAGAAGTGGTCGGAGAAATCAAAAAAATCGTCAAAGAAAAGGTAAAATAGCGAAAATTTGCAGAAAAATCGAGAATTTAATAAATAATTCTTTATTTTTTTGTTAAGTTATCCTAAAATTAGAGTAACGACTATAAATATATTTATAAATATTTGTTGCAACGTAGGAGGAGTCAAGTCATGTCAGAAGAATTTAAGGACTTATTTAACAGTCAACCAGAAGTAAAGGTTGGAGATGTCGTAGAAGCTATTGTCGAACAAGTGGATAGCTCTAAAGGACAATTAGTAGTTAGCTTACCAGGTGGAGTGCAAGGTGCTGTACCAGCGCGTGAATTATCAACTACTCATGCAGAAGATATTAGCGAATTAGCAAAAGTTGGCGACAAGCTAGAATTATTAGTAGCTAAAGAAGTAAAAGGTAACGCACAAGATGATGGAATTACATTCATCTTATCAAAAGTGAAGTTAGCTGCACGTGCTGCTTGGAAAGAGCTTGAAGGCAAAGAAGGAGAAGTAATCAACGTCACTGTAACAAATGTTGTTAAGGGTGGCTTATCTGTTGATGCAAAAGGCGTTCGTGGTTTCATCCCCGCTTCAATGGTCGATGATCACTACGTTTCAGACTTCTCACAATACAAAGGTCAATCTTTCGATGCAAAAATTATCGAAGTAGATCCAACACAAAATCGTTTAATCTTGTCACGTCGTGCAGTGATTGAAGCTGAAAAAGCAGAAGCGAAAGAAAGAATCTTAGCAACTATTCACGAAGGTGATGTGGTTGAAGGTGTGGTTGCTCGCTTGACTGATTTTGGTGCATTTGTAAACTTAGGTGGCTTAGACGGTTTAGTTCACGTTTCTGAAATTGCTCACCACCGTGTAAACAAACCATCTGATGTATTAAGTGTTGGCGATAAAATCAAAGTTCAAGTTTTACGCATTAACCCAGAAGATGCACGTATTTCATTATCATTGAAAGCAACTATCCCTGGTCCTTGGGCTGACATTGAAGAAAAAGCTCCAGTTGGTGCTGAATTAGACGGAACTGTGAAACGCTTAACGACATTTGGCGCTTTTGTTGAAGTATTTCCTGGTGTAGAAGGTTTGGTTCATATTTCTCAAATTTCACACAAACATATTGCAACACCTCAAGAAGTTTTATCTGAAGGGGAACAAGTTCGTGTGAAGGTATTAGAACTTAACCCAGCAGACCATCGTATTGGTTTGTCTATTAAAGCTTTAGAAGAAGCTCCAGTTGTTGAAAAAGTAGAAGTTACTCCTGCTGAAGAAGCATATGTTCTTCCAGAAGAAGAAACTGGTTTTTCATTAGGTGAAATCGCTGGTTTAGATGAATTAAAAGAAGATTAGTTGAATAAATTGGCTCTTTCGAGAAATCGGGTTCTTTGGGATCTTTGTCAAATGATGGTGGTGACACCTAAATCTGATAAATAAAGCTTAGGCTGCTTCACATGAGAAATCGTGTGGAGCTGCTTTTTTTGTAACCATTGGTTGGTCGCTAAAGACAATCATGATTCGTTTTTTGAAATTCATATAGTTTCTATATCCGTAGGCTATTCTTTTGATAACTTTGATATGGTTGTTGAAGCATTCAAGAGGACCGTTTGAATACTTGTATT
>JAISJD010000001.1 GCA_031261705.1 Lactobacillales bacterium
CGGCTAAAGTAAGGACGGTCTTATTTTTTTGTCTTCTGTTTTTCAGCTAACTTTGTCATGAGTTCAACCAGATGAAGAATAAGTTCTCCAAAGTTGAACATCAGGCAAAGTAACTCTATGACTTCTAACAAAGTCATAAGTCGCCATTCTTTCCTTAAAAGCTACAATTTCCAACAACTTCTCAGCCGTGAAAATTGCGCACCAATCATGTGTCAAAACAATCATAAGCACCACACCCTTAAATAATTCTGGCTACCGTCTATTCACTTATGTACCCTACAGCCCTATTTTAGAACAACTGTTCTTAATTTCAAGCACATTTCTTCTTGTTTGTTAGAATTTTAAGTTTCGTTTCCACTGATATAATTTGTTATTTAACACCGAAATAAAAAGAGTCTCCAACCAAAATTAGAGCCTCCATTCAAGTTATACAATCACTTTTACATATTGTTCAAGTTCTTTTTCCACATGGAATTTTCCCTGATTAGTAATCACTGCAGTTAAATCTTCCAATAAATAAAAAGTGAAAAAATCCTCTTTATTTATTTTTGAATCATCAATCAACAAATACCGTTCCTGTGAGTTTTCAAGAGCCACATTTTGCGTTTTCCCCTCTTCAATACTGGCATTCATCACTTGATTTCCTTTAATCGCATTGGCACTAACAAATGCTTTCGCATAACTAAATTTTTGCAACGCACTATTGGCAATCTCTCCATAAAATGCCCCTGTTTTCTGTCGTAGTTCTCCTCCGATAAGGTACACTTTTTGCAAATTAGTTTTTTGCTGTAAAATCAAAAACACAGATAAACTATTGGTAATGATTCGTAATTCTCTCGCTTCCAATTGTTGTGCCAACAATTCAATCGTTGTGCCGGGACCTAAAAAAATCGTATCTCCATCTTCAATCAAAGTCAGAGCTTTCTTCACAACTGCTTCTTTTTCCGGTGTATGTATGACTTTCTTTTCTTCATGAGAAAGCTCTCGTTGTTTATAACTATTCAGGCTTTGCGCCCCACCATGCACACGTCTTAATTTCCCTTGTGCTTCAAGTTCCGTTAAATCACGACGAATCGTCATATCAGATACATTTAGCACCTGCATAAACTCTCCAACCGTCACAAACCCCTTCGCCTCAACCAAATCTAAAATTGCGGAACACCGTTCTGCTTTTAACATTGCTCAACCTCCCTCGTTTAATGAATCAACCAAAGCCATCTAATGTCTTAACAAAACTATATCACACATTTATAAACAAAAACAATCATAAACTGGCTTTTTCTGAAAAAAACACGATTCTACCAGCTTTCTACGCACCCCAAAAAAGAAGCACAATTTCTCATGCTTCCCAAATTCTTTAATCACCATTTCCAGAGTAATCTAACGTATCAAGTCCCGCCAAATCATAGTTGTCAATGGCACTTAAAATCGTTGAAATATAGGTTGGACTTGTCGCATAGCCACCCGCTTTTACTGCGGTTACATAAGCTTCACGGTCAGTAATTCCCTTCACATTGTAGGCTTTCTCTAAAAGGTCAAGATAGTCCTTTAAGCTTTCTTCTTGCGTATCATATTTTCTAAAGTTTGCATCAGTTGTATAATAACTCGTGCCGTCATGCTCACTGGTCTTATAAGTGCCACTTTGACCTTTATAACTTCCCTTATAGCCGAATAAATTATTATCTTTCACTGTCAAGCCACTACTTCCGTCCGCACTTTCAATAACTGCTTGTCCAAAGGCAACAGACGGTAAAAATTCTCGATACTGAATATATGGAATCAAATAGCCTAATTTTCTCACTACGGCACTCACACGAGGAGTGGTGTCCATTTTCGCAAGGATTAATTCTCTGACCATTTTCCGTGCTCTCGGTTCGTTAGGTACATCTAATTTCGGTAATACAGGTGCAAGTTCTCGTGCAGCTGTTTCAATCTCTGGTAGATTTTCTCTTCCCACAAGATAGATACGATCTCCTTCTGTCAGCTTATCACTGGCATCTTTCCGGAAATCTGTCACCTCAGTAAGCTCTGTTCCTAGAAGATTCTCTAAGAAAATTTCTGGATTATATTCTCGTAATTTGTTTACGTCTAATTGATATTTTTGTGCAATTTTATCCAAACTATCCTCTGCTACTGCGTGATAATTAATTGCTGAAAAATCAACAATTGAACCTGAACTAATTGGAACATAACCAACAGATTTCCCATGATCACTCACTTTATAAAATTGTTCTTCCGTATTTTCCTGTGTATTTACCACCACTTGCGCATCAATATGAAGATACCTGTCTTTTCCAAATCGCGCAACTTCTTTTGTAGCTTGTTTCATGCCTTGTGGGTTACTAATCGTTGCACTATCATTGGACAATTGAAGTACAGCATCCATTGGCTTATTTTCAGTAATTTCTGTGTAATGGTGTTCTGCTACTTTTTTATTCGCTTTGATGTAACGAACACCCGAACCTGCTTGCACCACAAAATAATTTGTTGTTTCCTCGTGTTCACTATTAATGACAGAATTTGTATAATGATAATCGGTCAATCGTGAAATAGTTGTTGACTTCACTTCTAATTCTGGCTCTTCATAAAGCGAGAATTTTTTCTTGGCTTCTCTAGCAGATAATTGATACGCTTGTAAATGTCCTAACTTATTAGCAAGAATACTCGTTTCTCCTTGTAATTTCACCTCTTTGGAAGACAAATAGCCACCTTTTTTAGAAGATTCAACATCAGAAACTGCCAAATACTCGTTTGGCACCTGCTTTTGTTCTACGGTGATAAAGTCAATCACTTCAAATTTTTCACCTTTTTTCAAAACTGAATCAGCAGACGAAGAATAGTCTGGTGAATTCACAGGTGCATTAAAGGAAGCCACATCTTTTTCTTCAATTGTTAAATAATTAACATCTTTTTTCCGCGTATTCTTTTGGATTGTTTCCGCTAGGGGATAGACGGGCAACTCTTCTGAAAGTACCCAGCCACTTGTTTCTCCATTTTGAAAGACCCCTCGCACCCAAGTTTTTCCTTTTTCATCTTTCGCAAAGTCTTCGATGACTAAAAAGCTGTCTTTTTGTTCATCTGAAAGGGGATTAATTTCACTTGCTCGAAGCACTTCGTTAACCGCAGAAGTACTTAATGAACTAATTTCTACTTTTTGTGTGAGAATTTCTTGTCCCTTAGGCAAAAAAAGTAAACGCACTTTTTTATCTGTGACTAGATTCTCAACTGTCGCAAAAGTCGTTGCTTTTGAATAGTCTAACGATAAATGAGGCTGTGTTGTCACACTATGTGGTGGAAGAACTTTTACGTCTGTGGGTAAAGAAAGATATGTAGTTAACTCAGCGGAGGAAGTATCCGCAAATATTTCTTTTGCATAAAAGAAACCCACACCAAATAACCCAAGAGCACTAATTATGTAAAATTTCCGGTTCATTATTTTCATCTCCTTTCTTAGAATATGTATCGCTCTATTCGATCTTTCTTTATTTTTAAATTAAAATTTAATGAATAGTTATTAATAGTATAGCACGATTTCATGAAATACTAAACAAGTCTACAAAATTTTCAAATTTTCATTCATAATTTTTGATTCCTAACAAAAAAGCAAATGAATCTTCATCTGCTTTATAAATCCTTTATTTTTTCAATTCTTCTAAGGCTTTTATAGCTGGTTGATATTCTGGTTCTTGTCCGATTTTAGGAACAATTTCTTCATAAACAATCGTTCCATCTGTATCAATAACGAAAGTGGCTCTTGCTAGATGGCCAAATTTTGGAATAAACAAACCATACGCTTTTCCAAATGTCCGATCTGTATCATGAAGAAATTCCATTTCCACACCTTCCGTCGCACACCAGCCAGCTTGTTCTTCTCGTGTGTTATCAGAAATCGTCACAAGATGAATCCCCTCAACTGCACCAAGTTCTTGATAAAACTTCTTCGTTTGAATACTACAAATTTTTGTGTCAATATTTGGTACAACACTAATCAATGTAGGCTTCGTTAATAAGTCGGAAAGGCTAACCTCTTTCTCGTCCAGATTAAACAAATGAAAATCTGGTGCTTTTTCTCCAACTTTTGGTTGCACACCCTCAAGCGTTAATTTTTTTCCAAGAAATGTTACGTTCATCATTCTTCCTTCTTTCTTAGGGATAAGGTCTAAGCAAAATTTTAAAAACCACAAAAAGAAACGATTTTTTTCATCTTACTTTAGTTCTCTTATACTGAGTATAAATCTAACTTGAAAACAAAGTCAGAGATATGCTCAAGAAATTCCTTAAAGGCATGAATAATCGAAAAAAGCTCTCGAAGAAAATCGAAAGCCGTTTCTTTTTAAGCTTTTGTTGCCCATTGTCGCAATCTTGTTTTTGGAATCCCTAAACTTTTCGCAAATGGAGCAACATATTTTAACGCATTAGAATCGTGATAATCAAAAGAGACGATTTCACTGGTTGTTCCTTTCACGTCAACAATCATTTTTGGTTTTCCATTGACATACAAGGTCACAGAATCGGTATTGTTTCCTTTTTCAAGAGTGACACGCAATACATCGCTCTGAAATGTTTCTTCTATATCCCCGTGTGTCATATAAGTTCCCGTGACCAATTCCATAATTTTGTATTCTGTATTATTTTCAATTGTCATCATTTTACACTTCCTATGTTATTCTTTTATGTACTATGTAGTTCTCCTGTAATAATTCTAGCATACCCGCAAAAAATACGCACTATTATTTAATAAATTCATCATGTTAGATTTTTATTAATAAATCTTTAGATAAATTTCATCTTTAATTAGGATTTTTCTTATTTTTTACATTAAAAGAAGCTTCTCCCCTCATTATATCCGATTATATCTAGCGATTAAAGGAACACCTTCCTATCTTTCTATTGTTTTTATTCTAATTAATTTTCAAAAATTTTACCTTTTTAACAATTCGTAGTAAAATGCCAATAAAGTCGAGCACGAGAACTAAAAATAGACAAGAAAAGATAAAATTTCATAATGATAAAGACCAACATTACAAAATTTTCCTATTTCTTGTAATTTTTGAGCGAATTTTCTTAGCTCTGTAACAAAGGAGTTTAAATCCATGTCAAAAAAGAAAACAAAACTAAAAAAAACTTTACCCGAACAAATTTTAGAGAAACATAAAATTGTTTATGAATCGATTCATTTCGACACTTACGAAGAGGGTGACGTGACACAAATCAACCATGGAGATATAGACGAGCATACCATTTACAAAACACTAGCTCTCACTGGAAATATTACTGGTCCTGTGATTGGCATTCTTCCGCTTGATGAACATTTGAGCTATAAAAAATTAGCTCACGCATCTGGCAATAAAAAGGTTGGTATGATTCCTTTGAAAGAATTGGTCGCAACAACTGGATACATTCATGGAACAAATAATCCTGTGGGTATTTGGCAAACCAAAAAATTTCCAATTTATTTTGATGAGGAAGCGAAAAAACAAGGAGAAATTATCGTTTCTGCTGGGGAACTTGGACGTTCTATCAAGATTAATGCTGAAAACTTAGCAGCACTTGTACAAGGGATATTTGTTGATTTGAAAGAATAACTAAATGTTTCTATTTATAAAATCGGTACACCTTTTTTATCTCCAGAACCTGCTAGGATAGGAACAAAATTCTTCGATAATTAAAGACGTACCGATTCTTCACTTTTTATAATTTTTCAGCAATCGTTCGTTCTTCATGATGAAAATGGTCAAACTGTTCCACTTCTTCTACATGAATGTAAAATACTTTAAATTCTGGATTATCTGCGGTCAGATGAATCTTCTTAATTTCTTCATCCTTTTCCAAAATCTTTTCTTTCATTTCTCTGTCATCTGTAAATACAGCTTTTCCAGAAATTGAAACGACGACAGACAAATCAGGGTAGTGACTGCAAAACGAAACATTTGGATTGGCTTCTAATTGCTTGTAAACAGCTTTTGAGCTACTTGTACTAAAATAAAGCTTCTTATCATCTGCAAATAAAAACTGAAACATCCGTGTCTTTACGCCTTCTCTATCACGTGTCGCTAAAACACCCAAAGGACACTCCTTAAAATGTGAAACAAAATCAATCATCAAATCCCTCCGTTTTACTTCGCATACAGTTATGACTTCTTTATTTTTCTATCCTATAATGTTATGATAATCTTGAAAAATCAAAGCGTAAAGTATGCACTTTTTTGTAACCTACTTACCTTTAAGTAACGATTAAGTCGAGCACGAGGAGGAGAAAATGAAGTGAAGAAATTACCTGAATGTCCAGTTGAAGTGACACTCTCGCTGATTGATGAGCGTTGGAAAGTATTAATCATTCGTGAGCTACTTGAGGGAACCAAACGTTTTGGAAAATTACGTCGCACTCTATCACCGATTTCTGCTAAAGTTCTGACAGAAAATTTGCGAGAAATGGAAGAAAACGATCTGATTCACCGAGAAGTTTATGCCGAAGTGCCACCAAAAGTAGAATATAGCTTAACTGAATTAGGGCGAAGCTTGGAACCTATTTTAAATGAGATGATTTTATGGGGAGAAGCTTATAAAGAAAAAGTAAAATTAAGTTAATACATAGGCATGGGAAGAGTTCAACAAATTAAAAACACATAAAAGTAACGTTTCTCTGTAAACTTGCTTTTGTGTGTTTTTTCTAACATTTCAAAACGCACCAAGATAAAAATAGATTTTCTTTTTTGTCTTTTTTTTACACATTCTTCCCATCTTTTGCTAGATTAGAATTATTATAGATTTTTTAATCCCAAGCAAATTTTTCACCTTATTTTTTATATTTTATTAACAATCACGAACCTAAAATTTAACTTTTTCGTTCAATTTTTTTAATTGTTTTGCAATAAATAGATTCTTAATCCTCTTTTTTTATAAAATTAAATTTTTTTCGGGATAATTCTGCTATTTTTTTGACTATTTCGTGTTTTATCTATTAAAATTTATAGTGAATTCGTTTGCTCATTGATTTACCGAAATTTTCGTCTATTTTACGTTTATGTTTTCTTATATTTTTAAAAATAGTATACTATTATTATTGTAAAACTATTTTTAGGAGGTCTTCTATGAAAGAAAAAAAACTATCTATTCGTGACTATTTATTTGTTGGTTCAATGCTATTCGGTCTATTCTTTGGTGCTGGAAACCTCATTTTCCCTGTAAATATGGGACAAAATGCTGGGCAAGCGATTCCCTGGGCAACTTTAGGATTGCTTGTAACCGCAGTAGGTCTGCCTTTTTTAGGGGTTATTGCCATGGGTATCAGTGGAGAAAACGGCGTTCATGCGCTCGCTAGTAAAGTGAATAAAAAGTATGCAGCTATTTTTACCATTTTACTTTATTTAACAATTGGTCCATTTTTTGCTCTACCACGGTTAGCAACGACTTCGTTTACCATCGGGCTTGCACCTTTTATTGCCACAACACATCAAAAATTGGCGTTAGCTATTTTTTCTATTTTATTCTTTGCGGTCGCTTGGGTATTTTCACGAAAACCCACAAAAATTCTAATCTATGTAGGGAAATTTTTAAACCCAATTTTTCTCATTCTGTTAGCTATTCTCTTACTTTTGACGTTTCTTCACCCTCTTGGAAGTATCCATGGGGCGTTGATTCAACCAGCATATCAGGAAAATCCTTTTATTACTGGTTTTACAGAAGGATATAACACATTAGATGCACTAGCTTCCTTAGCTTTTGGAATTATTGTTATCTCGACCTTGAAAAATCTTGGAGTGACGAGTGCGAAAGGTATCGCCAAAGATACGTTTAAATCAGGGATTGTCGTAGTTATTTTCATGTCAATCATCTATACTGCTCTTGCTTTTGCGGGAACGACTTCCTTGGGCGGTTTCAAGATTTCAGAAAATGGTGGAATCGCTCTGGCACAACTGGCAAATCATTACATGGGAATCTCTGGATCGCTCCTGTTAGCACTGATTGTCATTATCGCTTGCTTGAAAACAGGCATTGGACTAATCACTGCTTTTTCTGAAGCGACCAATGAACTCTTCCCAACCATTCCTTATAAAGGTGCAACAGTTGTCGCGGCTATTTTACCTGCACTTTTTGCGAACGTAGGCTTAAATCAAATTATTAAAATTTCCTTACCCGTTCTAATGTTTCTTTATCCACTCGCTATTACACTTATTATATTAACATTAGTTGAACCTTTGATTGGCTACCGAAAACCTGTTTTTGTTTGGGTGACAGGTTTCACCTTAATTGCGGCGCTCTTTGATGCACTCAATGCTTGTCCTGAAGTGATTACTACAACAGGCTGGGCAACACAACTGTTAGCGTTAGCAAAACATTTACCGTTCTTCTCGCTTGGGATGGGGTGGCTTGTTCCAGCAATTTTTGGATTTTTGATTGGTTTCATTTTTTCAAATGTTCAAAAAAAGAAGAAATAATCTTTTCCGCATTTAATAAATATTTTTGAAATATGAGTAAAAATTAATTAAAATTTACACAAACTTAAAAGACAAGAGTATTTTCTGGTAGTAAAATGAAAATAAAGAACCAGCTTAAAATGAATACTTTAATTCTAGCTAGAAAAGAAATTGCGTACCTAAGGGGGGTATTTATATGCTTTTTGATGAACTAATTTTTGATAACTCAACGATTACGAAGTTTCAAATGTATCGTTCACTGTTTATTCAACCAACAGATATTTATCAGGTGCATTTCTTTGCCAATTTATCTGACTTAAATTATCAACAAACGGTCACTATTTTGTCCGAAGTCGATAAAGACTTAGCACATGTCAATCCAAACCATGAGAATGTTTTACAAAGAAACGGGAAAGTGGACTTGACCCATTTAGACGTGGGCATTGATGAATATCGAAACTACTTGTTAAAACAATCCGTTCCATTCCTTTTCCTATCAGATGTCTTAAACGAACCAGAAATGAATGTGGAAGAATTCTGCGAAAGACATCAAATTAGTCGTTCAACGGTTTCAAGAAAATTGAATCCTTTATCTAAATTTTTGAAGAAATATAAAATTCGTATGACCTACACGCCATTGAACCTTGTGGGAAATGAAATCTTAATTCGACTTACGCTGTTCTATATTTTCTGGATTGGCGTTCGTGATATTGAATGGCCATTTAAAGTCACCACGGAAGAAGTCGATAAGGTGACCGATCAATTCAAGCGATTTTTCCGCATCGACGCCAGCTACTTTGGACGCAAGGAAATCTACTTTGTGATTGCAGTCTTTATCAGTCGTTTAAAACATCATAGGTATGTCGATGATAATCAAGAATGGTCAACCTTCTTCAACCAAAATGAATATTTCAGTGGGGTTCTATTAGACGGGTTCCCAGAGCTCACAAATCGCGAGTTATTGAACGAAACCTACTTCGTCTTATTCCTCACTCATTTTGTCCCTTATTACGGTGTACACGACGAGGAACAGCTTGATGTGACAATTGAAAACTTTTATAGTTTGCACCCACAAAGTCCATTAGCGATTATGAATCAACGATTTATGGACTTTATTCAAAAAGATTACAAAGTGAAACTAGACCTTCATGAACAAAAAATGATTTTAGCGAATATTTTAAACATCAGCTTCACCTATTCTGTACTCAATGGGCCTTTCCCAGACTTTGAAATATTGGGTAGTCCACTTTATGAAGCCAATGAAGTGCATCGCAAATTAGAAAAAAATGTTGAAGAGTTCTTTACGAAACTCTTCAAAGAATCTGGCTTCTCACGCTTTAAAAATGCCAAAGAAAGCATTATTCGACGTTACACGAATCTCGTTTTGCCTTATCTGTATAAACAAGGAAATGAAGAAAAAATTAAGGTGGCTATTGCCATTGAAAGAAATCAAATTCTTTTACTTCGTTTGAGGAATTTCTTAAAGTCGTTGAACTTTATTACTGTGCATAATTTTGAACCAGAACACGCGGCAGATTATGACTTAGTGATTACTTCTTCAACAAGCATTGCCCGAGATTTCCCATGTAAAGAAATTTTCTATTGGGATATTGAATACGGACAAAAAGAATTGATGTATCTGTATCAATACTTGCAACAAGAGTATCTTGATCGTAAAAACGCCTAAAGAAAAACACGAGCAAAGAGAATCGGAAGAAATTCCTACTCTTGCTCGTGTTTTTTAGCTGTTTTCAATTAAATTTATTAAAAAAGTTTGAAGATTAATCCAATCTTCTTCTCGTTGAAATGGACGAAATTGAAAAACTGGACAACTGGTGATATATCTTGTATTCACTGGAAAATCAGAAATAATTGCAGAGGGGTGTTCCGCAATTGTTTCGACAAATTGGACATTGACGGATAATCGAGAACGAATCATGTCCTGAATGTCTTGTTTTTTGATTTTTGATACTTTAGAATAAATCAGAAGTTTGACGATAGGTTGATGATTTTTCAATATTGTCTTGACTAGCAAGCAATATTCTTGGGTCAATCTTGGATTATTTTGCCATAAATCATAGAATTGATATTGCCCACTTCCCATTAATTGAGAAAGAAAGCCAACGTATTTATTATAGTCCTCCGAATGTTCACATGAAAAGATATCTGCTTGTCCTCCACGTCCAAAATGAATCGCACCACCGGCAAATTTTTCAGAGAACTTATGATAATAATAAAGGTTGACTAGCAAATAATTGTATTCAAGCGGAGTCAGCTGGACATTAAAATAATCTGTAAATACCCGTATCCATTCAATTGTATAGGGACAAAAACCGACTTTGGCACTCTTCATTAACCAATTGGGGTATTGACTTTCCTCAATCGTAAAAGAGTTAATCGAACAAAAGGCAAAATAGTGAAACCGATGTTCCATTTCCAAAGTCGAACTTACATTCATCAGCGAAAAATAGAAGGTTTCTTTGAACACTTCATAAGGCACCATGGGATGTTCATCAATCATAAATTCTTCTTTTTCACTATCTATGAAATGCCCTCGAAGCAAACGAATTTTAGAAATTGCCAACATTATTTTGAACTTCATCATGACAACACCATCAAAATAAGAAGTTGCTTTCTCTAAAATCTTGATTCTGTTATCAATCTCTGATTCATCAACCTCTGGAAATTCCCAATCTCCAACTTCAAAAACTTGCCAATATAAATTAAAATAGAAAAACCGAATTTGACTTTCTTTTCCAATTAAAACGTTTTTATTTTTCAAGTTTAGCGTAATTTTATACGTTTTCAATAATTCTCGAAGTTCATTTAGTTTTCGTGATAAAGTTGCCACACTCACATCAAATTCATCTGCCATGAACGGAATGGTTTCAAAATTTTCATAAAGTAGATGCTCCAATATCCGAAAGCCCAAACTTTTTTCCAAATAATACTTATAAATACGGTTGAGATGAAAACTTGGTTGAAAATGACCCACAATAGAAGAATGCTCTATCATTAGGACAACATCCTCTAGCCAGCCATTTAACACGCAATCTCCTTGAAAGTCGTTTAATATATTTATTAGAGTGTTTCGACTGACTTTTACTTTTTCAGCAAGAGAAGAAATTTTGATTCCTTTCTCACCCTCAATAGAAAGATAGTCCAGTATTTCTAAAACTAGACTATATTCTTTATTCAGCAGATATTCTTCCATAACCCCTGTACCTTTCATAAACCTAAACTAATGAGTAAGATACCATAATTTCCTTAATTTTTCATTAGTTTATTAAAGTTTTTATTTATTTTTTTATTACAAAAAATATGAAAGGAGTTATTTATAATTTTGTGCCTAGCTGTTCCTGTAAATTCAAGTATAGAACGACAACCACGCCTGCAGCTGCAACACTTGTCAAAAATAGCCCCCAGTTAATTAACAGCATGTAAGCTGGTTTTCTTAGCTTTGCTTTTAATGACGAGTCTTTTATTAATAATAAAATAAATGAAAGAAGCGCCACCAAACTTAAGATTCCAAATAAAGTCATCCATACATAAATCGACATTTTAACACTCACCTTTTCATAATTATAATCAAATATTCATTTTTCTGTTTTTTATTGCCTCAAAATCCTGCTTTTAGCTAAATGGTATCATCTAGTGACCACACTAAAGTGATTTGAGGGTTCGTTGTTTTTGGCAACGTCACACCTTTAGGAAAGTTGACCGAAACATCTGAAATATCAAATGTTTTATTGATAATATCTGTTGGCGCTTGATAAATTTCTGTCGTCCATTCCCCGCATTGAACTTCTTTTTGAGCACCATCTATCGCTAGATTCAAATCAAGCGTCAGACCTGTCGCATTCGCTGAATAGAGCGTGGTACTAAGTTTCCAATTCTTTCGTAAAGAGAGAATCACGTTATCCCTATCCATTGATTTCACTTGAAAATTTTCTGCCTTTTGAACATCTCTATCGAGCGTTAGCCCAAAAGAAAAGAACGTTGGCACAATTAATTTTGGCTCAAAGACTTTAATTTCCACTTCATCACTTGCGGAAAGTTTATATTGTCCTGAAGGTTGTCCTGAAGGGTCACAAATATCTAAAGTAACCGTTGCCTTTGCAAAATCGCCTTCGTTTCCCGAAACAACTTTCGTTTGAAATGTGTAGTCATGTTCCGCTTTATTTTTAAAGTCGACAATACTATTCCAATTTGTCGCTTTTCCGTCAATCTTCAAACTTCCAGCGACATATTGATGTTCCTTGCTTAAGCTGTTCATTATCTTCGCTTTAAAGGTATCGTAATTATTTTTTGCCGTGTTCGTTATCTTTCCATTCCAAGTGATTGTTTCTCCGACAGAGGTTGTTCGGACTTCCGCTTGTAGCGTAATGGATTTCGTTTCCGCATAGACATAGGTAATTACGGTATCTTTGACAAATGGAAAATTCTTACCTATTCCATTTCCTGGTGTCAAGGATTGCCCTGAGTATTTCGTATCCTCGATATAATCCACATAGTAACCTGCCAAATGATAAAGTTCTGGGAAGATAGGCGGTGGATAACTATTGTCTATTCCCACAAG
This sequence comes from Lactobacillales bacterium, assembly GCA_031261705.1. Taxonomy (GTDB): domain Bacteria; phylum Bacillota; class Bacilli; order Lactobacillales; family Streptococcaceae; genus JAISJD01. Next base: position 12,997 of record JAISJD010000001.1, read on the forward strand.
GTTATTCCAGTTATTATTAAGGGGAGGATTATGACCCGGATCACGATCAGGAAATTCCACTCTTTCTTCGGTATAAGCGTATCCTTCAAAAATATAAGGAAGCGTTGCTCCACTAGCGAGCACAAGATTTTGTACGACAACGATTGGCATCGTCCCTTGCCCATCATTTTTATTGGCGGTGGCAGCATTTCCCGTCCAGAACCGTTGTTTATAATCCAATGTATTATTTTTATTCAGTGTTGCTATCGAGTAAAATAGATGAAGAATTTGTCCATTTTTAGAATATAATTCGCACCCTTTTGTAAAATCGTTATTAAAATCTTTAATATTATTTAGTGAAGAATTTAAATTACTTTTCCCTACTGGACTATAAGTATACTCGCGCATAAATCTTGGACTTTTTTTCTTATTTACATCGCTTGCTTGATAAAAATTCATCAGCCCATTTCTATCGACTGATTTATTACTAGAAGTTACTTTTTCGTCTGCTTTTGTCCGTTCCAAAAAAGGAATGCCCGTTTCATTATCCAAGTAAAAATTGGTCACTGACTTTGCCCCTACTGGAAAAACGAGGTCAATATGGTCGACAATCATTCCACTAATGAACGTGTCCTTAGAATTTGCTGTCGGAAAGGCAATTGTCGCATTTACTTCTTCTTTAGGAATTTTAAAATTAATGTATCCATCGTCTGTTGTTTCTTCTTGACCTGCAGAACCTATCCCAACACGTTCTACAAGGTCTCCAATCGTTAAATTATTCCCTATTTTTTGATAAGAGCGTGTATACATGGTTACCTTTACACGCTCAATGGACTTAATTTCATTCGTATGGGTTAAACCATCTTTTTGATAGGTAAATTTAAATCTTACATCAATATCTTTTTCATAAGAACCACTTGTATCATCTGCGCTCGTTCGTAGACTTATCCCAATAAAGCAGAGAACCGAAACGAACGATATCAGAAAAAATTTTAATAAACTTTTCACTGCTTCCCCACACCTCCCTTGTAATGGAGTTACTAACCAAAAAAATCATCCATTTAATTAATTTGCTAGTTGCCACCTTACTTTTGCTTCGTAATCATCGCCTGAATTCACATTATCGGTAGGCATGGTTAATTTCACATTTTGAAATGGAATCGTTAAAACAATCGATCCATCTGAACTACCAATATCCGTATGAATTTGAAACAAACTATTATTTTTCGTCATTTCAATCACTTTATTGCCCACAGAACCACTAGGCGAAGTGACAGAACAACCCGTTAATGTAATTTTAGAACCATTGGGTAAATTCTTTCCCGCCGCATCTAAAAATTCTGAATTTAACATCATCGTGTTTCCTAATATTTTGGTTGCTTCAACGGTAAAACCATGTTGCTTGGTATACGAATTATATGAAGCAGGATTTAAACTAAACATCTTTAATCCTCGAGGAGTCACTAAATCATTCACGCCAAAGTCAAAAATCTTTGGAAACATGTAAAGCGCCTCTTTGTCTTGCAAGACTTCATCTGGATTATTTACCCGAACGCTTGCTTCAACTTCAATATCCGAACCTTGTTCATCAATATTACTTCCACCCACGATTAATTTTGAAGTCACTGAGGCTCCCACGTGTTTCAAATCATCATCATTCACGGTAGTTGTAAAATCAAAGGCATAGGACGGAGTATCTAAAGTGGTCTTAGGAGCTTCCCAAAAATCTAATGGAGTGGCGACATATTGATGATAACCATCTGCTGTCGGCGTGATTGTTTTTTCTATTTGAAAATCATTTAATGAACTATTGCCATCTTTTGTAACGACCACATGCCAAGTAATGGTGTCGCCAATGTTGACAATCTTTCTATCTGGAACTAAAGAAATATGCACTTTCACGTTTGGAATGGGCGGTGGGTTTTTTTCAAAGACATAGGTCACTACCTTATTCCCTGTTAAATTCGTGAGCGTTCGATTATTCAAAGTATACGTTTTAAGCGCTGAAATCGGGCCTGTATAGAGCGTATCGCCGATGTAGTAGCCTCGGTAAGTATAACCCGCAGGAACTTGGACCGGTTGCGTTGTATTATCCGTTGCTAAATGTTCATTTAAGCTATAACTATACGTTGTGGTTGCTTGCTCGGTAGACGTGTCATCTGGGCAATAGTTCGCAGCATTCAAACCTGTAATCTTTTGACCGTTTTCATCACGATAATATTGCGTAACAGTCGGTGCAACAAAGATTTCTGGTGGTTTGACATCATCTCCTGTACCCCAGAAAAGATACCGCATACCCATACGGAATAAGGTTTCTGTGTTAGGCCCAGGTGCTTGCCACCACATACCATTTACATAACCAAAATAAAACAATCGTTGACCAGTTGCTTGCTGTACTTTCCCTTCAAGTCCGTTACCTTTCCCACTATTTGCAGTATTCGCCCCGTACAAATCTGCAATATGATTGTAAGCTCCCCAGCTTGTAACAGTTGTCGCATATTGATTATATTGAGTGGTGTTCCATGCTTGACTATCAATACCAAGTTGGCTTTTTACATCATAAACAAATTTTCGTTTGTTGTTTTTATCTTGTATTAAGACGATATTATTTTCAGAAAATTCCGGGTTATTCGGCGATTGAGGAACATTTTCCCAGTCATCCCCAGCACTATTTAACGTTGCTGTTTCATTGATTTCTTTGTAATGGTAAGTTCCTTTTAAAACAATCTTGGGCAACTTATTGAAATCATCGTTTTTAAAAACAATTGTTAGAGTGGTTAAAAAATGTCCTTCATAAAAATCATGATTGTAGGAATAGGTCGGCATACTGCCCAGCCCAGTCCTAGCTTCTTCATAACCAAACCTGTATAAAACGACATCTTCTCCATTTTCTTTGACCGTTTCTTTTCCCGCATTTTCAACATAACCATATGTCATAAAAGAGCTAAGTGGATTTGTCTGAGCGGCATAGTATCCATCACCAATTGAAAAGGTAACATTTGCATCTGTAACTGATTTCCCGTCTGCTCCAGTGATTTTGAATTTCCAAACCCCTTTAGGAAAAACGGTTTTCAGTGGATCAAAAATGGCATTTACTTTTTGACTTGTTCCGACAAAACAGAGAAAGGCGAAGAATACAACAAAGAAAACCTTAAATAAATCCTTCGATTTCTTCATCGTCCTCTCCTCCTTCATTTTGAAACTCTCTGAGATAGACAAATATAATCGTACATGATAAAACTATTAAAATGCCAACCAGTGAGAAGAGATAGCTTATATCTCCCACACCTTCACCAAGATGAGGCAAATCTCCTTTGCCACTTCCTAATGTATCTGGCAATTCTCCGACATTTTCTGGTGGCTTAGGTTCAGGCACACGCGTATCGGGGAGACCAACAAACTGAATCTGTAAATCTGTCGTCACTTCTGCTTGTGCCAAACTTGCTGGCACGAGCGAGAAAATGAGGAGTAAAAGGAGGATTAGCTTATTTTTTCTTTTTTCCATCACAATCCCTCTGTTCTTCTTACCTATACCAAGGTTATTCGCTTGTTTGTTGTTTCTGTTGTTGTTTCTGTTGTTGTTTTCTCTTCATTTTTATTCTCTTGATTTTTTCTTGTAATTCTTTCTTCCACTTGTTTTGTCTTATCAATAAAATAGCCATTAAACAGATATAGATGACAAAGAGGAGGATACTTACCCATAGCACCCAATCTGGAACATAAACATGCCAAGTTGCAGTACTATTTAGCTTTTTGGCTTCAGCAGAACCGATAGTAAATTCTTGATCCCACTTCCACGAACGGTTATCCCCTTTTGCACGAATGTGGTAGAGATATTTTCCAGATTGCATATCTCCAATCCCCCATTTCGTTCCAATGATAAAATTCGTATTTGGGGCAATAGAAGTATCTTCTCGTGTCAGAGTTGCTATTTTTTTATCGTTTCCCTTTTTCGTAATCCAAGCTTCCCAGCTAGTGCCATTTAACACTTTTGGCTTATAATTTTGAATACGCGCCGCAATGACTTTTTCGCCATTTTCAACTTCTGGCTTCACAGACAATAATTTTAAGTCGGCCCCATGATTAAAACTTTCATTATCCATGGTAATCATGATAGATTTACGGTACATCAAGGTACTATTTTGACCTTTTTCATTTTTTAATTTGAGGATAATTCCTCCGAGTTTCACCCCTGTAAAGGCTTTCTTCGGTGCTTGAACTTCTAATTCAACCATTTTCCGATTGTAATTTTCAACGGTTACTTCCTTTGTTTCTGGTGTTATTTTCACCATATCTGTCACAGGTTCTTTCAAGCTATTATCTAATATTTGCGCTTTTTCCAGATAGTCGATATGCGTAGAAGGGTTCGTTGACGCATTCACGATGACTGAATCAATCGTCCGCTTTTCTTTGCTTTCACTAATCACTTCTACCCGAAGAATTTGTTTCTCGTTTGGTTTCATACTTATGTAAAATCCCGGCATCGTTTTATCTAGTTGATTATCTGGAATAATACATTCTGTGGTAAAACCGGTTTGTTTCATTGCATCTACGGCTGTATCTGCCTGTGAACATTCACTTCCAATGACAAAAACACCTGCAAGTAATAGTCCAATCCCTATGATTAATTTCTTTACCAAGCCAATATCCCCCAATATTTCAATGAGGAAGTGTGACAATACAGCCACACTCCCTAACGATTCATTGATTTAATTATAATGTGTCATCTAATGACCAAGTGATTTTTGATGTGTACGTAGTATGACCGTTTGCAGTGATAGAATCTGCTGGTACAGTCATTAAAATTGAATTCATTTCTAAAGCATTACTTTGACGTCCTTCTGTTGAATCTGTTGTTTTCATTAGTTCTACAGATGATGTTCCATCTGCTGGTAACTGTGTTCCTTGTGGTGTTGGAAGAACGATCGCTGTTCCGCTATAAGTTAGGACATTGGCAGGTTGAACGGTTGGCCCTTGGTCTGGTACCGTAGGGAAATTATGAACATACCCTTTAATGTTGTGTTGTAAATTAATTTTAGCATCTGCTAATTTCTTCCCATTAGGATCTATTAAATCACCTAAAATAGCTTTCAATTTCCAACTTCTTGTTGCAGATTGACTTTCTGGACGGTCGTCACGGACAACGACATAAGCATTTTTCCCTTGTCCAGTAAAGACTTGTTCTGTATATGTTTGTTGACCTGTTGTTGTTGGTAAAGCATTGTTCATTTTGAAATCAAATAGATTGGGTGCCCATGTTAATTGTAATTGCCCGTCATCTCCTGGATCTTCTGGATGATGATCATCTTCTAAGAACCCAATTTGTACGTCTGTTTCTCCGTGGCTTACTTCCGTAGCAGATGTTGATGTTGCAAATAATAATCCTCCAAATGTCAATGATGCCAATGTTGCTCCGATTACTCGTTTTTTCATGATTTTTCCTCCTCTATATATTGTGCACACTTTTTTCTCCCAAGGCGCCTTCCTCGGGTGAATCAATGTTACCATAGAAAAAAACGTTCGTAATCTCAGCAAATTGAAAATAAATTTCAAATAATGATAGTTTAAATTAGGGGAAACTCATCCTTTTTTAGTGAAAAACCAAAAAATAACGGAAAAAGAGTTGTTTCAGATTTGTTCTTTAAAAATTCTTTAAGTTTATTCAAAAAACACCTATCAAAACAATATTTAACCTTTAATTTTTTGATAGTTCAAATTGAAAAAAAAGTGATTATGTGTGAAATATTATCTTAATTTAATTAAATTTTAATTATAAGAAGCGCTAAAAAACGAAATTTATGAGAATTTTTCACCTTTTTTGTTTGTTATGAATGACTTGTCCACTCATATTCAAACGAAAAACTCTTTAGTAATGGTAGAGTTGGAAGAAAATGATGGTTAGTGGAAATTTTCATCGCTTTATTTCTTATAAAACGAAAATAATTCATTAATATTTTGATGAAATTGTTTATAAATACTTAATTTTTATGGATATTTTCTGAGAATTTTGGCTATTTATGATAAAAAAGCGCTTTTATATAAAAAGAAAACAAGTCAGGATTTTTTTTATATTCAAAAAGACGAACACGGAAATAATCCGCCTTCGTCATTCGCTATGTGCTACTTTATTTAACGATTTAATTCTAAATCGTACGTGAAGTAAGGTTGCCCGATAATCGAAAGATTACCCGACTAGAACTATGTATTCACATAGTCCTCTCACTTTCTCTTAAGATAGTTATACTCTCATTCCTCTTTTTTTGCAAAAAATTCGCTCAATAAATAGCATTTTTTTCTCTTATAAAATGATGTGACTATTTTTTCGCACATGGTGGAAATATTTTTAAAGAATTTCCTTAAAGTTTAGCAGAAAAGTCATTCAGTGAAAATTCGATAGGAACTATCCTCAGAATCATAAAAGTACTATTATAGTAGATGAAAAGTCCAAATAGGTTTGAGCAGGAGGAAGATAAAATAAAAAGAAATTGGCACTTTGAAAATAAAAAAGTAATGTCAGACATCTCACTTGAAATAAGAAAACCAAGATGGCATGAGTGGCTCGTTCTCTTTGCGATTGTCGTACTTATTGTCACGCTACTGCTTGTAAAATAGTAATAAACACAAGTAAAAAACGACTAGTTCTTTGATTATAAAGGGCTCTAGTCGGTTTTTTGGTTTATTTGAAATAATTAATCCCCATGGCTGACTTCACTTCAGAAAGCGTTTGCGCAGCGACGGCTTGAGCTTTTTCTGAACCCACTTGTAACATTCGGCGAACCTCGCCCATGTCTTTGGCGTACTCTAAACGACGTTCACGGATAGGCGCAAGTTCGGCTTGTAGTACTTCATTCAGATAGCGTTTGGTTTTTACATCGCCTAAACCGCCATGTTGATAGTGTTCTTTCATTTCCTGAATCGTTGCCTTATCGGTGCCAAATACATCAAGATAGTGGAAAACCATGTTTCCTTCAATTTGTCCAGGATCTTCTACTCGAATATGATTCGGATCGGTATACATAGACATGATTTTCTTTTGTACTACTTCTTCTGTATCGGACAGATAAATCCCATTATTCATAGATTTACTCATTTTCGCATTGCCGTCAATTCCTGGTAAACGCCCAGATTCCTCGTTTTCAGGGTAAATGCCCACGGGTTCCACTAAAACTTCCGTATGGTAGGCATGATTAAAAGAGCGGACAATTTCACGTGTTTGTTCAATCATTGGTTTTTGATCGAAGCCAACAGGAACTTTACTCGCTTTAAAAGCAGTAATATCCGCCGCTTGACTGACAGGATAAATGAAAAAACCTGCAGGAACAGATTCTCCAAAGGCTTTTTGTTTAATCTCTGTTTTTACCGTTGGATTTCGCTCTAAACGTGCCACAGAAACTAAATTCAAGTAGTACATAGTTAATTCAGAAAGTTCAGGAATTTGTGATTGCACAAAAATTGTCGATTGACTTGGATCTAAACCTACCGCCAAATAATCTAGCGCAACTTCTGTCAAACTTTCTTGAATTTTTTCAGGTTCTTTTGCGTGGTCGGTTAATGCCTGTTGGTCAGCAATCATGATAAATAATTGGTATTTTCCCTCGTTTTGCATAAGCACTCGATTTTTCAGTGAACCTACATAATGCCCAATGTGTAATTTTCCTGTTGGACGATCCCCTGTTAGAACAATTTCTTTTGTCATTTATTTAAACCTTCCTTTTCAAAATTAGTAACGTTCTTACTTATTATAGTTGAAAATAAGCAAAAGCCCAAGCCTAAAAGCGTTGAGCTAAATGAAAGATTAAAAATTTTTCGACTACTCTTCTATCCAAGTATATCGTGCACGTTCGCCCCCGATTTTTTTCGGACGACTTGTCAAAGCGGTCACGTGTGCGCCTCCCAATGTCCTAAGCTGTGGACGGATAGGAATTTGAACATGTTTAATGTGCATACCAATGGAAGTATCGCCAATATCAATCCCTGCTTTTGCGACAATATGCTCGATTGCCACGGGATTGTTGAATAGTTCAAATGCGGAAACTTGTCCTGAACCGCCCGCATGAAGCGAGGGAACAACCGAAACAATTTCAAAATCTTTTGCTTCTGCCAATTCTTCTTCCACCGCCAAAGCTCGATTCAAGTGTTCACAACCTTGTACAGCTAACCAAATGCCTCGTTCTTGAAGCATTTCATAAATGGTCGAAATAATCACTTTTCCTACTTCACGAGAAGATTTTTTCCCAATCACACCGCCAACTACTTCTGAAGAGGATAAGCCAACAACAAAGATTTCTCCTGTTTTTATGCCCGATTGTGTCAATACATCTTCCATAATCATTCGTGTTTCTTTTTCTAATTGTTCTAACGTATAGTCCATGTTTTTTCTCCTATTCACTTGCTTGTCGCTTGGCACCTTGCCAAACATTTCCTAGCGTTTTTGAAAGTGGAACTCCTGAGCGAATCCCTGCATAAACAAATTCCTTTGCCTTTTCAACTGCCTCGTTGACCTCCGCTCCCAAAACGAGATTAGAAATAATGGCAGAAGCAAAGGTACAACCCGCTCCATTATTCGTGGTCGTCTGCAACTTTTCCGAACGAAATTCTGTAAACTCTTTCCCATTGTAAACAATATCTATCGCTAAATTCCCCTTTATTCGTGCGCCACCTTTAATCACAATGTTTTGCGTCCCAAAAGAAAAAAGAATTTCAGCCGCTCGCTTCATTTCTTCCACCGTCGTCATCTTAGGCACATTAGCTAGAATTTGTGCTTCAACGAGATTGGGTGTCATTACTTTCGCATAAGGAAAAATAAATTTCTTCATCGCCTCTCGGACATGTTCCACCTGTACCTCACTCGTTTCTTTAAAGACGAGTACCGGGTCGACCACCACGGGAATCTCTGGATTTTCCATTAAAAATCGACCTACGAGTTCAATCATTTCAACAGTTGGTAATAAGCCAAGTTTTATCCCCGACATCTTGGGAAGTTCGGCAATCGTTTGTAACTGTTCTTCCAGTAAGGACAAGTCTACCGCATGAATCAAAAATTCTTCTTCTACAACTGTCACAATACTCGTAATTGCTGTAAAGCCAACCAAGCCATATTCACTAAATGTTGCAAGGTCTGCTTGTAATCCGCCACCAGATAACGTATCTGAACCCGCAATTGTTAGAACTTTTTTCGGCATTTTCCTCTACTCCTACATTCTTTTAACTCTCAGTATATAATAAATTCTTCTTGATTGAAATACGCTCTTTAGAGATAGTGGACTTCTTTGAGATAGAGCCCTTCTGGATGCGCAGTTGGTCCTGCCAAGTTTCGATTCTGACTTTCAAGAATTTCCGTCATACGTTCCACTTCAAACTTTCCATTTCCGACTTTTAGTAAGGTGCCAACCATTATACGAATTTGCTTGTACAGGAACCCATTTCCCCTAAATGTGAAAATCAATTCTTGTTCTTTTTCCTCTTGACGAATACTCGCTTCATAAATGGTTCGTACCTTATCCTCCACCGAACTTCCGGTTGCGGTAAAGCCTGTAAAATCATGTGTTCCCACAAGAAATGACATGGCTTCTTGCATTCGTTCAATATCGAGTGGATAAGCAAAATACGTCGCATAATTGCGTTTAAAGGGATTTCTTGGTTTTCCAATATCTAATCGAAATTCATACGTTTTCTCGTGCTTCGCATAGCGAGAGTGCCAATCCTCTGCAACAATTTCAATCGAACGAACGGCAATATCTTCAGGGGATTGCGTATCCAGCGCAAAACGCATTTTTTCCTCTGGTCGTGCTTGTGGGAAATCAAAATGAATCACCTGCCCCCAAGCGTGAACATGTGCATCTGTCCGACCTGACCCGTGGACTGTTACGGGTTTCCCATTATTCATTCTTGTTAACGTCTTTTCTAGCTCTTCTTGAACCGTCCGGACTTCTGGTTGACGTTGAAAACCATTAAAATTAGTTCCGTCATAAGCAATAATCGCTTTGTAGCGTGGCATATTTTTCATTCCTCTTTATCTATTGTTTTTATTCTAATGACTTTCTTCTTTTTCTTAATCTTCACAAAAACTTCATATTTTTAAAGCGTTTTGTTCATAAAAAATTCATAGGTTCCCTGTATGATACAAAGTGTAGTAGGAATCACCTACTAAAACTAGCAACTAACCTCCAAAACACTTTTTCATTTAAAACTCCTTAAAACAAGTCGAGGCTCCCCCCTTGGCTTGTTTTCCTTTTTACCTAGAATAAGCTCCCACTTGATAAAACAGTGAGAGCCAGATATTTTAATTCTTCAAGAACCATAAGCCCACAGTCAGTAGCGCTAAAGCAACCATAGCTAGGGTATCACGGAATTGCCAGTCTAAGATACGAAATCTTGTCCGACCCTCCCCACCACGATAGCCACGTGCCTCCATAGCGTTCGCCAAGTCCTCTGCCCGATTAAATGAGCTGACAAATAGTGGAATTAATAACGGAACGATTGCTTTCATCTTATCAATCAAGGAACCTTCCCCAAAATCAACCCCACGTGCTCGTTGTGCATTCATGATTTTTTCGGTTTCATCCATGAGTGTTGGCACAAAGCGTAAAGCAATCGACAACATCAAGGAAACCTCATGCACGGGAAATTTCACTACTTTTAAGGGGCGCAATAGATATTCAATCGCATCACTTAAATCAAGTGGTGGTGTAGACAAGGTTAAAAGCGTCGAGATAAAAATAATCAAGAGAAAACGGAAGAAAATAAATGCGCCATTAATCAAGCCATAGCTTGTCACTGCAATCGGTCCAAATTCAAAATAAACTTGTCCGCCACGAGTAAAAAGTACTTGTAATGCGACTGTAAATAAGATTAACAGCAACATCGGACGGACACCTTTAATGAAGAAATTAAAATTAATCCTAGACAGTGCGACCGCAAACAAGGTAAAGACAGTCATTAACGCATAGGTCTGCCAATTATTTGCCAAAAAGATAATCAAAATAAAGTAAAACGCTCCGATAATTTTGGCACGTGGATCTAATCGGTGAATTACAGAGTCTCCGGGAATGAACCGTCCGAAAATTAATTTATCCATCATCGTGCGCCACCTGCCTTTTTCAAACGCTCGGCTAAATTATCTGCCATTTCTGAAACGGTCATGGGTAATTTCTCAAAGGTCATGCCCTTTTTCCGTAATTTTTCCGCAAACATCGTAGCTTGTGGCACGCCGAGCTGTTTCGTTTTCAACCATTCAATATCATCAAAAACTTCTCTGGGTGTCCCATTTTTCACGACATGTCCTTTTTCCAAAACATACACATAATCTGCAAAATTCGTCACGTCATCCATTAAATGGGTCACTAGAACAATTGTCATCCCTTGTTCCTCGTGGAGGCGCAGAAACATTGCCATCATGTCTCTGCGTCCTTTAGGGTCAAGTCCAGCCGTTGGTTCATCCAGTACGAGAATTTCAGGCTGCATTGCAAGGACTCCTGCAATCGCCACCCGACGCATTTGCCCACCAGACAGTTCAAAAGGAGAACGCTCTGCTAGTTCATCACTTAGTCCTACTAATGACAGCATATCCAAAGCAATTTTTTCGGCTTCTTCTGTACTGACACCAAAGTTTTTTGGACCAAAAGCAATATCTTTCACGACACTTTCTTCAAAAAGCTGAGTTTCTGGAAATTGAAAGACAATCCCAACTTTTTTCCGAATGGGTTTTAAATTTTTATTATTGGTTTCATTGGTAATTTGACGGTCGCCAATTTCGACCATGCCGCTTGTCGGTTTTACTAACGCATTCAAATGCTGTAATAGCGTGGATTTCCCCGAACCGGTATGTCCGACCAATGCGGTATAACTTCCCGCTTCAATCGCTAAATTAATATCAAATAACGCACGTGACTCAAAAGGGGTGTTTGGTTGATAAACAAAGTTTACATCGTGGAAACGGATGTCCATAGCCAATCCACCATCCTTTCTTCTGTCAAATATTCATCTGGTACGTGAATCCCGCGTTTGGTTAATTCAATTTTTAATTTTTCAGGAAAAGGTAAATCAAGTCCAAGCTCCACCAATTTCTCCCCTTGCGAAAAGATTTCCTTTGGTGTCCCCTCTTGAATTAATTTTCCTTGGCGCATGACTAAAATTCGATCTGCATTTGCCGCTTCATCAATATCATGTGTAATCGAAATGACTGTTAAATTTTGTTCCTCTTTGATTTTTTGAATCGTAGCGATAACGTCTTCTCGTCCTTCTGGGTCAAGCATGGAAGTTGCTTCATCTAAAATAATGATTTTGGGACGTAATGCTACAATCCCTGCAATCGCCACCCGTTGTTTTTGGCCACCAGAGAGTCTGGCAGGTTCTTTTTTCGCAAAGTCACGCATCCGTACTTTATCTAACGCATCGTACACACGCTTAACCATTTCTTCACGTGGCACACCATGATTTTCAAGACCAAACGCCACATCATCTTCCACAGTTGAACCGACAAATTGATTATCAGGATTTTGGAAAACCATTCCTACTTTACTACGAACATCCCAAACATTTTCTTCGGTCAGTTTTTCTCCCTCGACAAAAACGTCTCCCTCACTTGCTTCAATCAAACCATTGATAATTTTAGCTGTTGTCGACTTTCCTGAACCATTATGTCCAATAATCGCAATCCATTCTCCCTCAAAAATTGAGAAAGAAACGTCATCTAATGCAGTTGTATCCTCTTCCCCATGGTATACATATTTTATATTCTTCAATTCAATCATTGGTTTCACTCAATCACCCATTTTCTTAGAAAAGTTGAACTCCCTTATTCCCTATTACGAATCGTATTCGCTCATTTTTTGCTAAAGCAGCCTTTAACGAAGCGTCATACTTCTTTTTTCTAAGACAAAAAGAAATTCTTTGTCCTACAAAAAAGCAGTATCTTTACGAAGTCTTTTACATTTTACAACATTTAGAAAAAAAAGGCTATCTTATAATGTCAAGACAGATAGGCTTTATGGATAGATAGTCAAAAAAACACTTTTTATGATGAGTGCTATCCCTGAGAAAGCTCTCAGGGATGCATCGAGCTAGACTAAGAAAGAAGTATATCTTTCCATCATCGTAACACTCAACAAAAAAGTGATAAAGTAGTTTTATTAGACAAGTTCGATGATTGCCATTGGTGCTGAGTCTCCACGACGAGGTTCAGTTTTTAAGATACGAGTGTATCCACCATTGCGATCTGCATAGCGAGGTGCTACGTCGTTAAATAATTTTTGTAATGCTGATTCAACAACGACTTTTTCGCCATCTTCTTTAACAGTTGCCACTTCATTACGCACGTAAGCTGCTGCTTGACGGCGTGCATGTAAGTCGCCACGTTTACCTAATGTGATCATTTTTTCAACAGTTCTACGTACTTCTTTCGCGCGAGCTTCTGTTGTAACAATGCGTTCGTTGATGATTAAATCAGTAGTTAAATCACGTAACATAGCTTTACGTTGAGAGCTTGTACGTCCTAATTTACGGTAACCCACTTGTAGTCTCCTCCTTGTAAGATTAATCGTCCTTACGTAAGCCTAATCCTAAGTCGTGTAATTTAATTTTCACTTCTTCAAGAGATTTGCGTCCTAAATTACGAACTTTAATCATTTCTGGTTCAGATTTAGCTGTAAGTTCTTGTACGGTATTGATACCGGCACGTTTTAGACAGTTATATGAACGAACTGATAAATCAAGTTCTTCAATTGTCATTTCTAACATTTTTTCTTTTTGTGTTTCTTCTTTTTCGACCATAATCTCAGTATTTTGAGCTACGTCTGTAAGATTAACAAAAATACCTAAATGTTCTGTAAGAATTTTAGCAGATAAGCTTAATGCGTCTTGCGGCGTAATTGAACCATCTGTCCAAATTTCTAAAGTTAATTTATCGAAGTCATCACGTTTCCCAACACGTGTGTTTTCTACTTGGTAGTTCACACGACGTACAGGAGTGTAAATAGAATCGACAGCTAATACTCCAATTGGAGAATCATCTTTTTTGTTTTCGTCAGCTTGAACATAGCCACGTCCTGGTTTTGCAACTAAGTGTGCTTTGAATGTATGTCCTTCAGCAACGGTACAAAGAGGCCAATCTTTGTTTAAAATTTCAACATCACTATCCACTAAGATGTCACCGGCTGTAACTGTGGCAGGGCCTGTAATGTCAATTTCTAGTGTTTTTTCTTCTTCTGTAAACATTTTAAGTGCAATCCCTTTTACATTTAAAATGATTTGCGTTACGTCTTCACGCACGCCTGGTACAGTTGCAAACTCGTGTAATACACCTTCGATTTCGATGTTCGTGATTGCAGCACCCGGTAGAGAAGAAAGTAAAATGCGGCGTAGAGAATTGCCGAGTGTAGTCCCATATCCTCTTTCAAGGGGTTCTACAACGAACTTGCCATAGTCTCTATCTTCATCAATTTTTGCAATTCTTGGTTTTTCAAACTCAATCATTCTTATCTATACCCCTTTCAATAATGAAAAGTGTCTTTCTCAGACGATGAACCTCTTTCAAACACTCCGTCAATTATACACGACGACGTTTTGGAGGACGCGCACCATTATGTGGAACTGGAGTAACGTCACGAATTGCTGTTACTTCAAGACCAGTTGCTTGTAATGAACGAATTGCTGCTTCACGACCTGAACCAGGACCCTTAACAGTTACTTCAACAGTTTTTAAACCGTGTTCTTGAGCTGCTTTAGTTGCTGCTTCTGCTGCCATTTGCGCTGCGAATGGAGTTGATTTCTTAGAACCTTTAAAGCCTAGAGAACCTGCTGAAGACCAAGCTAATGCATTTCCGTGAACATCAGTGATCATTACGATAGTGTTATTGAATGTTGAGTGGATATGTGCAATCCCTGCTTCAATATTCTTTTTCACACGGCGTTTACGATTTACTTTTTTTGCCACGTTGTTTACCCTCCCTTACTTATAGGAATTAATTATTTTTTCTTACCTGCTACTGTTTTAGTAGGGCCTTTACGCGTACGCGCATTGTTTTTAGTATTTTGTCCACGTACTGGTAAACCACGACGGTGACGAATACCACGGTATGAACCGATTTCCATAAGACGTTTGATGTTTAAGTTCACTTCACGACGAAGATCCCCTTCAACTTTTAACTTATCAACTTCCGCACGGATAGCGTCTGTTTGTTCGTTAGTTAAGTCTTTTACACGAATGTCTTCTGAAACTCCAGCGTTAGCTAGAATTTGTTGAGCTGTAGTGTTTCCGATTCCGTAAATGTAAGTAAGAGAAATTACTACACGTTTTTCACGAGGAATATCTACTCCTGCAATACGAGCCATTTAGAATGACACCTCCTATTATCCTTGACGTTGTTTATGCTTTGGATTTGCTGGGCAAATCACCATTACGCGTCCTTTACGACGAATAACTTTACAATGTTCGCACATTGGTTTTACTGATGGTCTTACTTTCATGATAATACCTCCTCAAGATTCGAAAGTACAATTATTTAAAGCGGTAAGTAATACGTCCACGACTTAAGTCATAGGGTGACATTTCTACTGTCACCTTGTCGCCAGTTAGAATCCGAATATAATTCTTACGGATTTTTCCGGAAACAGTTGCTAAAATCTTGTGGCCGTTTTCCAGTTCCACTGTAAACATTGCATTCGGCAAAGTATCGACGACTGTACCTTCGATTTCAATCATATCTTCTTTTGCCACGCAGAGTACCTCCTTAAAATTGTTTCGCATTTTCACACGATAAAACGGTGAAAAATTCAATTTCCACCTGTAAATTTGACATTTTGCAAGTGTCAAACTCTGAATTATTACGCTTAAAAGTCGGACTGATATATTCTATCACGAAATGACGGATTAAACAAGAAAAACAGAGGAAAGCTTCGATTTAAAAAAAGTACCAGCGTGTTACAGATTATTCTGCATCAATGATAGATTGAACATCCTTGAAAACGTCATCGATTTCTCGATTTCCATCAATCGTATGAACTAGACCTTGTTCTTCATAGAAGCGCAAGATAGGAGCTCCTTGTTCGATGTTTACTGATAAACGATTTTTAACTGTTTCTGGTTTGTCGTCGTCGCGTTGATAGAAGTTATGTCCGCCACAACGGTCACAAGTTCCTTCTACTTTTGTAGGGTTGAAAACTTTGTGATACGTAGCGCCACAATCACGACAGATGAAGCGTCCTGACAAGCGATCCACTAAAATAGTTGGGTCGACGTCAATGTTAATCACTGCATCCACTTTTTTATCTAAGTCTTTCAACATAGCGTCCAAAGCTTCTGCTTGGTCAATTGTCCGTGGAAAGCCGTCTAATAGGAACCCTTTTTTTGTATCTGGTTCTGCTAAACGTTCTTTCACGATTCCGTTAGTAACAGAATCTGGAACCAATGCCCCTTTATCCATAAAGGATTTTGCTTCTAAGCCTAAAGCAGTTTCATTTTTCATTGCTTCGCGGAACATATCCCCAGTGGAAATATGTGGAATAGCATAGGCATCAATGATACGTTCTGCTTGTGTTCCTTTCCCCGCACCAGGCAATCCCATTAGAATTAGATTCATGAGAAACTCTCCTTTATATGCTATATGCCAGAATGGTGCTGAGGCACTGGCCTCAACACACGCATTCTTACTTATTGTTGATGAAACCAACGTACTGACGTTTCAGCATTAACCCTTCAAGTTGTTTTGCTGTTTCAAGTGCTACACCGATGACGATGAGTAGGCTGGTTCCTCCAAGACCAATTGATTTTGGTAGGTTCCAAACCATTTGCGCAATAATCGGTACTAATGCTACTAGCCCCAAGAACACCGAGCCAACGGTACTTAAACGCATTAACAATCCTGAAACGTATTCTTCCGTTCCTTTTCCTGGACGAACTCGAGGAATGTAACTTCCTTGCTTTTGTAAGTTTTCTGCTAATTTCTCAGGGTTTACTTGTACAAAGGCGTAGAAGAAAGTGAACGCCACAATCAAGACTGTATATAGGATACTACCTGGAATAGTACTATAGTCAAAGAGTTGTGTGAGCACTTTATACCAACCGTCCGAAGCGTAAGAACTATCTTTTAGAAATTGTAAGACAGTATTTGGCAATGCAATGAACGAGCTTGCAAAGATTACTGGAATAACTCCAGCAGCATTTACTTTTAATGGTAAGTAGCTGCTTGTTGGCGCACCCGCTACACGCTTGGTGTATTGGATAGGAATTTTACGTTCTGCTTGTTGCATGAACGTGGTCGCTGTGACAATCACAATCACGGCAATAAGTAATATTGCAATGAAGATGAATGACTTCCACATCGTACCTGGGTCGATATTTACAAAATATTTTTCATAAATTTCGCTCACGCTGTGTGGAAGAGAAGCAATGATTCCCGCAAAGATAATCATTGAAACCCCGTTTCCGATTCCTTTTTCCGTAATTTGTTCACCCATCCATGTAACAAACATAGTTCCAGCGGTTAAGATGATTCCGATACAAATATAGGTTGATACATTTGCATGTTGAACAAGGGCTTGACCGCTTTCCGTCTTGTAGTTTGCATAAGCATTAAAGCCAGCGGTAATCCCGATTGATTGAACAAAGCCTAAGACTAATGTTAAATAACGAGTCGCTTGATTTAATTTCTTACGCCCAACTTCCCCTTGTTTTGACCACTCAACAAATTTTGGAACGATATCCATTTGCAATAATTGGATAACGATAGATGCTGTGATGTATGGAGATACCCCCATAGCAAAAACAGAGAAATTCTGCATAGCACTACCGGAAACCACATTCAACATATTTAAGAATGGTAAACTGGATAGATTTTCTAATGCTTTTGCATTTACGCCGGGCACAGTAATCTGCGCACCAAGACGAAATACAAATAATATGAAAACAGTAAATAGAATTTTTGACCTAATGTCTTTAACTTTAAAAGCATTATTTAAAAGTTTAAACATTAAATCACCTCAATTGATCCACCGGCAGCTACAATAGCTTCTTCTGCTGCTTTAGAGAATTTTGCTGCTTTAACTGTTAATTTTTTAGTTAATTCACCATTTGCTAAGACTTTAATTCCAGCTTTTTCGTTTTTCACGATTCCAGCTTCAACTAAAATAACTGGTGTAACTTCTGCACCATCTTCAAAACGGTTTAATACGTCAAGATTGATAACTGCATAGTCTTTACGGTTAATGTTGGTAAATCCACGTTTTGGTAAACGACGGAATAATGGTGTTTGACCACCTTCAAATCCTAAACGTACACCACCGCCTGAACGAGATTTTTGACCTTTTTGTCCACGTCCAGATGTTTTACCATTTCCTGATGAAGTACCACGTCCAACACGGTTGCGCACTTGGCGGCTACCTTCTGCAGGTTGTAATTCATGAAGTTTCATTTATATAGGCACCTCCTTGGTTTTAAAATAATTGAGTCTTATTTGACTTCTTCAACGTCCACTAAATGTGAAATTGTATTGACCATGCCTTTGATAGCAACGTTTGCTGGTTTTACAACAGAACTGTTGATTTTACCAAGACCTAGAGCTTTTACAGTATCACGTTGGTTTTGAGGACGTCCGATGACAGAGCGTTTTAAAGTAATTTTTAATTCAGTCATTATTTTGTCCTCCTTAACCGATTAATTCGTCGATAGATTTTCCACGAAGTTGAGCAACTTCAGCGGCAACTTTTAATTGTTTTAAACCATCAACAGTTGCGCGTACAACGTTGATTGGTGTGTTTGAACCTAATGATTTTGAAGTAACATCCGCAACACCGGCTAATTCCAATACGGCACGTACTGGACCACCAGCAGCAACTCCAGCCCCTTCAACAGCAGGCTTCATAAGAATGCGTCCGCCACCGAATACTCCAATAGCTTCATGAGGGATAGTAGTCCCAACCATTGGTACTTCAATTAAGTTTTTCTTCGCATCTTCAATCGCTTTACGAATAGCTTCTGGTACTTCTTGTGCTTTACCAGTACCGAAACCTACGTGACCGTTTTTGTCACCGACAACAACTAGAGCGGCAAAACGTAAACGACGTCCACCTTTTACAACTTTTGTTACACGGTTGATTGCAACGACGCGATCTTCTAATTCCAATGCTTTTGGATCAATATAAACCATGAATGGTGTTCCTCCTTCTTCCTAAAATTCTAGTCCATTTTCGCGAGCTGCTTCAGCAAGAGCAGCAACGCGGCCATGGTAAAGGTACCCACCACGGTCAAATACTACTACTTTAACGCCTTTAGCGTTTGCACGTTCGGCAATTAATTTACCTACGGCTGCAGCAACTTCTGTTTTTGTTCCACCTGAAATTTCTTTATCTAAGGCAGAGGCACTTGCTAGCGTCACACCCGCTACGTCATCAATTACTTGCGCGTAGATGTTTTTATTAGAACGGTAGATGTTCAAGCGTGGGCGCTCAGCAGTACCAGAGATTTTGTTACGAACACGACGATGTCTTTGTTGACGTGTTTTATTTTTATCTGGTTTTGTTATCACAATTTTCACCTCTTTGATTTTTTTGGCAAGCAAGAAATTGCTTGAGTGTTCGGTATAGTGCTTTACTTTCCTCGAACCATTCGAGGAAATAGGTCAAGCAACGATTATTTACCAGTTTTACCTTCTTTACGGCGTACATATTCACCAACGTAGCGAATACCTTTTCCTTTATAAGGTTCTGGAGGACGCATAGAACGAACGTAGGCAGCGATTTCGCCGACTGCTTCTTTGTTTGCGCCTTTCACAACGATTTGTGTTGCAGCAGGAACTTCAAAAGTAATTCCTTCTGGAGCAGTAATTTCGTCTGGATGAGATTTACCAACGCTTAATACAAGTTTATTGCCTTGTAATTGTGCACGGTACCCAACCCCAATCATTTCTAATTCTTTTTTGAACCCTTCGCTGACACCAATAACCATGTTATTGAAGTTTGCACGAGTTGTTCCGTGGATTGTTTTCATTTCTTTTGTATCGTCAGGACGTTTGAATGTTACTTCAGTTCCTTCTACTAAGATGTCAATATCTTTTGAGAAAGCACGAGTTAATTCTCCATTTGGTCCTTTAACAGTTACAGTATTGTCATTGTTTTCAACAGTCACGCCTGCTGGTAAAATAACGACTTTATTCCCAATACGACTCACTTAGAGGCACCTCCTTGTGTAATATTTTTGATTACCATACGTAAGCGATAACTTCGCCGCCGATATTTTTTTGACGAGCTTCTTTGTCTGTTACTAGACCTTCAGAAGTCGAGATGATTGCGATACCTAAACCATTTAAGACTTTAGGAACATCATCTGATTTAACATAAACGCGTAGTCCTGGTTTAGAAATACGTTTTAAGTTAGTGATAACACGTTCGTCGTTTTTCCCGTATTTTAAGAATACACGGATAACGCCTTGTTTGTCATCTTCAATATATTCAACATCTTTGATGAAACCTTCATTTTTAAGGATTTCAGCGATGTCACGTTTGATTTTAGATGCAGGTACTTCTAAAGTATCATGTTTAACCATGTTCGCATTACGAATGCGAGTTAGAAAATCTGCAATTGGATCTGTCATGACCATTGAATTAATTACCTCCTTTGATATAGGGTACTGATATTTACCAGCTTGCTTTCTTCACGCCCGGAATTTGACCTTTATAGGCAAGTTCACGGAAGCAAATACGGCAAAGTTGGAATTTACGATAAACTGAGTGTGGACGTCCGCAACGTTCGCAACGAGTGTATGCTTGTGTTGTGAATTTTGCAGGGCGTTGTTGTTTAGCTATCATTGATTTTTTAGCCATTATATTCGCCTCCTGTTTTTATTTTTGAAATGGCATACCTAAGCCAGCTAATAACTCACGAGATTCTTCGTCAGTGTTCGCAGTTGTTACGATAACGATATCCATACCGCGTACTTTATCTACCAAATCATAGTCGATTTCAGGGAAGATTAGTTGTTCTTTCACACCTAATGTGTAGTTCCCACGACCATCAAAAGCTTTTTTACTTACACCGTGGAAGTCACGTACACGAGGTAAAGAAACTGATACCAATTTGTCTAAAAATTCGTACATTCTTTCTCCGCGTAATGTAACTTTCGCACCGATTGGCATCCCTTCACGTAAACGGAAACCAGCAATAGATTTTTTCGCTTTTGTGATTAGTGGTTTTTGACCAGTGATTAAAGTTAGTTCTTCAACAGCTTTGTCTAAGTTTTTAGAGTTTGAAACTGCATCACCAACACCCATGTTAATGACAATTTTGTCAACTTTAGGTGCTTGCATTACTGAAGTGTAACCAAATTTTTCTGTTAAAGCTGGTACAACTTCTTTTGAATATTTTTCTTTTAGGCGGTTCATTGAGTGAGCTCCTCCTTCCTTATTCATTGAATTATTTATCTAAGATTTCTCCAGATTTTTTGTTGAAACGAACTTTTTTATCGTCAACAAATTTGTAACCTACGCGACCCGCTACTCCATTTTCATCTAACACTTGAACGTTAGAGACATGGATAGGTGCTTCCACTTCAAGGATTCCGCCTTGAGGGTTTAATGCGTTAGGTTTTTGGTGTTTTTTAACGATGTTAACACCTTCGACTAAAACTTTATCTTTTTTAGGAAAGGCAGCTAATACAACGCCTTCTTTATTTTTGTCTTTACCAGTGATAACTTTAACTTTATCGCCTTTTTTAACAAACATTTACTTTCGCACCTCCTTCAATAAGTGTCTGAAATTATAATACTTCTGGTGCTAGTGAAACGATTTTCATGAAGTTACCTTCACGTAATTCACGAGCTACTGGCCCGAAAATACGAGTACCACGTGGGCTCTTATCATCACGAATAATCACTGCAGCATTTTCGTCAAATTTAATGTAAGAACCGTCTGTACGACGAGCTCCTGATTTTGTACGAACGATAACTGCTTTAACTACGTCACCTTTTTTAACAACCCCACCTGGCGTTGCTTGTTTAACTGTAGCTACAATCACGTCTCCGATATTTGCAGTCTTGCGTCCTGAACCACCAAGAACTTTGATAGTTAAGATTTCGCGAGCACCTGAGTTATCAGCGACTTTTAAACGACTTTCAGCTTGGATCACTTGTGTATCCTCCTTTCAGATTTTAAAATTTCAATCTAATTAGGAATCTTCCGTACATTAATTAGATAATAACTGCTTTTTCGACTACTTCTAGTAAACGGAAACGCTTAGTTGCTGATAATGGACGAGTTTCCATAATACGTACGATATCTCCAACTTTTGCTTCGTTGTTTTCATCGTGTGCTTTATATTTTTTTGAATAGTTCATACGTTTTCCGTAGATTGGGTGGTTCTTTTTAGTTTCGACAACAACTGTGATAGTTTTGTCCATCTTGTCAGATACCACGCGACCTTGGTAAACTTTACGATCATTACGTTCAGTCATGCGAGATTTGCCTCCTTCTTAATTAAGCTTGTTCACGCAAAACTGTTTTAATGCGTGCAATCGATTGACGTACTTCTTTAATACGTGCAGTGTTTTCTAATTGACCTGTTGCTAATTGGAATCGTAAGTTGAATAATTCTTCTTTCAATTCAGCTTCTTTAGCGATTAAGTCTGCAGGTGATAATCCTTTGATTTCTTTTTTGATTTCATTAACCTTCATTCGATTCACCCGCTTCCTCACGTTTTACGATTTTAGTCTTAACTGGCAATTTATGAGAGGCAAGACGTAGAGCTTCGCGTGCTACATCTTCAGGAACGCCAGCGATTTCAAACATGATTTTCCCACGTTTTACTGGTGCTACCCAGCCTTCAGGAGCCCCTTTACCAGAACCCATACGTACCCCAATTGCTTTGGCAGTATAAGATTTGTGAGGGAAGATTTTAATCCATACTTTCCCACCACGTTTCATGTAACGAGTCATGGCGATACGGGCAGCTTCGATTTGGCGGTTAGTAATCCAGTGAGATTCTACTGCTTGTAAGCCGTATTCACCGAATGCTACTTCTTTACCACCTTTAGCTTCACCGCGCATTTTTCCACGAAATTCACGACGGTGTTTTACACGTTTAGGTACTAACATGATTATTTCCCTCCTTTCTCAACGTTCTTTTTTGTTGGAAGAACTTCACCACGATAAATCCAAACTTTAACGCCTAATTTACCATAAGTTGTGTCCGCTTCTTCCCATGCGTAGTCAATGTCTGCACGCAATGTGTGAAGTGGAACAGTTCCTTCAGAGTATCCTTCGCTACGGGCAATATCTGCACCGTTTAAACGGCCTGATACTTGAGTTTTGATTCCTTTAGCTCCAGCGCGCATTGTACGTTGGATGGCTTGTTTTTGCGCACGACGGAATGCTACACGGTTTTCTAATTGACGTGCAATTCCTTCGCCGACGATTTTTGCATCTAAATCTGGTTTTTTGATTTCCACGATATTAATGTGTACTTTTTTACCAGTTAATTTGTTTAATTCTTTGCGTGTGTTTTCGACTTCAGATCCACCTTTACCGATAACCATACCAGGTTTTGCTGTGTGAATTGATACGTTCACGCGGTTAGCCGCACGTTCGATTTCAATTGTTGAAACAGCAGCATCAGCAAGTTTGGTTTGGATAAATTTGCGGATTTTTAAGTCTTCGTGTAGGTATTCTGCAAATTCTTTTTCTGCATACCATTTTGCGTCCCAGTCACGAATGATGCCAACACGCATACCAATTGGATGTACTTTTTGACCCACTGATATCCCTCCTCTATTTTTCTGTTACAACTACTGTGATGTGAGATGTACGTTTGTTAATTGGTGAAGCTGATCCTTTTGCACGAGGACGGAAACGTTTCATAGTTGGTCCTTCGTTAACGAATGCTTCAGAAACATACAAGTTTTCAACATCTAAGTCAAAGTTGTTTTCTGCATTAGCGATTGCTGACATTAATACTTTTTCAATAATCCCTGCAGATTTGTTTGGTGTGAATTTCAAGATTGAAATTGCTTCAGCAACATTTTTACCTCTGATTAAATCAATCACTAGACGTGCTTTACGAGGTGAAGTGCGAACTGTTTTAGCAGTTGCTTTAGCTGATGTAATTTGTTCTGACATTTGCTTTTTTCCTCCTCTATAAATTAGCGTCTTGTTTTCTTATCGTCAGCGGCGTGACCTTTGTAAGTACGTGTAGGTGCAAATTCACCTAGTTTGTGTCCTACCATGTCTTCTTGGATGTAAACTGGAACATGTTTACGTCCATCATACACTGCGATGGTTAAACCTACGAAACTTGGATAAATCGTAGAACGACGAGACCAAGTTTTAATTACTTGTTTTTTTTCAGCGCCTTGTGCTGCTTCTACTTTTTTGATTAAATGGTCATCAGCGAAAGGCCCTTTTTTCAAGCTACGGCTCATGGTGAACCTCCTCTCATATTTTACGAGTTAATTATTTATTTTTACGACGACGAACAATAAGTTTGTCTGATTGTGCTTTCTTATTACGAGTTTTGTAACCGATAGCTGGTTGACCCCAAGGTGATACTGGAGCTTTACGACCAACTGGAGCTTTACCTTCACCACCACCGTGTGGGTGATCGTTAGGGTTCATTACAGATCCACGGACAGTTGGACGTTTACGCATCCAACGAGAACGACCTGCTTTACCAATGTTGATTAATTCGTGTTGTTCGTTCCCAACAGTACCGATTGTTGCACGGCAAGTGGCTAACACCATACGAACTTCCCCAGAGTTTAAGCGGATTAATACGTATTTGCCTTCTTTACCAAGCACTTGTGCTGAAGTACCAGCAGAACGGATTAATTGTCCACCTTTACCAGGTTTTAACTCGATGTTATGGATAACAGTACCCACTGGAATATTTTCTAATGGTAATGTATTTCCTACTTTAATATCGGCATCAGGACCTGAAACAAGTTTCATTCCTACTTCTAAGCCTTTTGGTGCTAAGATGTATGATTTTACTCCATCATCGTAAGTTACTAACGCAATGTTAGCTGAACGGTTTGGATCATACTCAACGGTTTTTACAGTTGCTGTAATGCCGTCTCTGTTACGTTTAAAGTCTACTAAACGGTATTGACGTTTGTGACCGCCACCTTGGTGACGTACAGTGATGCGTCCGTTATTGTTACGACCCGCATTGTTTTTCAAAGGTGCTAACAGGCTTTTTTCTGGTTTGTCTGTTGTAATTTCAGCAAAGTCAGATGAAGTCATGTTACGACGACCATTTGAGGTTGGTTTGTACTTCTTAATCGCCACGTCTTTTCCCTCCTATATTATGGTGTGATTCAAGCTTATTCAGCTGAGAAGATTTCGATTTCTTTAGAGTCAGCAGTCAATGTTACGATTGCTTTACGACGTTTTTTAGTGTAACCAGCGTATTTACCAACGCGTTTGTATTTAGGTTTAATATTTAAAATATTAACTTTTTCTACTTTCACGCCTTTAAATGCTGCTTCGACAGCTTGTTTTACTAAAGTTTTGTTTGCTTTTACGTCAACTTCAAAAGTGTATTTTTTGTTGTCCATAGCAGCCATTGATGCTTCAGTAATTACTGGTTTTTTAATGATGTCTAATAAGTTCATTATGCAAGTACCTCCTCAATTTGAGTTAGAGCAGTTTGCGTAATTAACAATTTATCGTTAGATGTAATATCTAACACACTTGCAGAGTTAGCAGTTGTTACAGACACGTTTGGAAGATTGCGAGCAGATAATGCTGCAAAGTCGTTTCCTTCTTCTGTGACTACTAAGACTTTAGAGTCAATTGATAAGTTAGCAAGAACTTTTGCAAATTCTTTCGTTTTTGGTGCATCGAAGTTTAACGCTTCAACTGCAACTAATTTATTTTCAGCAACTTTTTCTGAGTAAACAGATTTAAGTGCTAGTTGACGAACTTTTTGTGGAAGTTTGTAGCCGTATGAACGTGGTGTAGGTCCGAATACTACGCCACCGCCACGCCATTGTGGTGAGCGAATTGATCCTTGACGAGCACGACCAGTTCCTTTTTGACGCCATGGTTTACGTCCACCGCCACGAACTGCACTACGGTTTTTCACTGCGTGAGTTCCTTGACGTAAAGAAGCACGTTGCGCAATGATTGCGTCGAATACAACTGATTCATTTGGTTCAATACCGAAAACTGCGTCATTTAAAGTAATTTCGCCGTTTTGAGTACCATCTTGTTTGAATAATGCTACGTTTGCCATTCCTACTGTTCCCTCCTATCCTTGATTATTTAGCAGCCTTAACTGCTGTTTTAATTGTGATTAATGATTTTTTAGCTCCTGGAACATTTCCTTTAATAAGGATAACGTTCTTGTCTGCGATAACTTTCGCTACTTCTAAGTTTTGAATTGTTACGCGGTTGCCACCCATGCGTCCTGCAAGGTGTTTATTTTTAAATACACGGTTAGGTGCAACTGGACCCATTGACCCAGGACGACGATGATAACGAGAACCGTGAGCCATTGGACCACGAGATTGACCATGACGTTTAATAACCCCTTGGAAACCTTTCCCTTTCGTTGTACCTGTTACATCAATAATGTCTCCTGCTTGGAAAACATCTACTGTAATTTCTTTTCCTACTTCATATTCTCCTAGCTCAACATTTTTGAATTCACGAATGAAGCGCTTAGGAGCCGTGTTTGCTTTTGCAACATGACCTTTCGCAGGTTTGTTTGATAAAACTTCACGTTTGTCTTGGTAACCGACTTGAATTGCTTCGTAGCCGTCCGTTTCAACAGTTTTTACTTGTAAAACAACGTTTGGTGTTGCTTCGATTACTGTTACTGGGATTAATTCGCCAGACTCAGTGAAGATTTGTGTCATTCCCACTTTTTTCCCTAAGATTCCTTTGGTCATGAGTACACCTCCATTTTCTTCTTAATTATAGTTTGATTTCGATGTTCACACCTGATGGTAAGTCAAGCTTCATTAAAGCATCAACTGTTTTTGGTGTTGGGTTCACAATGTCAATAAGACGTTTGTGTGTACGCATTTCGAATTGTTCGCGAGAATCTTTGTATTTATGAGTCGCACGGATGATTGTGTATAGGCTACGTTCAGTTGGTAGTGGGATTGGACCACTTACAGAAGCTCCTGTACGTTTTGCTGTTTCCACAATTTTATCCGCTGATTGGTCTAAAATACGGTGTTCATACGCTTTTAAACGGATACGAATTTTTTGTTTTGCCATCTTTGTTCCCTCCTTCGTCTATTTTGAAAATAGGCTAGCTCCACGAAAATACCGACGTGCCGTTCGCGTGGCAATGCGTCCGGGCGTGTCGCAACCTCTCGCTTCAAAGCCGCGGAATCTTTTTCCGATTCCACTGTGTCATTTATTCTTTTCGAAGTGACACCTTTGCTATGATACTATGTTTGAAATGATTACGCAAGAATTTTTTATCCTAAATCGTGCTTTTTTTCAGAAACTTCGTCGTTGTTTCCCTTTTTATTTTCTCGCCGTTTTCTTAAAAGTTCGCTTTTTTTGGATTATTTTCAAAGAAAGCGCTTTATATCGTTGTTTTCGGTTGAATTCACGCCGTTTTTAGCTGAAATTTGTGACACGCTAGGGGGCGTTTGCATGGAAAAATCGCCGATTGTTCGTCTTTTAAATATTAAGAAAACCTTAAGATTTTAATTTTTACGAACGAAAATAGCGCCAGAAATCTAAAAATGAGAATTTCATCCCACTCATTTTCCAGTTTCTTCTATTTCACGATAGTTGACACTGACAGCATCTGATGCAACCGACAATGATATTTTTTTGTCGTTTAGCCGAACACTCTCTATCAATTTAAAAAGGCTCTCCAGTCCAAAACTAGAGAGCCTCATTCTTATCTTTAGGCGACACTTTCAAATTGTGAATTGTAAAGGTTGGCATAGAAACCACCTTCTGCGAGTAAATCTTGATGATTTCCAGATTCGATAATATCGCCGTCTTTCATCACAAGAATTAAGTCTGCATTTTTGATGGTTGAAAGTCGGTGGGCAATGACAAAGCTTGTCCGACCCTCCATCAGTTTATCCATTGCCTGTTGAATCAATTCTTCCGTCCGTGTATCTACAGAGGAAGTTGCTTCATCCAAAATGAGCATTGGTGCATTTTTCAACAGCGCACGAGCAATCGTTAATAATTGACGTTCCCCAACAGATAATTCATCTGCATCTTTAATGAGGGAATCATAGCCATTTGGTAACGTGTTGATAAAGTGATCGACACCCACCGCTTCGGCAGCTGCTACCACTTGTGCATCTGTTATATTTTTTTGATTGTAAATCAAGTTTTCTTTGATTGTTCCTTCAAACAACCAAGTATCCTGTAAAACCATGGAGAATTGGTCATGAACAGCCTCACGTGTAATCGTTTTGGTTGGTGTCCCATCAATGATGATTTCCCCTGAATTGGTTTCGTAAAAACGCATGAGCAAGTTCACCATGGTTGATTTTCCGGCACCAGTAGGCCCAACAATCGCAATTTTTTGACCTGGTTTCGCAGCTGCAGAAAAATCATTGATAATCACACGGTTTTCATTGTACCCAAAGTGAACATCTTTGAACTCAACCGCACCTTTAGGGTTTGGTATAGCAGTAGGTTTTCCAGCTTCATTTTCTAATTCCTCTTCATTAAGGAAAGTGAAAATACGTTCAGAAGCAGCCCCTGCTGATTGCATGGACGTGACTGCTTGGGCAATTTGAGTTAATGGTTGTGTGAATAGACGGATATAAACCATGAACGCTACAATGACCCCAAAGCTAATCGTTCCGTCAATCGCTAATACAGCACCGACTAAGCAGACCGCTGCATAGCCAAAGTTCCCGATAAATTGCATTAAGGGCATCATTAGACCAGAAAGGAATTGAGATTTCCAGACGGAGTTATACAGACGTTCATTGATGTCATCAAACTCCCCTTCTTTTTCCTTATCGGCATTAGAAACCTTGACCATATTATGACCCGTGTACACTTCTTCCACGAAACCATTCACTTCACCCAGTCCATTTTGTTGGTCATTAAAGAATTTTTGTGACTTAGTCATAATGAGAATCATTAGCCCAAAGCCCACAACCGTTGTAGCAATCGCTGTTAAACTCATATGAACGTTCGTTTTGAACATCATAATAATCGAACCAATAAAGAGAGTCAAAGCTGAAACCAGACTACCGACCGACTGATTCAATGCTTGGCCAATCGTATCTACATCATTGGTAACCCGAGATAACGTATCCCCGTAAGGATGATTGTCAAAGTAACGCAAAGGTAAAACATTGATTTTATGAGAAATATCTTTACGTAATTTTTTAGAGGTTCGTTGCGTAACAGTTGCCATAATGAATCCTTGAATATAGCTTAGAATCGCAGAACCCACATAATAAGCAATCAATACGAGCGCAATGGAGGTGATTTTCTTCAAATCAATATCGCCATGACCAGGTGTCCCAGCAGGAATCAGACTTGCTTTAATCCCGTCTATAATTTTATTGGTGATTTCAGATAATTTATCCGGCCCGATAATCGTTAAATACGAACCTCCACACGCTGCAATCGCTGCAATAAAAATTGCTGGATAGAACGGTTTAACATATTTTATTAAATCTCCTAAGGCTTTTTTCACATCTTTTGGCTTTTCACCAGCCCCACGACCTCTTCCGGGACCGACAGCCTGAGGTTTATTCATTGGCATTTTCTTTTCTTCACTCATTAGGCTAATTCCTCCTTAGAAAGTTGTGAGTAGGCAATTTCTTGATAAATTGCATTGTTTTTCAGTAACTCCTCATGTGTGCCGTGACCGACCACTTTCCCTTGATCTAGCACAATGATTTGATCCGCATCAATAATCGTCCCAATCCGTTGGGCAACAATTAATTTTGTCGTATCCGCTGTTTCAGTTTTTAGAGCATCCCGAAGAACACGGTCTGTTTTATAATCTAAGGCGGAGAAAGAATCATCAAATACAAGAATTTCCGGACGACGAGCAATCGCACGAGCAATCGCCAACCGTTGTTTTTGACCTCCGGATAAGTTTAACCCACCTTGTGAAATTTCCGCATCTAAACCGTCCGGCATTTTATTCACAAATTCATCGGCTTGGGCAATGCGTAACGCCGTTTGTAATTCATCATCCGTGATTGCCCCGTGAGCGTTCGTTCCAAGCTCTAGGTTTGAGCGAATCGTGCCATTAAACATGACAGGTTTTTGAGGAATAAAGCCCATTTTATTGTGAAGAGCGATTTCTTCAAATTCTTTCACATCCACACCGTCAACTAGCACTTGTCCAGAAGTTGCATCATAATAACGAGGAATTAAATTGATTAACGTTGATTTCCCTGAACCTGTGGAACCGATAAACGCCACCGTTTCCCCTTTGTTTGCTTTAAAGGAAACATGTTCAATGACGTATTCAGAAGCATCGGCATATTGGAAACAAACATCTTTAAATTCAACCGTTCCAACTTCCGTTGCGGCAGATTCATCCTTTGTCCCATCTTTAATAGAAGATTGTGTATCAATGACTTCCATAATACGACCCGCAGAAACATTGGCACGAGGTAACATAATGAAAATTATCGTTAACATCATGAACGCCATAACCACCTGCATGCCGTAAGAGGTAAAGACCACCATGTCTGAGAATAGATCAATTCTTCCAGTCGCCATTGCCGTAAATGCGGCTTTCATACCTGCTGGTGTAGAGGCAGGAGCTACCGTCACTGCTTTGATGATATTCGCCCCAATGAGGTAAACAGCAACTGATAAACCTGAAGAAACAAGTGACATCATCGGCATCATCATCGCCATGATTCGTTGGATAAACAAGTTCGTTGAAGTAATATCATCGTTTGCTTTTTCGAATTTTGCTGTTTGGTAATCTTCTGCATTATACGCACGAACCACTCGAATCCCTGTTAAGTTTTCCCGAGTCACCGAGTTTAGCTTATCCGTTAATTTTTGGATAATCTTGAACTTCGGCATAGCAATCGTCACGATAATGCCGATAACTACTAAAATAAAGAGTACCGCTACACCAAGTGCCGTTGTCCATTCCCAAGACTTATCAGCAATTTTTAAAATCGCCCAGACAGCCGTAATCGGCGCCTTAATAATTAATTGAAGTCCCATTGCCACAATCATCTGTACTTGCGTAATATCATTTGTTGAACGTGTAATTAATGAAGCGGTAGAAAATTTATTGATTTCTGCCATGGAAAATTCAGAAACTTGATGATACACGTCATGACGCAAAGTCCGTGACAAGCCTGCTGCTACTTTTGCCGCCAAGAAGCCGACAATCACCGCCGCAACAAGCGAACCAAGCGCACAGAGTACCATCCATTTCCCTTCATTGACAATTTGTGACACCGTTGTGCCTTTTTCTTGAATTAACTTCGTCACCTTCGACATGTAATCAGGTAATCTCAAGTCAAAGAACACTTGTGTTACGATAAAGACGATGGCAATACCTATGTAGCCAACTTCTTTTTTCGTAAATCTCTTAAGAATTTTTAACATTTTTCCACTCCTCTTCTTTCCACTCTACACTTCCATATTCTTCTGTATTTTGCGTAAGGTAGAAATAAACATTGAAATTTCTTCATCTGGAATATCTTGAACCATCTTTTCTTGAAATACCTTACTAGATTTTTCCATCCACTTTTGATATTTATAAGCTTTCTCCGCTAAAACAATCCGCTTTAACCGAGCATCATAGCTTACAGGCTCTCGGTAAATCAACCCATTCGCTTCCATACGCTTAATCATATTTGTGGCGGTGGGTCTCCGAACATGAAACTGTTCTTCAATATCCTTTTGAAACGTCTCCCGCTCTTTTCTCTTTAATAAGAAAAGTAGAGTGGCGACTTGGATGCCATACAGCTTTGGAAAATCAGCTTCTTGGCAACGAATTGAGTTTTCCTTGTACCGACTAATCGAAATCATCAAATCTCGAATTTCAAATGCGACTTTGCCTCGCTCCATTCATCTACCTCCAATACAGAGCTAAGAGGAGTGGTTAGAAAAAAAGAAAAATAGAAAAAGGATTTTAAGGCGTTCTTTGCCTTGGAATCGTTTTATCTTTTTTCTTGTCTTTCTGCTCCTCGTGCTCGACTCCAATACAGAGCTAAGAGGAGTGGTTAGGAAGAAAGAAAAATAGAAAAAGGATTGTAAGGCGTTCTTTGCCTTGGAATCGTTTTGTTCTACACTTTGTTTCGCATACAGTCGCTACTAAACAGCAAGCTGTAAGTAGGACTAGCATATTTTTCTTGTCTTTCTGCTCCCTCGTGCTCCTCGTACTCCTCGTGCAATATTGTTATCCAGATAACTGTTACATAGCTAACAGTCCTCTTACGACTCACCAAATGAGATGCGCTAAAACGCCACACCTAAGACTAGCAAAACAACAGACATGCAGACCAACTTCTTTCCCGACCCCATTGCATGATACAAAAGCTTCGGTTATACTTATCTCAATCCGACAACTGTTGTTTCATAAATCATAATGCAGGAACAAAAATAACGCAACCGACAAGATGCGACAGATGTCGTTTAGGAGTATAAATCTTTAAGGAGGGGGATTATGAAAGACGCTGATACTAGATATACTAAGGCTGAAAAACAAATATTAAAATCTTTTATAAGTCAGTTAAAAACACAAAATTTTCAAGATATTTCGGTCAATCAACTCACGAAATTAGCCGGAATCCATCGCAGTACTTTTTACGCACATTATTTAGATAAAGACGACTTGTTGAACAAATTTATTTTGAAAATCGTCCATAAAAATTTTGGAAGCGTTACAGGAAATGTTCTTCCTCTATCGCAGGAATTTAGCTGGGAATTGCTCGTTTGGACAAGGGAAACGATTGACGGTCTGAAAGCTACTTTTGGTATTCACTATCCGTCGATTAGCTCGACCGTGGATACGATTATTGTAAAATTTTTAGAAGAATTATTAGATAATCGCATCCGTGATAGCGTGTTCGATGATCATACAGGATATATTGACTACATCGCAATTCTCATGAGTACGTCCATTTACGCACTGGCACATGAATCTTCCAAACGGAACCAAAAAGTCGAGGAAATCCACGATTACTTCAAACGAATGGATCCCATCCGTGAAAATATGGAACATCAATCAGAGCAGTGATTTTTCATTGTAGATGATTTTCAGGTGTCTGTGTTACACCATTTTTTATCCATTTGTTCTCTTTCTCAATATTTTTTTAAATAGATTGAATATGTTATGATTAATTTATCAAATTCGTTCTATTTCATAGGAGGAGACATGGAAGATAAATTTCAAGTGACCATTCCCAAAGACATTGCGGAAAAACTAAACCTTAACCTAAAACAGCCAGTTACGGCAACTTTGACAGATGATGGGCTCACCATCAAACCAACCAGTAAAGAATCGGAACCTCATTCCATCCTTTTATTTTTGATTCCCTCGATTTTAGCAACTATCCTCTTTTTCATTCGCTTTTCAGTGGTGAAAATGTATCATGTCTATCTGACGGGAAACAATTCTATAGAAAACATGATGTTCTTATTGGGAACCAGTATTCCAATGATTGTCTTTACTGTTCTCTTCATTCAACAAAAAAGATACAGAAAAAACGATACCGTCTCAAAAATCTCTTGGCGAAATTTTCCAACACTACTGATTGGCTTTGCGAGTATGCTCTTTCTAATAAATCTTGGCGTCTTTCAATTATTAGGTGCTCTATTTACCGGTGCTAGCTTTGATTTATTTACCGCAAGCATCCTTTTTTTCATCTTTAATGCGATAAGCAACTATCTAATGATTACGATTGTCGAAAACATTACCCCAAGAATGATTATTACCTTGCTGATTTCCGTCATTATCGGTGGCATGACCTTGGCTATGCTAAGCAATCAAAAACTCGGCTGGTGGCATCGAAATTTCAGCTTCTTAGGCACGGTAGACGCCAAATATAGCTGGGTGTTCAACCTCACGCTGATACTTTCTGGCCTTCTCATGATTGCCTTAGTCGATTATCTCTTCGTAGCGATTCATGAGGCACACCATAAAAACATTCGATTCGATATTTTGCGTGTATTACTCACACTAACGGCAATTTCCTTTTGTGCGATTGGCTTTCTCCCAAACAACGGAAAAGGCACACTACACCAATTACATGTGCAGTCTGCCCATTTTTTAGTTCTATTTATTATCGCCCTAATCATCAGTATTCGCTGGCTGATTCCCGACATTCGACAAGATTTTATTCAAGCCTCTTACCTCATTGGCACAGGCTTAGTCGCAAGCGTAATTTTGTTCCAATTTGTCGGCTACTTTTCCTTGACTACTTTTGAGCTTCTTTCAGCAAGCCTATCTATCGGATGGCTCCTGTTGCTTTTGCAATATCTCATTAAGTTTACGATTGGTAAGGAAGTGAAGTTTGAAATTTCTATTCGGGTGGAGGAGGAAAAAAGATTCGATATAAAAAAAATCTAAGTATTTTAGCGTTAATTTTCATTTGATAACTATATTTTACAAAAACAACCTTAGTTGATTTTGTAGTCAATTAAGGTTGCTCTACCATTTTGATTATTTCTTTATCTAAATCAGAGATAGTCATCAAACGAGCATTTAAATTGAACGGATGAAAATCTTTCCTTATCAAATTTATAGTGAATTGGTATAATTTCGTTAAAAAAAGCTCCAAGATTCTATCTAATTTCCCAAAGAAGAAAGTAATTGTTCTCCCGAAACGCCCGGTAACATGCGGACACGAGTTAAACTATACATGCCATCCTCTTTCCCTGAAAAGCCGGGGTTCGTTGTCACAGCAAGCTTATAGCCAACTTTTTCAGCCTCCGCCTCCACTCGTTCGTCAAAACGACCTGCTGGGTAGCAAAGAAGTTTCGTATCTTGATTCAACAAGGTATCAAGCGCTTCTTTGGATTGTGCCAACTCCTCATGAATTTGTTCGTCCGATAAAGAAGATAAATCCAAGTGATTGACCGTATGACTTTGAAAATCAATGCCCGCATTCTTCATTTCTAAAACTCGCTCTTCGGGTAGATTTTGGCTGATACGTTCCGGATCCATAATTAGATTAATCGTCGCTTTTAAGCCGTATTCCTGTAAAATCGGAAAGGCGGTATCATAGTGATTTGCATACCCGTCATCCATTGTAATCCATACGATTTTTTCAGCAGGCTTTTTATTTTCTGTCAAGACTCGCAATGCTTCATCTGTATTTAACGTATAATATCCCGCCTCTTTCAAGGCTTTCATCTGGTCGGCAAATTCTTCCTTCGTCACAAAGAGCGTATTGCCTGAACCCGTTGGATCTGTTGCAATATGATGATACATTAATGTAGGAAATAGAATCGGCGTTTCACTCTCAATCCAAGCCGCCTGTTCCGATTCCTCTGTTTTGGGCTTTGTGCTTGCTGCTTCCTTTTTAGTAGATTCCGTCGTTTGCTTTGGCTCACTTTTGGTTACTTTTTTTGTTTCAGGCTTGTCAAAAAAGAACATTTGTCCTGCATACACGCCAGTTCCCAACACCAGCGCACATAAAATCAATACGAACGGTAAAACTTTCTTTTTCTTACTTCTCTTCCTTATTTCTCCACGTGTCTTTCTCCCGCTCATCTTTACATCTCTCCTCTTCCATTTTCCTTCTATTTTTCGTAAAAAAACAGTAAAAGTCTGAAAATCATTTTCATTATATCACTGTTTCCATACATTGATAACCAGAACAGACAAATCTTGCAAAGAAAAAAGCAGACGAGGAAGTTTCGCCTACTTTTTATCGTTATACTTGGTCAATCGCTTGCGCAAGGTCGCTAATCAAATCATCGACATTTTCAATCCCGATAGATAAGCGCACCGTTTCAGGCAGAGTTCCCGTAGCGAGTAATTCCTCCTTGTCCAGCTGCGAGTGAGTGGTTGAAGCGGGGTGGATAATCAGTGATTTCGCATCGCCGACATTCGCAAGAAGTGAGAAGATTTTCGTCAACCCACTGACTTTTTTCCCAGCCTCAGCGCCCGCCTTTAAGCCAAAGGTAAAGATAGCACCCGACCCTTTTGGTAAATATTTTTGCCCTAGCTCGTAATATTTACTACTCTTTAAACCTGGATAATTCACCCAAGCCACTTTCGGATGATTTTCTAGGTATTCCGCAATTTTTTGCGCATTTGACACGTGTCTTTCCAAGCGAAGCGACAGGGTCTCCACCCCAAGTAAAATCACCCAGCTGTTAAATGGAGAAATCGCTGCGCCAGTATCTCGAAGTAAGATAGTCCGAACACGTGTGATATACGCTGCCTTTCCAGCCGCAGCAATCCAAGAAAGTCCGTGATAGCTCGGGTCTGGCTCGGTAATATTTGGAAATTTCCCATTCGTCCAGTCAAAGTTTCCAGAATCAATCACCGCACCCCCAATTGCCGCCCCGTGACCTCCGATAAATTTTGTTGTCGAATAAACCACAATATCTGCCCCATAATCAAAAGGTTTCACTAAATAAGCCGTTGCAAACGTATTATCGACGATTAACGGAATCCCCGCCTCATGCGCAATCTCTGCCAATTTTTCTAAGTCTGCCACATTGATATTCGGATTTCCCAAAGTTTCGACAAAAACTGCTTTCGTATTTTCCTGAATCGCTGACTGAATCTCCTCAAAATTATCCGGATCAACAAAGGACGTCGTCATGCCAAATTGAGGCAAAGTGTGTTGTAGCAGGTTAAACGTGCCACCGTATAAGGTTGAGGCAGCCACGATATGGTCGCCCGCCCGAGCGATATTTTGGAGGGCATAAGTAATCGCCGCAGATCCCGATGCTGTTGCCACCGCCCCCACACCACCTTCAAGAAGTGCCAAGCGTTCCTCTAATACCGCTGTCGTAGGGTTCGTAATCCGAGTGTAAATATTTCCCGCATCCGTCAAAGCGAACCGACCTGCCGCCTGTTCCGCATCATCAAACACATAAGAAGTCGTCTGATAAATCGGTACTGCTCGACTTTGTGTGTCCTTATCCACCGTTTGCCCACCGTGTACCTGCAATGTCTCGAAATTCAATGTTTGTTCTGTCATAATCATTCTCTCCATTCTTTTGGTTTTTGGTATAGAAAAACGCCCCTCACTCACAGAAAGCTGTAAGCAAAGGACGTCAGGAGCTAGACGCGGTACCACCTTTATTCGTGAAAAAATTCACCTCAGCTGTGCAGGAAAACCAACACAGGCGCATGATAACGGTGCGTAACCCGTAGAAAATTCTAATGCTCAGAGTTCATTTTCAATCATCTTTAGACTTCTTGCTCTCACCAACGCAAAATCTCTGTATGTCCTCAAACAACCTACTCTTCTCTTCAAAGCCCTTGTATTCATTTGTTGACTTATTTTAGCTTGTCCTGCTCTGACTGTAAAGAAAATTCTGACTTTTTGTGGATAGTTATTTTCTATCGTGGGGAAAATAAAAACGTCTCCCAAAATTGAGAAACGCTCAGAATCATACCTATATATGCGGAGAAAGGGACTTGAACCCTCACGCCCGTAATTGGGCACAAGATCCTTAGTCTTGCGCGTCTGCCAATTCCGCCATCTCCGCGAACATTTTCTATTGTACCATAAAGTTCAATTATAGCAAGAGGTTCAGCAATTAAATCGGGATAATTTTCATAGGTGTACTCTCTAGTATTCACCACAAAATCTAAATCACTTTTTTCATTAGCTGTTCCACGTGCGTAAGAACCGAATAAATACATTTCTTTTATACCGTATTTTTTCGCAATTGGTACAACCTTTGCTTTAATTTCATCTAATGTATAAACCAGGATTTCTCGCCCCTTTCGCCCGTTTTATTGCCTCAAATATAACCTGATTCCTTAGATTTTCTATTCAACAAACAGGTCTTTTCCTATTTAAGCATTCAAAAAAAGCGACTTACAAAAATGTAAATCACTTCATTATTCACTCCTAAAATGCTACGCTTTCACGTTTAGACACACTAGCGAATTTATTAAATTCTTTTTTGAAAATCAACTCGACCGTTCCCCGAGCTCCGGCACGGTTTTTTTCTAAGATGACTTCAACAATGTCATTGGGTTCTTGTTCCTCCCCGTCTTCTGAGCGGTAGTAATCTTCACGATACAAAAACGCAACAATGTCCGCATCTTGTTCGATAGACCCAGATTCCCGAATATCTGAAAGGATTGGTCGCTTGTCTTGACGTTGTTCCACGCCACGAGAAAGTTGGGAGAGAGCAATTACTGGGCAACTCAATTCCTTAGCCAGTTTCTTCAACTGACGAGAAATTTCTGAAACTTCTTGTTGCCGATTTTCACGTCCCGTACCTTCAATTAATTGTAAGTAATCAATCACGATTAGCCCTAGATTGCCTTTTTCCTGCGCTAATTTTCGGCATTTTGCGCGAATTTCGGTAATTTTTATCCCCGCGGTATCATCTATATAGATTTGCGCCCGAGAAAGTGAGCCCATTGCCATGACAAGACTGTCCCATTCTTCAGGAGTCAATTGCCCTGTTCGTAAATTGCTGGCATTGATAGAACCCTCTGCACAAAGCATCCGATTCACAAGGTCGGTTGCGCCCATTTCCAATGAAAAAATCGCTACGGCGGTATCGGTTTTGGTACCGACATTTTGTGCGATATTCAAAGCAAAGGCGGTTTTCCCTACTGCCGGACGAGCCGCTAAAATAATCAGCTGATCCGGTTGAAAACCTGCTGTCATGTGGTCCAAATCGGGATAACCCGTTGGAAGCCCCGTGATTGCTTCATTATTTAATGAGTTTGCTTCAATCTGTGCAAAACTATCCGTCAAAATTTCACTAATCTGTAAAAAGCCCGAACGATTGCGTTTTTCCGTCACCTCAAGCATTGCCTGTTCCGCACGGTCAACGATATCGTCCACTTCTCCGTCTTGCCCATAAGCTAACGCCACCGTATCTGTCGCCGCCTTAATCACTCGGCGAAGTAGCGCCTTTTCTTCGACAATCTTCGCATAATAAGCAATATTTGCGCTGGTCGGCACTGCTTCAGCAATCACTGAAAGATAACTAATGCCCCCTGCATCCTCTAATTGATTATTCTGTTCTAATTGGTCTTTTATTGTGATAACGTCAATCGGTTCATTGCGATCATTTAAGCGCACCATGACATTAAATAACA
This sequence comes from Lactobacillales bacterium, assembly GCA_031261705.1. GTDB lineage: Bacteria > Bacillota > Bacilli > Lactobacillales > Streptococcaceae > JAISJD01. Next base: position 52,150 of record JAISJD010000001.1, read on the forward strand.
CTTGATGACTATGCAGATAAAAATCGTCTGCGTCGACATATTCCATTGCCTCGACAATTCGATCAGCGTCTAACATAATCGAACCTAAAACTGCCTGTTCCGCTTCTCTATCTTGCGGTGGCATACGATCTACTAAAGCATCAACCATTTCTATTCCTCCATATAACACTAAGAGGAATCGTCCATTCCTCTGTTTCTTTCTCCATTTTACTTTAGTTTGAAGAGAAATTCTAGGTGGACGAGCGATTAAGTTCTTGATTCTTCTGAAAAACCAAAATCTAGCAGCTTCTTAGTATCTTCATAACGGTTTTCATCCTCTTTCGCCCCCAAAACAACCGAAAGCATCCGACGCCCCTCTTGAACACAGGTCACCACAAGACACGCTCCCGCGGACTCCGTTGTTCCTGTTTTCAAACCATCCACTCCCTCATAGCCATACTCCAAACTTGGCAGCATTTTATTATACGTGTAAATCTCCTGCGTGCCAAAAAGTGTCGAGGTTTGTTGTGTAATGTCTAGCACCTCGGGAAATTCCGTAATCAGATGACTGGCAATCAGCAGTATATCCTTTGCGCTAAATAAATTCATTTGGTCTCTTTTTCCCTTTCGATAAATTTCTGGAATCGAAGAATTATCAAGTCCCGAACAATTCACCAGCACATAGTTTTTAATTTCTAAATTTTGTAGTTGAAGTTCCATTTTCTCTAAAAAGGCTTGTTCACTGCCTGAAATCCCTTCCGCCAAGGTAATCGCACAATTATTTCCTGAAGCAACAAATAGACCGTTCAGCAGATCACGAACAGTGTATTCCTCCCCCACTTCCATCGGCACATTCGATAAATTCACATCAGCGGTCATTGTCCGACCATACTCTGAAAGACTCAATGTGTCATTCCAACCAATCCGCCCTTCTTTAATCTCTTGTAAAACAGTATAGGCGGTCAAAAGCTTCGTTAATGAGGCAACGGGAAACTTTTTCGTTGCATTTTTTTTGTAAAGAATCTCGCCCGTGCTTCGTTCCTGTAAAATACACGCCCGTCCATCAAGCTTTGCCACGCCACTCTTAGACTCAAGTGCTCGAAAACCCATTAATACAAAAACCAAAGCAAAAATTAACCCACTATACAACAACATTCTTTTTTTCATCTCAATTGCTCCTTCATTCTCCCTTTAATAGCTTTAGTATAGCCTCTCAAAAGCCGTCCAACCGTTTTTGTCTTAAACGAACATTTTTCTGTCAAAACCGTTAAGAATAATCGAGATTTTTTTAGGAATTTATTAAATCAGCCGTGAAGACATCCACAGATGTTATAATGAATATGAATGAAACCATTGATTAATAAGGAATAAGGTGTATAAAATGTTTTTAATGTTTGCTGAGCTAGCCTTCTGCTTTTTCCTCGCAACTGGAAAAGTGAAGAAAACGTGGAAAGAGAAAACAGGGTTTCTCTTATTTCTACTACTATTGGTTGCACCCTCTCTTTTTTTATATGAAGCAACGCTTTCCATTCTCGTTACCTTTGAAGTATCGGTCTATTTTTTCATGTATCTTGCGACCATTCTTTTTCTACAAAGAAAGCACCTGACACTTGAGCAGGCGCTCCTACGAAGTAACTTCGCCGTGTTGGGCTTCGGTCTCTCCTTTGATTTCTCGCATTTCGTGATTGGTCACCCATTTATTGGGAGCGTAACGGCAGGAAGAGTTTACACTCTCCTTACGTTCTTACTGTTTTGCCTTTTTTCTAGCGGCAGCTATTTTCTCTTTGGAAAGCTCTACGTTTTTCTGGAAAAGAAACAAACGGCGCAAAAAACCGCCCTCCTCCTCAGCACGATTTTGGTCCTATTTGCGTTAACCACAAGTGCATGGAGCTATGGCGGAAAAGGCAACTTATCGCTGATTAAAATTACACAAACCCTCTCCGTCTTTCTCATCGTTTTTATGGTACTACTTTTGATGAAAATGTATTCTACCACGTTAGAAGAAAAGCACCGGATAGAAACCGAGCGAAGAACCTATGAATCTGCTCAGCAGTACACAAAGGAAATTGAAAGTCGCTACCAAGAAATACGAAAATTCAAGCATGATTATAAAAACATCTTGCTCTCACTAGAAACTTTTATCGCTGAAAAAGACTATGTCGAATTAGAAAGTTATTTCTTCGAGAAAATTAAAAAGCAACAAACTGGTTTTCTGACGAGCGACCTCCAATTGAGCGAGTTATCGAATCTGAGAAATGTGGCTATAAAAAGTATTTTTGCCACAAAGCTGTTTTCAGTGGAAAATTTCACCCTCCACTTTGAAGTCAAAGAACCTATTGAAATCAAAACGATTGATACAATTCTGCTTGTTCGTGCATTGGGAATTATTTTAGACAATGCCCTAGAGGAATTAGAAACTTTGGAAAAAGGTACACTTTCCATTGCGGTGATACAAAAACAGGGAGATGTATTCTTTATCATCAAAAACACCTGTCGCAAGGAGCTTCCTCCACTTTATCAGCTAAAAACGGAGGGCTTTTCGACCAAGGGGAAAAATCGCGGACTGGGCTTGTCGAATCTTCAAGAGATTATCCAACCTATCGAAAATATCGTGCTAGAAACAACCGTCAAACAGCAGGAGTTTACTCAAATTTTAACTATTATTAACGGAGGTGCCCTATGTTAAACGTTTATATTTGTGAAGATGATGAAAAACAGCGACACCAAATAGAAAAAATCGTGCAAAACTATCTTTTTATCGAGGACTATGATATGACAATTCAGCTTACAAGTCCCTCCCCCGAGGAAATTTTGCACGAGGTTCAAGCGCAAAAGCAGACGAACGGACTCTATCTTTTAGACGTCGACCTGCAAGCTAAGATGAACGGCATAGAGCTTGCGGCAAAAATTCGAGAAACGGATACCCTCGGAACGATTGTTTTCATCACCACCCATGACGAAATGGCGTATCTAACCTTTTCCTATAAGGTCGAGGCGATGGAGTATATCCTCAAAGAAGATAGCAAGAATATGCGACAAGCGATAGCGGATTGCTTAAAGATTGCTAACGACCGCCAATATAAAAACAGCGACAAACGCTCTCTATTTACCTTTAAGCTTGGGGCACAATGGAAATCTGCCCCCTATGATGAGATTTTATTCTTTGAAACCTCTCCTACACCACACAAAATCATTCTACACATGGAGAATGCTCAACTAGAATTTTACGGCTCTATCAAAGAATTAGCACAGATAGATCCACGTTTTATCCGCTGTCATAAGTCTTATGTAGTCAATAAGGATAAAATCAGAAATATCAATCTTGCAGAAAGAACAGTGGAAATATCGAACGGAGAAACCTGTCTAGTATCCGTCCGTGCTTTAGGCAAGTTAAAACAACCATTTGTTTGATTATTCACTTGTCAAGACCTATAATGAAAAGTGATGAGAAAAACCTAGCCAAAAATTTAAAATAGTGCTTTCATGAAAATATAGGCTAGGAGGAAAAACTATGTCCACAGACTTAAAAACAAAATATCTCGACTTCTTATCAGACGAAATCAGCTACAAGGAAATCAACAACCACGTAATGAAAATTACTTTTCCTTTCCTTGAAGAAGGCTTTGACAGTCTGAATATTTATGCGGAAACCAAGGGTGGAAACATGATTCTTTTAACGGATAACGGTTGGACCATGGACAATCTCAAAAGTCGAGGACTAATGCTAGATTCACAACCTCCAAAGAAGAAATTAATTTTAGAAGAAATTCTAGCGACCTTCTGCGTAGAAATTGACAAGCAGGAAGAAAAATTAGTCATCAATACGGATATTGAAAAATATGCACTTTCCAAGCATCGCCTGCTCCAAGCGATTCTCAAGGTGAATCATCTGGCGAGTTTGGCTGATGTCACAGTAAAAACGGCTTTTCACGAACTTATTTATCAAAAATTAGTCGAAAAAGGCATTCTGTTTACCGATAAGCCTTCATTTATTGGCAAAGGTGGGATGTTATTTCCGTTTGATTTTGCCATTCCAACACGCAATCATAAAGAAATCCTTATCCGAACCATTGGACGACCGAATGATTTAAGTCAATCAAAACTTCTAGCTCGGGATGCCGCACTTTTGAAAAACACTAAAACAGCAGAATTTTATGTCATAATTGACGATTTAACCCAACCTTTTACGATAGAAAAAGAGTTACAAACCCTTTTCACCGAAAAAAAGAAACCACAGATTCATTGTATTAAGCTCTCCGAATTAGACGAGAAAATCGAGCGGTTACTAAATGAATAAACAGGAGCCACTCGTTTTAAGCGGGCGGCTCTTTTCCTTGTTGAAATAATTTATAAGTTTGCGCACTAACGACACATAAGCCAGCTTTTGCGACCTCTGGCATTAGCGCCTGTTTCAAAGTATTCGCTTGAAGTTGAATGGAGAAAACACCCGCAAACATTTTTTCTAGCTCCCCTAGCGTTTCTTCCCTGCGACCCGCTAAGGCAATCACGGGAACCTGTGCTTTTTTAGCCAGCTCTGCCACTTTCATAGGTACCTTTCCAAAACTGGATTGGCGGTCAATCGAGCCTTCACCTGTATAGACAAGGGTGGCGGTCGAAATTGCTCGTTCCAAGCCGATAAGCTGAGCAATCACCTCAAACCCCGACTGATTGGTTCCACCCAGCACCGCTAAACCACCACCTAAGCCGCCTGCCGCACCCGACCCTTGAAACATCTGTAAATCAACACCTGTTTGTACTTGGACGATTTTCGCCACTCGTAATAAAGCCTTATCTAATTGAATGATTTGCTCTGGAGTAGCACCTTTTTGTTTTGCAAAAATATGTGCTGCCCCATTTTCTCCTCCATAGAAACTTGTTACGTCACTTGCTAAAATCAACGTTTTCTCATGAAACATTTCTAACACTCCGCAAAAATCTAGGCTAGAAAAAGGTTGAAGTAGCGGATTACCAAGCGGAGAAAACTCATTTCCTGCCGTATCTAGTAGCTTTACACCGAGCGCCTGCCACAAGCCCAACCCACCGTCCGTCGTGCCACTGCCCCCAAGAAAAACAATGAACTGTTGTGCCTTGCGTTTCAGAGCGTCTGCCAGCACCACACCTACCCCGTAAGAAGTTCCCTGAATCACGATTTCAGCAGTTGGCTCCACCAAGTGTAAGCCGATTATTTTCGCACTTTCGATAATCGCCGTTCGTACCCCGTGAAGAGTGGTTAGCACATAGTCCACCTCAATTTCCCTAGAAAGTAAGTCCACTGTCTGAATAGTTACGATTTCTTTTTCTGAAAGTCCCTTTTGTACGGCGGAAAGGCTCCCCTCACCCCCGTCCGCAATCTCAAAAACTTCTACTTTTGCGCTCGAGTCTTGTGCCTGAATCCCTTGAGCAACTGCTTGTCCTGCCTCTAAACTCGATATACTTCCCTTGAAAGAGTCCATAGCGATGACTATTTTTTCCATTCGACTTCCCTCCAATTTACAGAGCTAAGAGAAGCGGGAGAAAGCGAGAAAAATAGAAAAAGCACGTGATGATGTTTTTTATCATTGCGGGGTTTTATCTTTTTTCTTGTATTTCTGCTCCTCGTGCTCGATTGCTCCTTTGTATTATCTCCCTAAATTATACCAGTTTTAAGTGGGTTTCTTCGTTTTCCGCACAAAAAAGCACCGTCCAAACATCGGGGAGATGAATGTTAACGGTGCAAATTGATTTTCAATTTTTTTTGGGGGAGAAAAATTGAAAACGATTAAGTACAGAACTATTCTTACTATGTGCTTGTTTTGTTTCCAAAACACGAGGGATAAAGCTTATGTTTTCGTCCTGTAAAGACATAATACAATAACATAATACAAATGTAAATACATTTCTAACTAATTTATTTACATAATGTCATAGTTGTTTTTAATTTAATTAAATAACTCGAGTTACTGACAAAACGTATTTTGAATTACGCCCCTTTTTTGAAATTTTTTAGAATTATTGAATAATCAAGTAGTCGCTGTGTTAAAATGAAAATAAACGATTATTCACAAAAAAAGAGGACAACCTTATGAAAGAAAAAATAAAACAATTTATCAAAATAAATGGACGTTATGGTTTAACAAGCTTTTTACTTCCTGCTGGGATTCTATTTTTCGTCTATCTTAATCTAGGAATTTACTGGGGAAGTGCGCGAAGTGTCTTGGCAAGTGATGCGTTTGCCCAATTTTCCAATTTTCATGCGAGCTTTAATAACGTACTGCACGGAAAACAGAGTATTTTATACACCTGGAACGCTTCATTAGGGCTAAATTATTTCTCTCTTGTCGCCTACTATCTTGGCGGAATCTTCACTCCGATTGTGTTCTTTTTTAACAATGAGAATATCCCCAACGCCCTATATCTTATCACCCTACTAAAAGTTGGTTCGGCTGGGCTTACCTTTTGGATTTTTGCCCGAAATACGTATAAAATTCCACGTTGGGGGCATGTAGCGCTTGCCGTTCCCTACGCCCTGATGAGCTTTGCAATGGCACATTCTGAAATCATCATGTGGCTGGACACTTTCGTCTGGCTCCCACTCGTGATTTTAGGAATTCATCGGGTCATGGATGAGAACAAGCCTGTCTTACTCTATGTCAGCTATCTTTTGCTGTTTTTATCGAATTTCTACATGGGCTTTATGGTGGGCGTGTTCAGCTTTTTATACTTCTGGGTGCGGACGGCAACAGATTTCAAACACTACCGCTCAAGAATCTGGGCGTATTTACGAACCTCGCTCCTTGCGGGAATAGGCTCGTTTCTGATCGTCCTACCAATGTATCTTGACCTGCGTGAAAATGGGGAAAAGTTGACCCAAATGACACGCTTAAAAACCGAGGACACGGGGGTCTGGGATATTGTCTTTAAAAACTTCATTGGATCTTATGACACGACCAAATATCACTCGATTCCTTTTATTTATATCGGGCTAGTTCCACTCGTTTTCATGATTTTTTATTTCGTCTCACGAGCGATTCCTTGGAAAAACAAGCTCCTTTATGCGGGGCTACTTGCGGTTTTAATCGCCAGCTTTTACTTTGAATGGCTCAATCTGGCATGGCAAGGGTTCCATTCGCCCAACATGTTTTTGTTCCGATTTAGCTTTTTGTTCTCGTTCTTGGTGATTCATCTGGCGGGGTTGGGACTCGAGAAACTCTCTCATTCCGAGGTGGATAAGCTTCTAGGCGTCTTTCTCGTCGTGGCTGCCATCTTTGGCGTGGCGCATGGCTTTGCGCACACCGAGTATAAATTTATCACCACAGAAAATGTCTTGTTGACTTTCCTATTTTTAACGCTTTATTTTGCGGCAATTTTCAGCTTTGAGTACCTGCATTTTCCGATTCAGCGCCTGATGATTTTACTTCTCCTGCTCATGAGTGCGGAGAGTGTGCTAAATACAAATGGCATGTTATCGGGCATTTTAAAGGATTGGAACTATGCGTCGGCGAGCCTTTACCAAGATCCACATGACAATATCGAAGACCTCGTGACGATTGCGGATAAGGATGAAAAAGAGTTTTACCGCTTGGAAAATCTCCAAGATATTTCCGCCAATGATAATCTGAATTTTGGGTATAGCGGGATTAATTTTTTCAGCTCCATTCGTAACCGACATTCCTCAAGCTTTCTCAATGAAATGGGCTTCAAGTCTGCTGGAACGAACCTCAACATTCGCTACGACAACAATACACTACTCATGGATAGCTTGGTTGGTATGACCTATAATATTGATACAGGAAACCCAATGAAATACGGCTTTACTCAAAAGGCACAATCGCAAAGCTACCATTTATATAAAAATGCGAACAGCCTGCCTCTTGGTATCCTGACCAATGAAAAAATTTACGAATTTAAGACGTTACCCAAGGACAATCTCGCCAATCAGAGAAACCTCTTCAATCAGCTGGCAGGAGAAACCTATCAATATTTTTCTTTCTTTGTGCCAAATTTGATTGAGACTCAGAATACAAACGAACGGAAAAATGGCGATACTACAGTGACTTTTACTGAAAAAACAGCCAATCAATCGAAGATTTTGACGTATCAAGTCGATGTTCCCGCCAATACGCAAGCCTATGTGAGCCTGTTTGCGACAAATATGAGCGAAATTGGCAGCTCCGATGTTTCGGTGACGGTCAACGGAGAAACGCATAAGTCACAAATGGATATTACCGGACAATACTGTAATCTCGGATACTATGCCAAAGCAACCACGGTGAAATTTTCCGTGAATTTCTATGGAAGTAGCTCCGTCACATTGATTCCGCCAAAAGTTTTACGCCTTGACACGGCGAAATTCCAAGCAGCTGTGGAAAATATCAAGGCAAGAGGCGTGACCCTTTCGACTGGAAAGCGCTCGGCAAGTGGGCAAGTCACCGCAACGAAGGAGGACAATATTCTTTACACCACGATTCCTTACGATAAAGGGTGGAAAGCCTATGTGGACGGAAAAAAAGTCTCCATCAAGCCGACCCAAAATGCGTTTGTCACACTTAAACTTCTAGCTGGGAAACACCAAGTGAAATTCGTTTATCTTCCACAAGGATTTGTGATAGGCGCCCTCTGCTTTATCCTAAGTCTCACTCTCTTTACAGCTAGTGAATGGTGGCGAAGAAAGAGAAAAAATAAAAGGTAGCCCGTTGCATAACTCGTACACTTGAATAGCAAGTGGCGGAGAGGAAAGCAACAAATATCAGCTTTCCTATACTAACGAAGAATAAAAGCCACTCAACTTGGGTGGCTTTTTTGCTGGATTCAATTTTTTTCAAAACCATGTTTGTAGCATCTCTTGAGCGGAGATATATTCTAAGTACCACATGGTGTTATTGGTAACATCTTCTTCCGTCACCCCAATTTTCACGTCTAGGTCAAAAAAGAGCCGCGCACTATTGGTGGAAAAATAACCCGTCTTACTTTCGACAAAGACTAGCAGCAAATTTTCATCTGGTGCTTGCTCATTTTTAATCTCACGATATTGCCCTTCCTCTGAAAAATAAAGCTCGCTCGTCTTTTCCTTGATAATCTTATAAATGGAAAATTGCAAATCTTTTTCCTGTAATTTTAGCTCCTCATTGGTGTATGCGTGAATCATATTTTCAATTTCCCCACGCAAATAAACTTCCGGCAGGCAGTCACACGGTGCGGGGGCAACGGTAAACTCGCTAGTTAAAATATTAATTAGTTTCTTTGCAATAGGATTCTCTACCATTTCTACTAAATTCCTCCTCAGCCTAAGAAAACGCTTACTAAAAATAATATATCATATGAAAAGAAAAGTGCAAGTCCCTTTTTTTATTTTTTTTGCCGAATTTTTGGAAGAATAAAAAAATGTTCCATTATGGGCAAAGTGTTGTACCTGTCTTTAGATGCCTAGTAAAATAGAAGTATCAAGAGGGGAGAGAAGCTTATGTTACGCATATTACGTTATTTTTTATTGATTGTAATTCCATACGGTTTTCTATTTCTCATTCTGAATCACCGATTAAAGTTAAATGCACCTTTTGCTCGGACCATGCTCCCTGGCTGGGAGATCGTTTTTGAATTAAGTGCTACAATGATTTATGTTTTTCTATTGATTCTCCTATCACTTTGGGCAAGAAATGATTATGGAAAAAAGGTTCTCCTTATTCTATTCATTGTTGGCACCTTAATTTCCATTGGTGTGACAATTGGTCTAAGTCTGCAAATTACTTCACCGTATTATTTGCTGGCCTATCCTATTATTAGTGTACCAATTAGTTTTTATTTGGGGAATTTAGTTTTTCTGGTAATTTATACAAAAGTTGAAAAAAGCCGTCCCTCAAGTTGAGTGACGGCTTTTGGATTAAAATGCAGCAATTAGATAACAAATTCCGCTTACCATGAAATAACATCCAACTAAGAATGCTAAAGTTAAAGCTGAGGTTAGAGGATTAAATAATAGGCATAGACCGATAATAATACCCAAAATATTAATAACAATCATAAACCAATAATAACCTTTGCTAATTTCTTTGAAAGAGCCTGAAATAAATAACTCCCAAATAGAATCAATAATGAACCAAACTGCAAAGATATAAGGTAGCGCTACAAGTCCAGCTTGCATATTAAACAATAAGAAGATACCAAAAACTAAATCTAAGATTCCAAGAATAATCAATGAAGTTGATTTTGCTCCCGTATATTCTTTTACTTTACTACGTACAAACAATTCAAAAATCCCTTTAAGAATTGCTAAAACAGAGAAAAACAGTACAACAGCAACTAAATCACTTGCTGGATCTTGGAACGCCATGAGCGCTACAAAAATAAAAAGCAAACCTAAAATAAAGTATGCCCAGTTAAATTTTCTTTCTTTTGTCATAATAAATCATCCTTCCTTTTAATAGAGAATGGTTTCCTCTACATCATTCTTATCAGTCATGCCAGTTATGACTATATAAAACATAACGCTAACAATTTTATTTGTCAAATATCTATGCTCTTATAAAGAGATTCTATAAATAACAGAAACAGTCAATAATTCCCTGATAAATCTCATATAAAATTGCACAAAAAAGAAATAAATCGCTACCAATGCCTTGAAAATCATCATCAACTTTCTAATCAAAAATCCGATAGAATTTGCTCTATTTTCTAAATTCTAAAAATATATTCCTAAATTTGATAACACTTTTTAACTTCCAACATTCTTTTATTAGAGGAAATAAAAAACAGCGAAACTCAGAAAGAATTCCCTGAATTTTGCTGCTTTTCTATTTTTTTTCGTTTTCCCATTCTAAAGCCTAATACTACGCATGATTTAATTGTTAGAAAAAATCGAACGTTTTTAATAATTCGACTCAATCACCGTACTATCATCATTCAAAATCTTCGTATCAAATTCGCCGATTCTTCTTGAGGTTACGACACCAGCCACCATGCTATCGCTCACATTAATTGCGGTACGCGCCATGTCGATTAGCGGTTCGACTGAGATGACCAAACCAACAATCGCAATCGGTAAATTCAATGTTCCTAGAACGATGAGAGAAGCAAAGGTTGCGCCCCCGCCGACACCAGCCACACCGAAAGAACTAATCGTCACAACTGCTATAATCGTCAAGATATATAAGGGACTAAAGACATCAATCCCTACAGTCGGAGCGACAATCGCTGCCAACATCGCTGGATAAACACCTGCACAGCCATTTTGACCGATAGATAAGCCAAAACTTGCCGCAAAGTTAGCCGTTGCTTCATCGACTCCTAGTGCTTTGGTTTGCGTTTCGATATTTAAAGGCAACGCTGCAGCGCTAGAACGAGCGGTAAAGGCAAAGCTGAGTACTGTCCAAGCTTTTTTTACGTATTTCACTGGGCTGACCTTGTTTGCGGATAAAATCAACAAATGAAGTAGGAACACAACAATCAAAGCAGAAAGGGAAGCAACGACAAATTTCCCAAGATTGATAATTGCCTTGACATCACTCGTTGCAGCAACCTTTAAGATTAAAGCAAAAATTCCGTAAGGCGTCAAACGCAAGACCAACGTCACAATTCTCATCACGATTTTGTATAAGCTATTGATGATTTTCGCAAAGAAATCTGCTGTTTTCTCATCCTTTTTCTTCACTCCAAGATAAGCAACGCCGACAAATGCAGAGAAAATCACTACAGCAATCGTACTTGTGGAGCGGCTACCAGATAAATCTGCAAAAATATTAGTAGGAATAAAACTTACGATTTGCTCAGGAATCGTCAAATCAGCCACCGCTGCTTGACGTTCTCCTAAAGCGGCAATTTTCGCTGTTTCAGCTGCTCCTTTGACAAAGGTTGCTCCGTCCAAATGGAAAACAAACACGCTAAGAATGCCGATAAATGCCGAAATCGCCGTAGTAATCAGCAAGGTTGCTAACACGGTAAAACTAATTTTCCCAAGCTTATTTGACACCTCAAGTTTTGTAAATGCACCCACGATAGACACAAAAACGAGTGGCATAATCAACATTTGAAGTAAAGCAATATAGCCATTTCCGACAATGTTCATCCAATTTACTGCGCCAATTGTCGTGTCACTCGTCGCCCCAAAAATAATTTGCATGAGTGCGCCAAACACCAAACCGACACCTAAACCAGTAAAGACACGTGTCGAAAATTTCACGTGTTTCTTTTGTAACTGGTAAAACCAAAAAATCACTCCTATAAATAAAGCTAAAATAATAACAATAGAAACATTTGTCATATTCTCATTCCTCTCATTTTCCATAACAAGAAAATATTTTTTTAAACCATCTAAGTCACCAATCTACCATAAATCGGCGCTTATAGATAATAGTTAAAAACAATCATGCAGTAGCTTTTGACTATCACTAGCGTAAATAAAAGAACAATTCTCGATTGATGATGACGATTATACTCTGCTTCAAAAAAAGCGTAAAGGATTCCGTTTGTGATGACTTTGAAAAAGCCAGAGAGAATCTTCCGACTCGCTCTGACTTATTGAGAATTAGTAAGTAGTCATTTCAGCAAATGTTACCAAAACAACATGATTTTCATTTGCAAATTCCGCTGCACCTTCTGTAAAAGTGTTTCTCGAAAAGACATACAATTCTTTATTCGTATAAGAAAATAAATTTGCCCGTTCCAATAATGTCCGAACGACCTTGGTATCTGTCTTTTCATTTCTCCATTTGCATTCACCGAAAACTGCCTGATTGCCAGAAATATCAATACCCAGTATATCAATTTCTTCTTGTCCGCGTTCCTTGGTTTTTGTTCCCCACCAGCTACCGATTGACCGTAACATGTAACTTGAATGCTGAACTACCCAGCGTCTTGAAAAGTTCTCAAAAACAGGTGCACAAAAATCATTAAAGTTTTGTTCCACAAAGTCCAATAATTCTTTTCGACGTCCAACAAAAAGCAAGGTTTGATTGGGGAAAACAAACCGATACCAAAACCGAAACATATTATCCTTAATCTTATACATCGTGTTTTTCGATTTTTCATTTCCTACTGGATAGACCTTTTCGACAAGTCCCAATTCTATCAAACTCACCAATCTTGTGGATAAATTAGACGTTTCGATTCCGGTTTTCGTTGAAATTTCGTTCATTTTAGAAGAACCCGTGGCGATTGCTTCTAAAATAGACATATAGGTTGCTGAATCCTTTAATTCCTGCTTCAGTAAATTACTTGGTTCCTCGACTAATGCCCCACCCCTCTTAAAAAAGAGAGCTTCGATTGTTTCAAAAACAGAACATTGCGGATTCACAAACTTTAAATACTGAGGGATTCCACCAGTAATTGCAAAAAAATCAAAAGCTTTTTCAGAATCAATCGTTGGGAAAAATTCTCTCGTTTCCTCAAAAGTAAAGGGTTCTATTTTAAGCTGCGCTGTTCTACGACCATAAAGCGGACTTTTGGCTCCTAGCACTTGCTTTTCCATAAAGCTCATTGAACTTCCACACAAAATTAACTGAAAATCCATATTTTTCCATTTTTGATCAATGAAGCGTTGTAGCAAGGAAGAAGTAGATTTCTCAGCAGAAGCTAAATAAGGAAATTCATCAATAATTAACACGATTTTTTCTCTTGTTGCACACTCGGTAATCGCTTCAAATGCCTTTGTAAAGCTTTCATAAACAGGAGAACTAATGGATTGGGTAATTGCCGCACTAAAAAGCTCTAAATTCGTTTTTGCATTGGCTTCCACTGCCTGAAAATAAATCACCTTTTTATTTTCAATAAACTCTTGAATAAGCGTTGTCTTACCAACCCGTCTTCTTCCATAAATAACAGTAAATTCAAATTGATTTCGTACATATTGCTCTTGTAAAACGTCAAGCTCTTCTTTTCGTCCAATAAACAAATTCATCACCTACTATTCCGTAATTAGTATTTTTATCAATACTATTTACGGATATAGTAACATTATTTGAAGCATTTATCAAAAAAAGCCACAAAAAAAGCTTCATAACCGATTTTTTCGACTATAAAACTTTTTTACTATAAAAATTTACCGCTCCCACTTCATCACCAAATACCCAATCGCATCAATCACAAGGAACAGCACCAAGCCCAGCGTGCTCAAAAGCACCACCGCCCCGTACATCGCTGGGTAATCCAAACGTTGCCAAGCATCCATGATAAAGTAGCCCATACCCCACGTTGTTCCGTAAGTTTCCGCAAAAAATAATACGCTTATCGCGATGCCGAGCGACACTCGACTGGCAGATAACAGCGCATAAACACTTGCAGGCAAAGTAATATGCGTAAAGCATTGCAAGCGGGTGGCACGCAATCCGTGATAAATATCGTATAAATTATTTGGAATAGCTTTCACCGCATCTCGCACCGCTAGCACCACCTGTGGAAAGATAATCAGCAAAATCAAGAATAATTTTGATTCCTCACCCAAACCAAAAAGCACCATCAAAATAGGAAGCAAAGCTAACTTTGGTACCGGATAAGTCAGATAAATGATAGGGTCGAACAACCGATTTGCCCAAGATTTACGACCCATTAAGACACCTAATAAAAACCCAAAAAATAACGAAAGAATGAGTCCCGTCATGATTCGTAGCAAACTTGCCCCAAGATGTTTCAATCCCTCATCTTCTAAAAATAATTCTGGCATTCTCTCAAAAACGGCAAGAGGAGTGGGTAACATTGGCTTATTTAATGCCACTGCCGCAAGTGTCCAGCATACTGTCAATACCAGCACCGAAAAGACCAATCCACCCAGTTTTTTCTTAATCTTTTCACCCATGAAGAATCACCTGCCTTAATTTTTCAGAAAGATTTTCTTCTCGTTCAGGTTGCTCAAATATTGAAGAGGAACCGTCCTCGCCAAGTACTAAAATTTGTTGCCCAAGTAGAATAGCTTCCTCAATGTCATGCGTAATAAATAACGTTGTTGTCGGATTTTTGTACCACGTTGTTAAAAATAGTTGTTGCGTTTTTTCACGAGTAATCGCATCTAATGCGGAAAATGGCTCATCCATCAGCAAAATGTCCGCATTTATCGCAAAGGCACGTGCTAATGCCACACGTTGTTTTTGCCCCCCACTCAACGCATTGGGGTAACTTTTTTCCAACCCTTTTAGAGAAAGAGCTGCAAAAAGCGCCTCGATTTTTGCCTCATTCACTGCTTGTTTACTAATTTTCAGCGCATTAGTGACAGCTTTCAGGCTCGTTTCCCATGGTAAAAGTCCGTAATCTTGTGGCACCAAGCCAATCAGGCGTTTTTCTGGATAAAAGGGAGCACCTTGAAACGACATTTCCCCCGATTGTATCGGTTTTAACCCTGCAACCACGTTCAGCAAAGTGGTTTTCCCTACCCCACTGCTTCCGAGAATGGTTGTGATTTTCCCCGCTGGAAAAGTTGCGGAAAAATCCGACAAGATCCTTTTCTCGCCGGACTTCACCGTAATTTTTCTTAATTCTAGTCCATTCTTATTTAAAGTAGACATCGCTCAACACATCGCTTGCTTTCACATCTTTTTTCAACAAGCCCTTTGAATTTGCCCAAGAAAACGCATCAGTAATATCTTTTTCACTGATTTGTGAGGCTTTGGGAAATTCATCAATCGTAATCTCATCTTTTAATTCTTCAGGGAAACCAACGTTGTTCACTAGAATATCACGATATTCATTGACTTTCTTTTTATTTTCACGGTTTTTATTGATTTCATCGACCGCTTTATCGTACGCCTTGTAGAAACCTTGAATGGCTTCTTTTTTCGCTTGAATCGTCTTTTCTGGAAAACCAACGATAAATGGATTTAACCCAATTTTCAAAGTGGAGTCTACTACATGTATGCCGTCTGCTTGCCCCATAGTGATGAAAGGTTCTGGCAACACCGCTCCTTGTGCCTTATCTGCCTTTAATAATTCCAAACGTGTTGGCACAGGTGGAATATCTACCATTGTCACGTCACTATCTTTTAAGCCTGCTGCTTCCAGCATTTTAGAAGTGGCATATTCAATCCCACCATTTTTCGCAACAATCACTGATTTTCCTTTGAAGTCGTTCACAGTTTTAATCGCATCATCTTTTGCTACTAAGTCAAATCGGTCATGAGTAGTGGAAGTAACTTTGACATCCATGCCTCCTTGTTCGTAAATCGCTAAAGCAATCACATCGCTAATCACGCCGTCTACTTTGCCCGCTTGAAATGCTGCATCCCGGTCTTTTGCTGCTTTGAACGGTTCAATCTCAATTCTCACGCCATTTTCTTTATCTAATCCTTCTTTTGCAGCTACTAATAGTGGTAAATTATCCGTTGACGGCATCACCCCAATTTTAAGTGCTGTTGCCTTTTTTGAAGCAGAAGTTTCAGTATCTCCCTTTTCAGAAGATTTCCCACATCCTGCTAAAATTGTCATTGCCATTAAGGCTACTGCTAGTCCACCAAACCATTTTTTCATTTTTTCCATTTCCTCCTATACAAAGTTAATTTGTTTTTTCTTTCGCTTTCTTTTAAACTTATCTATTAATTTTATCCCTCTTAAACTTTCATGTAAACTTGATTGCTCGTGAATTGCCATTGTTTTGTCATTTTTTCAAATCCGTTCATCATCATTTTAAAATTTTCAGAATAGTTTGTAATATATTCGTTAAAAATTTCTCATTCCCTCCCCCATGAAACAAAATTATTGGTATAATAAATCCGTTCAACTACTATAATTAAGGAAGTGTTTCCGATGAAAATAGGTTTTATTGGTACGGGAAATATGGCTAGTGCCATCATTGACGGTCTATTAACCAAAGGGCAACCAGAGATTTACGTCAGCGGACGAAATCAAGAAAAGGTGGAAAAATTTGCCAAGGTGCGCCAGATTACCGCTTGTGAGGATAATCTCGTGCTGGCAGAAACCGCAGACATACTCCTCTTAGCGGTCAAACCTCACGTGATTGCCGGCGTGCTAAAACAAATTCAACCCGCTTTAGCTACTCGTCACCCACTAGTGATTTCAATTGCTGCTGGAAAAACGTTAGCACAATTAGAAGTGGACGCGGGTGTGGCGAATTTACCGATTATCCGTGTCATGCCAAATGTGAATGCGCAAGTCGGTGCGGGTGTGGCTGCCATTGTCAAAAATGAAGTAGCGACCGAAGAACAGCTGACACAAGCGACAAAAATCTTTGAAGCAGTGGGAAGTGTCTATCCATTAGAAGAAAAAGATTTCTCGACCTTTATCGCCCTAGCAGGAAGTTCCCCTGCCTTTGTCTATATGTTTATTGATGCGATGAGCCGTGCGGGCGTAAAATACGGCTTACCAAAAGCCTTAGCGACGGAAATTGCCACACAAGCGGTGTTGGGAAGTGCAAAAATGCTGAATGAAAGCAACGAAAATCCTTGGGCGCTTGTCGATAAGGTGTCTAGTCCGGGGGGGACCACGGTAGCGGGTGTCTTAGCCTTAGAGGAGGCGGGATTTATCAGCGATGTCGTCAAGGGCATTGAGGCAACAATTGCTAGAGATAAGGAAATGAGTAAATAATTTAATTTTGTAATCATGGGGAGGGATTGCAGATGAGTCACAATCATCATGACCACGACCATTCACATGGAGCCGTGGCTTCAAAAAATATTACTATCGTTTTTGTATTAAACATTTTTTTCGCTGCTTTGGAGTTCGTATTTGGGGTTTTATTTAATTCCACAGCAGTCTTGTCCGATGCGGTACACGATACAGGAGATGCGGTTGCCATTGGGTTGGCGTGGTTTTTTCAAAAATTCTCGCTCAAAAAAGAGGACGACGCATTTACATTGGGCTATCAACGGTTTAGCTTACTGGGTGCCGTGATTACCTCGGTGATTCTTATTACAGGGTCTGCTATTGTCATTACTGAAAGTATTCCAAGACTTCTTCATCCCGAACCCGTTCAAGCGTATGGCATGTTTTGGTTAGCCATTTTTGCAGTGATTATGAATGGGTTTGGTGCTTGGCTCCTTAGTCGTGGACAAAGCCGCAATGAAAGTATTCTAAATCTTCACATGCTTGAAGATGTCTTAGGCTGGGTGGGTGTCTTGATTGTCTCGATTGTCATGCACTTCGCCAAAGTTTACTGGTTAGATCCACTCCTTTCATTAGGTATCGCACTCTTTATTCTTAGTAAGGCTCTTCCAAAATTTGTTGGTACCATTCGTATCTTATTGGAAGGCACGCCCGAAAATGTCGATTTTGAAAAACTACTTCGGGAATTAGAAGCATTACCCACCGTTCGCGCGGTGACACAGCTTTGCATTTGGTCCATTGACGGGGAAGATAACGCCGCCATGCTCCACATAATGCTTCCAAAAGGGGCTTCAAATGTGCAAGCAAAAGAGGATGTTCGTGATGTGTTGCACAAAAATCATGTAGAGTTTTCTGCCATTGAAATTGATACAAGCAACGAGGAACATTTACAACATAGCCATTAGTACAATGTTCCACAAAATTCTTATGCAGCCTTCAGTTTCTTAGCTGGAGGCTTTTTTGACCATCAAAAATTTCTCTCAGATTTATCATAAATTATGGAAAAATTTGGGAAAGACTATACCTTTGCGTTTTTTATGTTACCGATTATGACATGACAGTTATTTAAACCCATGTGAATTTTGTAATTAAAAATGGGTGGTGTATGATGAAAAAGTGGATGAGGGTTCTTGTAGTTTTTAATAAACTTGGCGATGACCCTGTCGAAAAATGGAAACGAAAAAAACGTTTCACAATAGAACAAAGGGGTGTTTTATTATGTTAAAGCTTTTTACTTCACCAAGTTGTACAAGTTGCCGAAAAGCGCGCGCATGGTTACAGGAACATGCTATTCCTTATGAAGAAAGGAATATGATGAGTGATCCATTGACAGCTGACGAATTACGGAAGATTTTATCCATGACTGAAGATGGAACCTCAGATATTATTTCTACCCGTTCTAAGGCTTTCCAACAGCTACGCATTGATTTAGAAGAGCTATCCGTCATGGAGCTACTAAATTTATTGCATGATAATCCTAGTCTTTTACGTCGCCCAATGATGCTCGATGCGAGACGTCTGCAAATTGGCTTTAACGAAGATGAAATTCGTTGTTTTTTACCCCGAGAAATTCGTCGTATCGAAATGCGGAAAGCTCAGATGAAAGCTGGATTTTAATTAGAAAAGAGAATTCAAAGAGGTTGGGACAAAACTAGCTTCTAAATAAGAAATGGGGTGTGGAAAACTTCCGATGAAACTTGGAAAATGTTATCCACACCCTATTTCTGTTAATTAACGACAAAAAGAACGCGAACCTATACAATGATAAGCTCCCATCATAGTAGACAATAGAAAAAACAAAAATTTCTATTCTACGAATGATGGGAGTTTTTTGGTATGTCAAAAAGAAATATTAATTTATCGGTTTCTACAAAGCTAG
>JAISJD010000003.1 GCA_031261705.1 Lactobacillales bacterium
GCATCTTGTATTCTCCTTATAAAATTTTTGTTTTGGCACTTTAATTTTATCAGAATAGAAGGTGTTTTTTGAGTACCAAAAAATGGTAGTGAATTTCTCACCACCATCAAAAATTATAGAGCCACTACTAGAGACTCACCTTCTAAGTTAGAAAAGTGAGCCTCTTTTTCTTTCTAATTGGAATCCCCGTACGCTAGGTAGCGGGTTTCCCAAGTTAATTGGTCAGTTAAAAAAGCTAAGAAAACAGAAATTTGTTTCCTCAGCTTTTGGTTTAAATGGTTTGGTAAATATATTCGATTAATTTTTCTGTTTTTTCCCAGCCAAGACAAGGGTCTGTAATAGACTTTCCGTAAACTTTGCCATCAGGTTCTTGGCGACCGTCCTCAAGATAGCTCTCAATCATGAAACCACGTGCGTATTTGGCAACTTTTTCGTTCCACTGACAGTTAATCAATGTTTGTTTCACAATCCGAATTTGCTCAATGTATTGTTTGCCTGAATTATCATGGTTTGTGTCAATCATGATAAATGGATTCTTGAATTCGCCTTTTTCATAAAGCTCAATCGTCTTTAAGAGATTTTCATAGTAGAAGTTTGGAATATTCTCTCCATATTCATTGATTGCACCGCGCAAAATCACGTGAGCCAGAGGATTTCCGTCAGTTTTGACCTCCGCACGGTTGAAAATAAAGTCTTGACTTTGCTGTGCAGCATGGAGTCCGTTAAACATGACCTGTAAATTGCCGCTTGTCGGGTTTTTCAAGCCTGTTGGGGCATCAATACCACTTGCGACAAAGCGGTGTTGCTGATCTTCCACAGAACGGGCTCCTACGGCATGATAGCTCACTAAATCGTCGATAAATTGTAGATTTTCTGGATAAAGCATTTCATCAGCCGTTGTTAAGCCTGTTTCTGTAATGACACGAGAATGAAGCAGACGAACAGCTTTTACTCCATTGAGTAGATTTGTTTCTCCCTCAGAATCTGGTTGATGAAGCATTCCCTTATAACCGTCTCCATTTGTCCGTGGTTTATTAGTATAAACACGAGGAATCATGAAAATTTTATCTTTGACTTTCTCTTGAAGCTTTGCTAAACGGTGTGTATACTCTAAAACGGCATCCTCACGGTCAGCTGAGCAAGGGCCAATGACAAGTAGTAAACGGTCGTCCTCTCCTTTAATAATCGCCTCTAACTCTTTATCTCGGGCTTCTTTCTTTGCTTGAACTTCGGGAGCTAATTTTCCGATTTCTTTTAATTTATCTAAATCAATTTTCTTGCTGGTAATGTTGAATCCCATAATGATTACTCCTAACGTTGATATATAAGTTCTATCTTAACAAGTTTGTGAAAGTAAATCAATTACTTTTTAAAATACCATCGTATAGCAATAACATGAATAAAAAAACAAATAATCAGAAGTATTTTTAACCAAAGATAAGATGTTAAAAAGAATGGAATGGCCATAAAACAGAGAACAAGTAGATGAATTTTCACTAATCCTGCATTCGTCATTTTCTTTTCAACAAAAGTTTTCTGCACATATTTATTATAGAATTTATTTTCCATTAAATAATTGTGTAATCGTGGCGAACTTTTTCCCCACAAAAAAGCAGCTAATAAATATAGTGGTGTTGTTGGTAGTCCTGGAACCCAAATGCCAATTGTTCCAATCGCAAAACTTAAAGCTCCTGTGCTAATGTATAAGTATTTTTTCATTTCAATCCCTCCTCGTGTTATTTTATCATAAGGCGCTTTCATCCTTGGGGCAGAGTGCTTGTGAAAATAACAAACGCGAGCTTGAGTGCCCACGTTTCAAAAGTTTTTATTATCCATCAACAATATCACGATGATAGCTCACAATACACTCCTGAGATTTTATAAATGCAAATAATTATATACCGATAAGATTGAAATAGTTCAAAATTTATTGTAAAGTAAGGTCAAGCGGGGCGATGAAAATGAATGGTTTTGAGCTGAGAAAACAGAAAAAAATGCAGCAAATTGAAGAAGCGACAGAAATATTAATTAATCAAAAAGGGTTGGAAAATACGACGATTCAAGAAATTGCTGATTTAGCAAAGGTATCAAAGGGAACAATTTTTAATTATTATGATTCAAAAGAGGGCTTAGCTAAAGTTATTTTTATGAATTACTTTAAAAAAATAAAGGAAGAATTTGCTGATTTATTTGCTCAAGAGTTGGATTTTGAAACAACTTTTCGTGAAATTACCAAATTAAAACTGAAACTTTCCGAAGAAACGAATGTGAATTTTTATGAAAGTATCATGCAACTGTTTAGTGAAGAAGACAATTTTATCTTAGAAGAATATAAGAAAAAAGGCATGGAACAAACGGAAGAGCTTCTTAGAAAAGGAAGAGAAGAAGGGAAAATTTCCTCTCGTTACAGTGATGAATTACTTCATTTATATTTGAATTTATTCATTGAGGGAGTGAAAAAGCCAGAGATTTATCAAAATATTTTCCCTTTTACCGAAGAAATCATTACAATGTTTTTGAATGGGTTGAATTGAGGAATTGTTGAGAAGTGAGAAAAAGTGTAAAATTATCGGTAAGATAGGAATTAGCAAGTATAAAAAGTTAGGGGAGCTAGGTATGAAAGAAAAAATAGTGAATTTTTTTATCTTCGTTGGTTTGTTTATATTATCTCAGGTACCTATGACGGTGCTAGGAATATTTATTGGTCTGAATAGCGTATACAAGCGGACGTTTTCAATTGTTGAGACTGTAGCGATTATACTTGTCGTTTTTGTGATTATTGGACTAACGATGTGGATAGCTAAGCTACTAAAAATTGCCAAATGGCGCTTTGATTATCTAAATAAAAAGACAATTGGAATGATCGCTATGGGTTATTTTGCCTGCTTTTTCATTTCAATGATTGGCAGCACGGTTATGATGATCCAAGGTCAGACAAATACAGCCAATCAAGGTGCTTTGGATCAGCTGACCAAAACGGTTCCTACAATTGTGATGCTTTTATTAACCGTGGTTTGTGCCCCAATTTTAGAAGAAATTGCATTTCGTGGGGGAATCATTCGTCTGTTATTTCCTAATAAGCAGCTAATTGGCGGGATTGTGAGTGCGGTGTGCTTTGGGTTGATTCATTCACCAACGGATATTGGAAGTTTTATCATCTATGGTGGACTTGGGGCAGTCCTTGCGACACTTTTCATCAAAACAAAACGAATAGAAGTGAATATCAGTCTGCATATTCTTTGGAACGCTGTTGCATTTGGGTTAATGCTTCTCACAACCTAAAAAGAAATTTCATTTGACGGACGGCTTGCAAATTGGTAAGATGTAGTCAATGAATAATTCACGTGTTGAAAAAGAAGAGTAGTAAGCTTTTGAGGTATCAGCGATTCTAGGAGGGTGCGAGCTAGAAAGTCAAAACTTATGAATGGAGCTTTGGAGCGTTTTTAATCAAGCTGTCGGCGTTTGCCGGAAGTAGGGTGGAACCGCGAAATTTGAAATTCAAACTTCGTCCCTATGTCATGAATTTATGGCATTGGGGTGGAGTTTTTTGTTTGCCTTAATGCAAAAGAAAAGGAGAGAAACACATGTCGAAAAAATTAACCGTGCAAGAAATTATTTTAACGTTGCAAAAATTTTGGTCGGACAATGGCTGCATGATTATGCAAGCTTATGATACGGAAAAAGGAGCGGGGACTATGAGCCCGTACACCTTCTTACGTGCAATTGGTCCTGAACCTTGGAATGCGTGCTATGTAGAGCCTTCTCGTCGGCCAGCAGACGGTCGTTACGGAGAAAACCCAAATCGTTTGTATCAACATCATCAATTTCAAGTAGTGATGAAGCCTTCTCCAAGTAATATTCAAGAATTATACTTAGAAAGTTTGCGTTTATTAGGAATTGACCCACATGAACATGATATTCGTTTCGTAGAAGATAACTGGGAAAATCCATCTATGGGTTGTGCAGGACTTGGTTGGGAAGTTTGGTTAGACGGTATGGAAATTACACAGTTTACTTATTTTCAACAGGTCGGTGGTCTATCAGTAAAACCTGTCACAAGTGAAGTAACTTACGGGATTGAACGCTTAGCTTCATACATTCAAGAAGTAGACTCTGTTTATGATTTAGAATGGTCACGTGGCGTAAAATACGGAGAAATCTTCAAACAACCAGAATATGAACATTCTAAGTATTCCTTTGAGCTTTCTAACCAAGAAATGCTTTTAGAAAACTTTGATAAATTTGAAGCAGAAGCCAAACGTGCAATTGAAGCAAATCTCGTTCATCCAGCTTATGATTACATCTTGAAATGCTCACATACCTTTAATTTATTAGATGCTCGTGGGGCGGTTTCAGTAACAGAGCGTGCGGGTTACCTTTCACGGATTCGGAATATGGCAAAAGCAGTAGCGAAAATTTTCGTTGCAGCCCGTGAAAGACTTGGTTATCCATTACTTGATGATGCAGGTCGTGCAAAAATCGGCTATGTAGCACCAGCAGAAGAAGATACGAAGGAGGAAGCATAATCATGGCAAAAGATTTACTATTAGAAATCGGTTTAGAAGAAATGCCCGCACATGTGGTCGCTCCTTCAATGAAACAACTTCAAGAAAAAATGGGGAAATTTTTAACAGAAAATCGTCTTAGTTTTGAAAAAATTGAAGCATTTTCTACTCCTCGTCGTCTAGCCGTTCGAGTAACTGGAATTGCGGACAAACAAGAGGATACAGAAGAAGAAATCAAAGGACCAGCGAAAAAAATTGCCTTAGATGCTGATGGAAATTGGTCAAAGGCTGCACAAGGTTTTGTACGCGGAAAAGGTCTTTCAACAGATGACATCACCTTCAAAGAAGTGAAGGGCGTAGAATACGTTTACGTTACAAAATTTGAAGCGGGCTTACCTGCTGAAGCGGTCTTGAAGGATTTAGCTTCTGTCGTTACAGGTCTAACTTTCCCAGTATCTATGCACTGGGCAGACTATGATTTTGAATATATTCGTCCAATTCACTGGATTGTAGCTCTTTTAGATGAAGAGGTAATCCCATTTAGCGTGCTTGATGTTTCAACAGGTCGGACGTCTCGCGGACATCGCTTAGTCGAAGGAACACCTGAATTTGCGACACCAAGTGAATATGAAGATGAATTAGCTGAATACAATGTTTTTGCAGATGCAGAAAAACGCAAGCAGTTAATTGTCAATCAAATTAATGACTTGGTCGAAGATAACAACTGGAAAATAGACATTGATGAAAATTTACTCGAAGAAGTGAATAATTTGGTAGAATATCCAACAGCCTTTGCGGGATCATTTGCTGAAAAATATTTAGAAATTCCAGAAGAAGTGCTTGTAACCTCAATGAAAGAACATCAACGGTTCTTTGAAGTACGTGAAGAAGATGGGGGCTTATCTCCTCACTTTATTTCTGTTCGTAACGGCGACTCAGAATATATTGAAAATGTCGTCAAAGGGAATGAAAAAGTTCTTGTTGCTCGCTTAGAAGATGGCGAATTTTTCTGGAACGAAGACCGTAAGTTGAAAATTTCTGATTTGGTAGAAAAATTAAATCACGTAACCTTCCATGAAAAAATCGGGACATTAGCAAAACATATGGAACGCACCAAAGCGATTGCGATGATTTTAGCAGATAAAATAGGTCTTTCTGACACGGAAAAAGCTGATTTAGCTCGTGCGTCTGAAATTTATAAATTTGACCTTGTAACAAATATGGTGGGTGAGTTTCCAGAACTTCAAGGAATTATGGGTGAAAAATATGCCACTCTCCAAGGAGAAACCAAAGCAGTCGGTCAAGCTATTCGTGAACATTACATGCCAATTTCAGCTGATGGAGAACTTCCAGAATCAACGGTAGGTGCAGTACTTGCTGTGGCAGATAAGTTAGAAAGTATGTATAGCTTTTTCTCTGTTGATTTGATTCCATCTGGTTCTAATGATCCTTATGCACTACGTCGCGGTGCGCAAGGAGTCATTCGTATTATTGAAGATAAGAATTGGACATTTCCATTTAGCGAGTTACAAGAAAAGATTTATACCACAATTAATACAGATGCAGAAGAATATGCGATAGAGTACAACCACGAACGTGAAACCTTAGAATTTATCAAAGGACGTGTTCGCCAACTTCTTTCTGGAAAAATCAATCGTCATGACTTACTAGATGCGGTTGTTGATTCTACACAAACAGATATTTCAAAATTATTTGATGCGGCAGAAGTATTGCAAAAACATTCAGAGGACGAAAACTTCCGTGAAGTGGTTGAAGCACTCACTCGTGTGGTGAATTTGGCGAAAAAAGCTGAGTTTGCTGTTGATGTGAACCCTGCACTCTTTGAAAATGAAGAAGAAGTAGCTCTACACACTGCAATTGAACAATTAGATAAAGCCTTTGCAACCAACACTGTCGAAGAAAACTATGAGGCGTTAAGTGAGTTACAACAAGTCATTACAGCTTACTTTGATCACACCATGGTTATGAGTGAAGATGTGAATGTGAAAAACAATCGACTAAGTGAATTAAAACGCTTATCAACGTATATTACCTCAGTGGCTGCAGTCGATGAACTAATTGTAAAATAAACAATAAATAACAATTAGAGGCTGGGACAAAACTAGCTTCTCAATAAGAAATAGGGTGTGGATAACTTCCGATGAATATCGGAAAATGTTATCCACACCCTATTTCTGTTAATTAACGACAAAAAGAACGCAAACCTATACAATTAAAGTGACGAATCAATAACGTTTAGGAGGCGTTCTCTATGTACAAAAATTATACCATGAAACAAGTGGTTCTACCTATCGATTTGGAAATAATCATCCCACAGGATGACATTTGCTTCATCATTCATGAGCTGGTTGAAAGTATTCCTGAATCACGATTTTCGGAATTCATTCAAGAGACTGGTCGTCCTTCATTTCATCCACGAATGATGTTGAAGCTTATTTTGTGCGGTTATACTCAGTCGGTCTTTTCAGGAAGAAAAATCGAA
>JAISJD010000048.1 GCA_031261705.1 Lactobacillales bacterium
TTAGCACCAAACGAATTTAGAAAATTAGCAGCATAAAAAGATACCGCAAGAATTTCTCGCGGTACTCAAATCGATATTTTGTTTTTTTGACTGTCTACTTGACAGGTGGCGCTTCAGAATAGGGATTCTCGCACTTTTTTCTCTATAAATCTTCTTCGCCAATACTCAAAATCAAGCGAATATCGTCCTCTGAAAGCTGTGCGACCTGTTCATCATTTCCAGTAATCACTTTTTGGAACAGCTCCCGTTTTTCTTGTTGCAATTGATTCATGCGTTCTTCAATCGTACCCTCTGCAATCATGCGCCAAACTTCGACCACATTTTCTTGCCCGATACGGTGCGCACGTCCAGCTGCTTGCTCCTCTACAGCTGGATTCCACCATAAATCATAAAGAATGACAGTGTCTGCACCAGTCAGATTTAGACCCGTGCCCCCTGCCTTGAGAGAAATCAAGAACACATCTCTTTTTCCACTATTAAAGGCGTTCACCATGTCAATTCTATCTTTCGGCTTGGTACTTCCTCGTAAATAGAACGTTTCTAACCCAAGTCCATTTAATTCTCTTTCTAAAATCGTCAACATGCTGGTAAATTGTGAAAATAGTAAGATTCGGCGATTGTTTTCCTTTGCCGCCTGCAAAATATCCTTGGCTTGTTCAAGTTTCCCTGACGAGCCTTCATAATCTTCAAGGAAGAGATGTGGATCGTCACAGATTTGACGTAAGCGAGTCAGTCCTGCCAAAATACTCAAGCGATTCTTCTTGAATGTCGCTGCATCCATCCCTGTAATTTCACTCTGCATTTGTTTTAGATATGCGAGGTAAACCGTTTTTTGTTCCTCAGTCAATGAGCTATAAAGATTCATTTCGATTTTTTCTGGTAAATCATGAAGCACTGACTTCTTGTCCCGACGTAAGATAAATGGTTGAACCATGCGTGCAACCTCAGAAGTCGATAGCTCTCTGAATTTTTGTCTTGAAGGGAAAAAGCCAGGCAAAACCATTTGGAAAATTGACCACAATTCATCAATATTATTTTCTATCGGTGTCCCTGATAACGCAAACCGCTGTGCTACCTGTAAGCCACGCAATGCCTGCGAAGTTTTCGTTGAAGCGTTTTTCACCATTTGTGCTTCATCAAGAATCAAATAACCCAGTGTTAGTCTATTATAGAGGTCAATGTCTTGACGTAAGCTGGCGTAAGAAGTCACAAGCACATCAATATCCTGTGAATGCTCAATCATTTCCGTACGTTCGGCTTTATTTCCAGAGATGACCTTGATATTTAGACTTGGCGCAAATTTCTTAAATTCTGCTAACCAGTTATAAGTTAAGCTGGCGGGCGCAACAATCAACGTTTGTCCTTGCCAAGCTGTTTCTTTTTCTGATAAGAGATAAGTAATCGTTTGGAGCGTTTTCCCTAGCCCCATTTCATCGGCTAATATGCCACCAAACGAGTAATGACTTAACATTTTCAACCACTTGAACCCGTCTACTTGATAATGGCGTAGCTCTGCATGAAGATTTTTAGGTAGTGCCACGTCAAATTTCTCCGGGTGATTCAAGTCCTCCACCATTTCTTTGAAGTTGCTCGTGAAATGCGCACGTTTTGAGTCCTTTAAGGTATCCGCAATCAACATTCCTTGTGAACGTGGAAGTGAAAAGACACCTTCATGACTTCGCAGATTTTGCCGAAGTTTTTTCAAGATTTCACTAGTTTGATGAAATTCCTCAGAGTCAAAGGATAAAATTTCTCCTGATTTCAAGGTATAGTAAGCATCATTTCTCAAAAGGCTTGTCAGTACCGAGTCGATTTCTGTCTGATCAATCCCCGTAATGTCAAAACGAACATCGAGCCAAGAACCCGTATCATTCACTTCAATCATCGGACGATATTTCTGCGCATCAAGCATTAAGCCACTAAGTTTCTTGCCTAAAAACACTTCACCTAGCTTGCGTAATTCTGGTAATTCCCCTTGGAAAAAGTAATACAAACCTTCCCCACTTGGCAGCGTCTTTTCAAAGCCTGTGTCGGTTTTCCGGTAATGAAATTCCTCCAGCTTTTTGAAAATTGCTTCTTCCTTTTCTTTCTGACGAATCACCTGTTTGGTTTGTTCGCCCACATGAGAAAAGCTGTTATCCGTTGAAAAGACAACATCTCCGTATTGAAAATCTAAGCGTACGTCAATGTTGCCCCGGCGCTTTTTTAGATAGAGCGAGGTCTTTAAGTTGGCGTAAACGATTTCCTCACTGACTTTTTCTTCCACATCTACGGTGCCAATTTGTTCTAAAAGTGGCAACACGGTGCTGAATAAATCAGAGATATTTTCTTTTTCATACAGAATTTCTGGTATTTCTACTCGTTTTAAGAGCTGTTTCATCGTCGAATAGATGGAGAGCTGAATAGGCGAAAACTCATAAATTCGGTTATCCCAGAATGCCCAACCGTAATTTTCAAAATAAGCGGTCAGCGTATCTTCGATTTTCAATAGTACATCTTCGCCCTGCTTTTTCACGATGAAATGGAGGGGTAAGCTCCCTTCGATAAATTGTACCGAAGTGTAGGTTTCGTCCCCTAATTCAAGCGTGAAGGCACCGCTTTGTGACAAGCGTTCCATAAGCTCTCGACGATTTTCAACGGGGAGGACTAAATAACGCTTATCCATTTTCCCATTGACGTTCACGCCGACATTTCCAAAGAGTTGACTGGTCTTATAAATGGAAAAAAGCTCATTCAATAGGGCAAGCGTTTCCTCGTCAAAATTTTCATGAAGCAATTGGAATTGGTTGTTTTTATTAACACTCAAGGTATCTTCTCGTTCTAACATGGAGAAAAAATCCCCGATGTTTTTTACAATGTACATTTTTTGTGTAGCTAGATACCCTATTTTTAGGGAAATGCCTAGCACGGAAAGCTCAAGATGATATTTGTTTGTTTCAATCGTTGTCACGACAAATTCCACTTGTAGTGGACGTAAGTATTCGAAATGAGTAGAAATCGTTGGAATTTTTTCAAACCCGCGTGTAAAAATCTCGCTCATAGCGACTTTCTTTTTCACCTGTGGCAATAGCATGGTTGGGTTTTGAGCAATGATTCGATTCAACCCCTTTTTGCGTAAATAAAGCTCAACGGCAATCGTATGTTTACAATAGTGGTGCTCTAACCAATAAGGACAGCTACAAATATCCTCTTCTTTTGAAGTGCCGTCCAAGATGACGTGATACGTCTTACTTCCTAAAACGTCTGCATACCATATATTTTTTGTTGTATCTGCTTCAACGGACAGCACACGTCCCTCATTTACATAGGTGCGCCCACGTTCAATCACTTTTTCGGGAATACTCCATTTCATTCACATCGCCCCTTTTTCATCCAACTTACCGACAACTTTCACTAATATAGTTTCAAGCACGAATTTTTCATTTAACGTTCGTGTTTTCTATCCAATATCTAAATGCCTTTCTAGCTATTATACCATGTTTTAACTATTTCTTCAGTGTGTCGGGGCATAAAATTACAAACTTCAAGTGAAATGAAACTCTTTTCACGTCTCTTCACTCAAACTTTGCACAAAATCTAGGTTTTCTCTTATTTTTTTCGTAATAAGTCAAATCTCCATTTCGTTTGATGTAGTCGAGAATTTGTAATTTGTATTTATACTGAGCAATCATCCTTTGTTTTTGAAACGATGACAATTTTTCCTGTGGGGTCTAGTTCTCTAAAAAGAAATACTTCTCTATGTTTTTACTTTATTTATTAAAAAATCTGTATTTAAAAGAGAAGCAAAGGTAGTTTTTTATTTCAATTTATTGTAATATAATCTTAAAATTACTGTTTTTTATTTTTTCAATGAATGAAAAATAGTTCTCTTTTTCTCTTTCTTTTCTATTTCTTAAAAACTATTTATCGAAAACATTAGGGAAAAGAGTTCAAATAAATTGCCAAAATCACTGGGTTACTTGTGCTTATTAAGGACGTCTGCAATTCACAAGATACTCTGAACGAATAGGCTGAATAAAATGAGTCTTTCAACTTCGGGATGGTTCTTTTTAGTCCTTAGCACATCAATTGGTTGGTTCCTTTTTTATCAAATTAGCAAAATTAAAGTGAAAATATCATGGGTGCTCCTCTCCTTTGTTGTAAATGCAATTATAATAGAAGTAACTGGAATCTTTTACATTGTATTAAACCCATTGTGCTATATTTTGTATGCTCGCTTTTTCGAAAGAAATAAAAATTGGGCGTTATACATTTTTTATGGGGTTTATCCTGTTATAACAATTGATTTATTAAAAAATATTGTGGGATTATTTCTATTACTAGACTGGATACCTCCTAAAGTAGTTGATAACTACTACGATGTAATTTTATTTATTGGTTTTGTTGCAGTGATTCCTTTTCATTTTGGAATTACAAAATTATTTAAAATTGATTTTACTCATTTGATTAGAGCAAAATCTTTAAAAGACATGAAAAAATTAATGGTTCCGTATAACACGGTGATGTTCAGCTGTTATGTTCTTGAACGTATTATTTCTGGAATCATAATAAATTCCCCTTCTTTTTCACAAAATGAAGAACTCACAAAGTATATAATTTTCATATATTTTGTGATTTTCATCAGCATGTTGGTATTTCTCAACATCAAATCAAAAGAACTGCTAGAAAAACAAATTTATGAACAAAAAGAAGCTCACTTGAGAGACCTACAAAATTACACGGAACATATTGAATCATTGTATAAAGAAATCCGCAGTTTCCGACACGATTACACCAATATTCTTATCAGCTTAAAAGAAAGCATTAATTCTAAGGATATAGAGCAGGTACAACAAATCTACAACTCTGTTCTTGCTCAATCTGATGCTAAATTCAAAGATAGTAAATACGATATTGGAAAGCTGGTAAATCTCTCCATTCCAGCAATAAAAAGTGTTTTATCAGCTAAACTCCTTGAGGCACAAAGTCTGGGAATAGACGTTTCTATTGAAATTCCTGACACTATTTGTGAAACTCACTTGGAACCGCTTGATTTGATTACTATTTTGTCTATTTTGCTAGATAATGCGGTTGAAGCTACTGCCGAAGCTAAAAATTCAAAAATCTCTATTGCTTATTTTTCTCAAGGAAAAACACAGTTCCTTGTGATTGAAAACTCTACAAAGCAAGAAAAAGTAAATTTAAAAAATATTTTCAACTATGGTTGCTCGACCAAAGGAGAAAACCGTGGTATTGGACTAGCAAATGTGACGCAAACATTAGAGAAATACCCTTTATGTATGTTAAAAACGAAAAGCGACAATTATCAATTTAGACAAACATTGGAAATGAGGAAAAGTTCATGAATATTTTTATTTTAGAAGATGATTTCTTACATCAAGCCAGACTTGAAAAAACCATTCAAAAAATTATGAAGAAAAATCAGTGGAACTATCGCTTTATTGAAATTTTCGAAAAACCTCAACAATTATTAGAAGCAATTAAAGAAAAGGGCAACCACCAAATTTACTTTTTAGATATTGAAATCAAAAATAAAGAAAAAAAGGGGTTAGAAGTTGCTGAAGAAATAAGGCGCATTGACCCAACTGGCATGATTGTTTTTGTCACAACTCATTCTGAATTTGCGCCTATTACGTACGCCTATAAGGTAATGGCTTTAGATTTTATTGACAAGGCACAAACGGAGGAAGCTTTTGAAAAAAGTATTGAGGAGTGTTTACATTATACCATGAATTTATCTTCTCAACCTTTAGCCGATACTTCCTTTGTTTATAACTCGCCACAAGCACAATTACAGATTCCCTACAATGAAATTCTTTATTTTGAAACGGCAGAAACGATTCATAAAGTTTGTCTAACCACAAAAAATGAACGAATGGAATTTTATGCCAATCTTTCAGAAATCGACAAAAAAAACGAATGCTTTTTTAGATGTCATCGCTCATTCGTTGTCAATCCTGAAAATGTTGTCCGAGTGAGTAAGAAAAACAACCTCGTATATTTTGAAAACGGCGATAGTTGTTTAGTTTCCAGAAAGAAATTGAAAGAATTAATTCAGCGAATTGAAAAACTACATTCATTATAAAGTGTGTTATCTTAACAATTAATAACCAACACATCTATGTAAAAGAACAACAATATTAATCTCTCCACTAACAATGTTGTTGTTCTTTTTTCTGCTTTAAATCAAAAATTTTCTTTGATAGCCAAATAACATTTTTTCCAACCTACTAATACCTACTATAACCCCACCACCGGATACTTTTTCAAGTTGTTCTTCAGAAATTGTTTCAAATTGATTTAAGTCCAGGTATTGTTCCTCCCTTTAATTTATTTACAAGTCTATTATATTTAGTTTTCCCCAAAGCTAATTTTTTCGCCTTGGTGAATCGTCAAATTAATATCGGTGAGTGTGTTTCGCCCAAACCCATACTTGTAGCTCATTTCTGTAAAAGTAATATCTCCTAAAATTATGGACGAATGATTCATTGTTTTTTCCTCCCCAAATTCTGACTCTACTAGATACACCTCATTCAGACGATTATTCGCAACCTTTGCGGATTGGAGCTTGGTTTGTAGGTTGATGATATTTTCTAGTGGATTGGTAAAGTAAGAAAGAAGCGTGTTATAAGTGATTAATTGGCCAATAGTAATTTTATTTTGCATGACTAGCTTGGCGCCAAACCATAAAACTAAAACATTTAATAATAGCTGTGCCCCTTTTTTCAAAGCAGTTTGTATCGCTTCATATTTACTTAATTTAAACGATTTCTCCAAATAATCGACAAATTCTCCGTCAATTTTTAGATACCTTGCTTCCTCACTCGTGAGGGATTTAATCGTTTCTATTCCGTTAATATCTTCAATAATTGCCGAGCTCACCATCGCCAAAGCCGCAACCCCACAATCACGAGTATCAACTTGCGCGACGTATTTATATTTGTGAAACATAAATTCCCCCCTTTGTTTTAAGCAAAGACAAGCAGGATAAACCATTCCATCATAAAAAAGATTTCTAATATTATTTATCGCTTTATCTGACTTTATCAGTCTAATTCTAGTAAAAACCGAGAACAAATGGCACGAAATATCATAAACGGTCGATTTTTTGTCGCAAACGGTTAGCAAGGTCATTCATGACAAAAAAACGACCGTTTATGACATTGCAAACACAAATATATAAAAAAATTGTATTATGAAATCATTCCTAAGAAAGAACAAAATATACTTACAAAGGAGAGATTTGTTATGGAAAACATTAAAGGATTAGAAAAATTTGAAACAGTCGCAAATCATAAACTTGCTGAAATTGATGGAGGATTTATTCCACTAGCAGCTCGGGCTATTTGGGGCGCTGCAGCTGCAGCAGGATTTGGAGGAGGAATTGCTGTTGGTTTAAATTATAAAAATCGAAAATAATTATCAGAAAGGAAGTGAACTTCTATGAAAGAATTATATCAGTACCGTTATTGGATTTTATTTACATTTATAACTATTATTGGTTTCTTGGGTGGAATCATTATTGGTTTATACCATGTTAATCATTTATAAAAAGGGAGGAAAAATTTGAAATTTGAAGAAATTTCTAATAGTGAGCTTTCAGAAATCAATGGAGGAATTTTACCGGTTTTAATTGGAGCAGGTATTGTTGGTTCTCTAGTTGGTGGTTTTGGGCTCGGATATGGATTATCTAGAGTTTTTGGTTAAACATCATAAGAAAGTTAATCTAATACACAATATTAGGAGGGAAATTCATGAATAATAATTATGGATTGAAAAAGTTTGAAACAATAAATGATAACGAGCTTGCTAACATTGAAGGAGGAATCATCTTTACTACTACTGCAGCTATCGGTCTTGTGGTTGGAACAACAATTGCTGCAGGAATTTATCACTATAAAACTCGAAAATAGGTTTATATTTATATCTGCTATCAAGCAATCTAATATTGTACACAATATTTAATAAGAAAAAAGTGAATAGGAATGGTTGATTTCCAAGCTAAAAGGTTCTTTAACTTGTTGTCTAAACATATTAAAGAGCGTAAAAATAGAGATTAGTTTTTTCACTAGGCTAATCTCTATTTTTTTATTCAACAATGAAATAAGTTTTATTCAAAATAATGAAATGAAAGAGGAATTTACTATGAATAACTTAAAAAAACTCGATACTTTTAAAACACTTAATTCTAATGATTTAAAACAAATTAACGGTGGAGTCATTATGATTGGTTATAAAATTGGAAAATATATTGCCAATAAACTTCTTAACTAAAATATCGCAATAATTATTATTGTTACACAATGCTTTTACAACGAACAAAATGTATAGACAATTTTTCATTTCAATTATTGGGGAACTTCTCTAATAAACCGTTTAAGACAAATTTTCAACCGTTTATGATATTTCAAACACAAATTTATAAAAAAATTGTACTATGAAGTTGTTCCCGAGAAACAAAAATATATTTTACGAGGAGTGATTCCCTATGAAAAAATTTAAAGAGTTAGGTGTTGCGGGTTTAGAAGTGATTACTGGTGGAGGAGCTCCACTATTTTATGGAGCTAATGGATACTTGTCTCGTGGCAAAAATGGAAAATATCATTATACAGTAACGAAAGGTCCTTTTGATGCAGTGACAGGGATAATAGCCAACGGGTGGGTTCAAAGTGCCGGCAGTGGTTTTGGTTTCCCTAGATGATTCGTAAAATACTTGGAGGTGCCATATGAAAAAGAAAAAAGAAAAAGGGAAAAAAGAAGAAGAAATTTTAAATGATATTAATTTATTGTTAAACGATACGATGAGCGCACATGAAAGAGAAACTTTGCTGATTGCTAAGAAACGGTTAGAGAAAAAAGAATATTTCCCTAAAATCATACGGTCACTACAAGCAGGGTTGACTCCTTTGGCTATGCGTCACGAGCTTTCTAAAGGAGGTTCAGAACTTTATTTAAAGATTACTAGCCATAAATTTATGGCTAAAGATTTGAGTGGGCTTATTTTTTCGGTTGGATGGTTCCATTAATAGAAAGGGAACAAGGGTGATAGTGACTAAATTATAAAAGTTCCTCTTGTTCCTCACTTTTATAATTTATTGGGAGAAGAATTAAATAATAAACAATTTAACGAGTAGGTGGATTGATAACAAATAAAGATAGAAATGAGTGGAGATACCTATTACCTGTTTTAATTTTTCTGGCAGAAGTATCACTTTTCGATATACTTATACAAATCTATCTCCTGTTCAAATATAAGGCACCGTTAAAATTAAAAGATTTCATATATTCTATTTTCTCTCTTTCAATTTCTATTCTAGGTATAATTCTTGAAATGAAGTTTATATTTTTGAAAGGAAAAAACGAGAAAATTAACTTGCATTAAAGCATTAATAATCATAAATAATTGTTAGAAAGCGAGGCGAAACCACTATGAAAAGCTGGTATTATTATCGTTATTGGATTTTATTTACAGTTATCTCTAGCTGAAGGCTTTTTCATCTAAAAAACTTCGCCCCCAAAGCAAGGAAACGAAGTTCATTTTTTATTTCTTCTTTTCTTTTTTCGGTGTTGGAATGTAGACGAAATCGGGATTGATTTCTTTATCCAACTTATCAAATGCTGCATTTAAGCGACGTTCTACTTCTGCTAATCCCTCTGCATTTAACTTCTTAATATCTGAAATATCAATCGGCTCTCCAAAATTCACATCTACCCGCTTTCTTAGAAAAAGCAGATGAGAAAGCTTCAAAGGTCCTTGATAGACCGATGGAACAATACGAACCTTAGCCATTTTCGCAATGACCGCCACGCCACCTTTTAAATCTGTTGAATGACGCGTGCCACTTGGAAACATAATCAGACTTCTATCGCCAGATTTCAGCAATTTGGTTGGTGTTTTAATCGCTGAAGGCCCCGGTTTGTCTCGATTCACAGGGAAAGCTCCGACTTTTCTTAGGATAAACCCAAGTAATGGATTACGAAACAGCTCCTCTTTTGCCATGAAAATAAACTTCTTGGGGCGGGAACCAATCGCCATATAAACGGGGTCCCAAAGCGTCCGGTGGGGTGCCACCATAATATAATTTTCGTCATTTGGTATCTTGTCTCTATTTAGATAGTGTGCATTCCCATTTAAAATAAATAAAAGGACTGCCACAAAGTTACGTGCAAATGTATAAAACATAGGCGTATGTTCTCCCTCACTTCTTTATTTATCAATCCTTTCATATTATGAATGGTTTCCACGTTTTTTACAAGTATCTTTTTCTAAAATTTCAGCTATAATAGATATACGATGAAAGAAAGTGAGAGTTAAAATGGTGGAACTATATTCTGATGAACGTGTGGATCAGCTTTTCGCAAATGATATTCAAGTGATTCAAAGTCCAACCGTCTTTAGTTACTCGGTCGATTCGGTGCTACTAGCCAATTTCCCAAGTATCCCAAAACATGGAAAGATTGTGGACCTTTGTGCTGGCAATGGAGCGGTGGGGCTGTTCGTCTCACGTTATACTAAAGCGCCTATCACACAGGTGGAATTACAGCCACGCTTAGCAGACATGGGTAGACGAAGCATCGCGCTCAATCACCTAGAAGAACAAATGACCATGCGAACAATGGATTTAAAGGACATCCCAAGCAGCATGACCCATGATAGTGTGGATCTTTTACTAGTAAATCCGCCATATTTCAAGCAGGAAGCGGCTTCTAAGAAAAATCCTAATCCCTATCTTGCGATTGCACGACATGAAATTACCGCAAACTTAGAGGATGTGGTACGTGTTTCTGCTTTCTTGCTAAAAACAAATGGAAGAATCGCTATGGTGCATCGCCCAGATCGCCTATTAGATATTTTAGATACCTTTAAAAAATATAAGATTGCGCCAAAACGCATTCAATTCGTTTATCCGAAAGCTGGCAAAGAAGCTAATACTATTTTAATAGAGGGCATTAAAAATGGGAGTACGGACGGATTACGCATTCTACCACCCTTGATTATCCATGATGAAAGTGGAGAGTATACGCCTGAAGTTTGGGAGAAATATTATGGGAGAAAGTAAACAATATTTTTACGTGCTACACACCAAGGATGATACCTTTTACGGTGGCTATACGACAGACCCAGTACGTCGCTTGAAAGAACATAATGACGGTGTGGGCGCCAAATATACACGTTTACCGAAACGTCGACCGCTTCACATGATTCATCTCGAAGAATTTTCAACGAGAAGTGACGCCACCAAGGCAGAAGCCAGCTTCAAAAAACTTAGCCGAACGCAAAAGGAAAATTATCTAACCACACACCGAGCTACCGCTCAAAAACTACTAACTAAACTTTTTAAGGAGAATGAACATGTATCAGATAAAAGAAAAACGACCTAGAGATACCAACCCACAACGCACAAAAACTGCTTATTCCCCACAGGATAAGAAAAATGCTCGCATTGAAGAGCTACGGAAACTAGCCGAAAAAAAGAAAGAACAGTAGCTGATTCTAAAGCACCCTAGAGCTAGGCAAATGAACTAGCTTTAGGGGCTTTCATTTCAGCCCTGTTCTTTTTTAATTAGGCTCTTTGTCAAATGATGGTGGTGACACCTAAATCTGATAAATAAAGCTTAGGCTGCTTCACATGAGAAATCATGTGGAGTAGCTTTTTTGATTGTCATCGGTTGGTTGCCAAATAC
>JAISJD010000035.1 GCA_031261705.1 Lactobacillales bacterium
GTTTCTCCTTAAAGAAACACATCAGTGGAAAGTTCAAATTAGGGTCTATAATATTTAATGATTGTTTGATAGAATCGTTGTATGGCATCTTGTATTCTCCTTATAAAATTTTTGTTTAGTTGCTTTAATTTTATCAGAATAGAAGGTGTTTTTTGAGTACCAAAAAATGGTAGTGAATTTCTCACCACCATCAAAAATTATAGAGCCAAAATACAAAACACTTGCCACTTGCTTAGTCTAGTAGCGAGTGTTTTTTTTCGTTTCTCGAAGAATGTAAACTTTATTTAGAACTTTTAGAGCGTGCTCTTTTTAAGGGCACTTGGTGTTATAATTTATTTAGGTTTTAGTGAAAACTTTTTGGGAGGAATATTAGATGTTTAACTATATTCAAATCTTTGATTCAACGCTTTATCCTGAAATTTTAAAGCTGTATCAATCAAACAAAGACTATTTTAAATTAAATGATACCGAAGTTACATTTCAAACGGTTGATGAGGATGTGCATGCAAAGCCAGATTCCGTACTGAATGAAAATAAAAAGTATTTTTTAGTGACAGATGAATTTGATAAACCGAAAGCCGTGCTTGATTATTTAGTTGATTATCCTACTACGAATGTTGTCTACATTGGTTTGTTCTTAGTAGATAAGGCACTTCAACGTAAGCATATCGGTCGTCAGATTATTCGGGAGCAATTAGAAAAGTTTCGTGCAATGAAGAAGAAAGCAGTACGATTAGGGGTGCTTGTAGAAAATAAGAGTGCGATTGCCTTTTGGGAAAGTCTAGGTTTTGTGATTATCGAAGAAAATAAACAAAATACGAACGGAAACCTTGTACACGAGCTAGAATTAGCGCTCTAAAAAACAGGAAAAATTGAAAATTTAGGGTAATTTGTGGAGGAAATTTCATTTAACGATGAGTTTTCTCTCTTTTTTATCCTCGGAATATCAATGAATCAATTGATTTATAAAAAATAAGGGAGAAAATAAAATTTTTTTATTGTTCAATGTTTAAACACTTGTTATAATTATTCCTAGATGAAACAAAGAAATTTATCATGGAAGATTTTTATTTACCTAATGATTTCTTTTCTGTGAAGAGGTTACAAAAAAACAATGATTAAATATTTTCTAATTTAAAAATTCTTATAATTTACCAAGAGTACCATATTTTTTTATTTTAGAAACTAGACATTAGAATTTTTCACATGATTTGAAAATCAATAGACATTTGAATTTCTTGTTGGTATAATAACAAAGAGATGCCAGATGAAAAGGAGAAGCCTATGAGTAAGAATGAAAAATCGAATGTTACGATGTTAGGGAATGCCTATACAAAGAAAAAATTAGCGCAAGAACAATACAATCGTAAACAGGAAATTTTCCGTCGTCGTCGGTTGGCAGTAATATTTCTTGTAGCGATGTTAGTATTTACTTACCCATCTATCCGCATCTATCAAGCGTATAATGAGTTGGTAGCTACAAGAGAAAACAAGCAGACTGCTATTGCAAATAGTGAAGATTTAAGCAAAGTGCAAAAGCAACTTGAAAAGGAAGTCAAGCTTCTTCAAGATGACGATTATGTGGCAAAGGTTGCTCGAAGTAAATACTTTTTAAGTAAAGACGGCGAACAGCTCTACTCAGTACCTGAACAAGTAGGTAACAAGGAAAATACACAAATAAACGGTAATAAAACTACATCTAGTAGTAAGTAATTTATATAGTTTTTTAGGAGGAAACGAGTTTTTATGTCAATCGAAGTAGGCGCAAAACTACAAGGTAAAGTTTCAGGAATTACGAATTTTGGAGCATTTATCGACTTAGGTGAAAGAAAAACAGGCTTGGTACACATCAGTGAGGTTTCTAACGGCTTCATCAAAGATATTCATGATGTATTAAGCGTAGGAGACGAAGTAACGGTAAAAGTAACTTCTGTTGGAAATGATGGAAAGATTGGTTTATCTATTCGTCAAGCGACAGAGCAAGAGGAGAAACCTAAGAAAGAATTTAATCGTAATCATCATGAACCTCGTGAAAAACGTCCTTCATTTGATCGCAATGTAAATTCTCGTGGAGGCAATCGTGGAAATTCACGTTCTGTGGCTCAACCAAAACAAGATTTCGATGCTTTAATGAGTTCATTTTTAAAAGACAGTGACGATCGCTTATTGTCTTTAAAACGTAATACAGAGGGGAAACGTGGTGGCCGTGGTGGTCGTCGCAATTAATTAGAATTTCTCAACCCGGGCAAGTTGCTCGGGTTATTTTGGGTTCATGGTGGACACTGGAGGGGATTGTTTGTTCAAGCAAAAATTAACCACCCATTTAAAGAAAACAAAATTAATTGATAAGAATAAGAGATTACTGCTTGCAGTTTCTGGTGGTGTGGATTCTATGGTGCTTCTCCATGTGTTTTTAGAGCTACGTGAGGAATTTCATTGGGAGATTGGCATTGCCCATGTTCATCATAATCTGCGACGTGAAAGCAATCAAGAGCAAGCCTATTTGGAGAACTTTGCGCAAGAACACCATTTACCTTTCTATTCAGTGAAGTGGGAAGAAGGGCGCACCGTAAAAAAAGGAGTTGAGAAAAAAGCGCGCGAGTTTCGTTATGCCTTTTTTTCCGATGTTATGAAGGAACAGCACTATGATTACTTACTCACGGCTCATCATCAAGGGGATTTTTCAGAAACAATGATGATGAAATGGATTCGGGGGAGTCTGTTGACTCATTTAATTGGGATTCGTTCTTCACAAAAATTTAGCTGTGGCAAGCTCGTTCGTCCGCTTTTACCTTTTTCTAAGGCAAATTTGTTGGAAGAAGCACAAAATAGTCCTATTATTTATTTTGAGGATGAAACCAACCAAAGTGAACATTATTTTAGAAATCGTGTGAGAAATCAACTACTCCCTCTGCTTCGTACTGAAAATCCCAATATAGACAAACAGCTACAACAATATGGGGAAAAATTTCTTTATCTTGATGATTTTTTAAGAGAAGAGCTTGTGCCAATCTTGGAACAGACGGTCACTGAAGAAGAATACCTAATAAAAATTGATTTGAAAAATTGGCAAGAGTTTTCACGTGCCAAACGCTATTTTCTGTTGACCCTTCTCTTTGAAGAAAAACTAATCGGGCAGGTTGAGGTCAATCACGCTCAAGTAGTAGAAATATTAGATTTATTAGAAAGCTCTCCCTCGCAAGCTGAAATTCAGCTAGAAAAAGGGTGGCGTTTTGCTAAAAGATATGAGATGGGGTTAATAACCGGTCTTAAGTCTGATGTTTTGCCGGAAGTTTTTTGGTTAAATGAGGGGATAGGATTATTTCTTTCTCAAGAGGAGTGGCTCGGTACTTCGGAAGAACAATTTTCTGGGAATGCTAAGGAGTGGGAAACCTACCGCCTAAGTTTTAACCGAAAGTTAAACTTTCCTTTAGAAATTCGTCATCGTAGACCAAAGGATGAAATTCACTTGCAAGAAAAGGGATACACGAAGAAAGTCCGTCGTGTGTTCATTGATAACAAGTTTTTGCTAGAGGAAAGGGAGAAAACTTGGCTAGTTTTTGAACAAACAGAATTACTTTGGATTGTTCCAAAAGTGCATTCTTATTTGAGTATTCTAGGTAGGAATGATAAAATAATGAGCGAGCTTATTTATAAGCGAAGAATATCCACAACGTACAAATAAACCAAAACATCTGTTTTTTTAAACCTGTAATGAAGAAAGGAAGACACACATGCTAGAGCAATATATTGAGAAAGTTCTATATAGCAAAGAGGAAATTGAAGAAAAAACAATGGAATTAGGGAAACAATTGGCAATTGATTACGCTGGAAAAAATCCATTAGTAGTAGGTGTGTTAAAAGGGGCAGTTCCATTCTTGGCAGATTTAACACGTGCTATTGACACACATTTAGAGTTAGACTTCATGGTTGTCTCAAGCTATCATGGGGGAACAACTTCTTCTGGAGAAGTAAAAATTCTAAAAGATTTAGATACAAACGTTGAAGGTCGCGACATCCTAATCGTTGAAGACATTATTGATACAGGAAGAACGCTTCGTTATCTTGCAGAGCTCTTCCAATACCGTAAGGCAAAATCTGTGAAAATCGTCACTCTACTAGATAAACCAGAAGGACGTGTCGTAGATATTACCGCCGATTATGTAGCATTTAACGTACCTAATGAGTTTGTGGTAGGCTACGGCTTAGATTACAACGAAAATTATCGTAATTTACCGTACGTTGGCGTATTAAAACCAGAAGTTTATCAAAATTAATGAGCCCTACTAAGAAAGTGTGTTAAACTAGGTAGTAGTTATAGAAAACAACTTAATAAGATAAGAATATCAGAAAGGGGTCAACTATGAATAACAAAAAAAGTGGTGGCTTTTTGAAAAATTCATTTTTCTATATATTAGTCATTTTAGCGATGTTTGTAGTCGTTCAATTTTTCTTAAAAGGAAATAGCAGCACTTCGACAGACGTTAACTATTCAACTTTGACGCAACAATTAAAAGAAGGAAAAATCGAAGAATTTTCATTACAA
Source organism: Lactobacillales bacterium (assembly GCA_031261705.1). GTDB lineage: Bacteria > Bacillota > Bacilli > Lactobacillales > Streptococcaceae > JAISJD01. The sequence continues at coordinate 4,547 of JAISJD010000035.1, forward strand.
CCCTCTAACGGTGTATTAACTGTAAAAGGTCAGTATAAAGAAAAACAAAAAGTTAAAAATAGTGCAGGGTTGAACCTGCTAGGTAGTACAGATACAACAACTAAGAACTTCACATCTGTTATTTTACCAACTGATTCAACAGTCAATGAAGTCTATGAATTAGCGAAAAGTGCAAAAACAAAAGTCGATATAAAACCTGAAAGCTCGAATGGCTTATGGATTTCTGTTGTATTAAGCGTGTTACCATTAGTTCTGCTCATTTTCTTCTTCTATATGATGATGGGTCAAGGGCAACAAGGTGGCGGCGGTGGTCGTGTGATGAACTTTGGCAAAGCTAAGGTGAAGGAAGCAGACAAGAAAGCAAATCGTGTCCGTTTCTCTGATGTTGCAGGTGCCGAGGAAGAAAAACAAGAATTAGTCGAAGTCGTTGAATTCTTGAAGGATCCTCGTAAATTCTCCGCATTAGGCGCACGTATTCCAGCGGGTGTGTTACTAGAAGGACCTCCCGGGACAGGGAAAACCTTGTTAGCAAAAGCAGTTGCTGGGGAAGCTGGAGTACCATTTTACTCTATCTCTGGTTCTGACTTCGTTGAAATGTTCGTCGGTGTCGGTGCCAGCCGTGTCCGTGACTTATTTGAAACAGCGAAGAAAAATGCACCTTCTATCATCTTCATTGATGAAATTGATGCGGTAGGTCGTCAACGTGGCGCTGGTATGGGTGGCGGTCACGATGAACGTGAACAAACCTTGAACCAATTGCTTGTTGAAATGGATGGTTTTGAAGGAAATGAAGGAGTTATCGTTATTGCAGCGACAAACCGTTCAGATGTCCTAGATCCAGCCTTACTTCGTCCGGGTCGTTTTGACCGTCAAATTTTAGTTGGTCGTCCAGACGTTAAGGGCCGTGAAGCAATTTTACGTGTTCATGCGAAAAACAAACCTTTAGCTGACGATGTTGACTTAAAGGTAGTTGCTCAACAAACACCAGGTTTTGCTGGTGCAGAGCTTGAAAATGTCTTAAACGAAGCGGCTTTAGTAGCGGCTCGTCGAAATAAATTGAAAATTGATGCTTCAGATATTGATGAAGCAGAAGACCGTGTGATTGCAGGCCCTGCGAAGAAAGATCGCGTTGTTTCTGCGCATGAACGTAAAATGGTTGCCTACCATGAAGCAGGGCATACCATCGTTGGTTTAGTCCTATCAAACGCTCGTGTCGTACACAAGGTTACGATTGTTCCTCGTGGTCGTGCAGGTGGTTACATGATTGCTTTACCAAAAGAAGATCAAAACTTACTTTCAAAAGAAGATATGTTTGAACAAATCGTTGGGTTACTTGGTGGTCGTACTGCAGAAGAAATTATTTTCAACGCACAAACGACGGGTGCAAGTAATGACTTTGAACAAGCCACAGCTTTGGCTCGTAGTATGGTTACTGAATATGGGATGAGTGAAAAACTTGGTCCTGTCCAATATGAAGGAAATCATGCGGTGTTCTTAGGTCGTGACTACGGTCAAGGCAAACCTTACTCTGAACAAGTTGCTTATGAAATCGACCAAGAAGTTCGTCGTATCTTAAATGAAGCACATGCGAAAGCACATGAAATCATTCAAGCAAACCGTGACAAACATAAGTTGATTGCAGAAAAACTTCTTGAAGTGGAAACTTTAGATGCTGCTCAAATCAAGTCACTTTATGAAAAAGGTGTTATGCCAAATGCTGATTCAGAATTTCCAAGTGAAACAGCCTTAACATTTGAAGAAGCGAAACGTGCGTTAGAACAACGTGACGAACAAAAACAAGCCGAAGAGTTTAAAGCTGAAGCAGAAGATAAAGCTGAATTAGAAACAGATACAGAACACTTGAATGAAGAAGTACAAAAAACAAGTGAAAAAGTCCAAGAAGATATTAAATCTGAGGATTCCAAAGACGATTCAGAAAAATAGTCATTGATTGACCTATAACATCTTTCATCTGAGAGGTATTATAGGTCTTTTTTTGCTCAATTTTAAGTTTTAAAATTGAATTTCTCTCTAAGGTAAGGGAAAATGGACTTCAATAAGTCAAAAATATGTATTGAGGAGTGAATCGTTTGAGAAATATCCGAAATATGAAATATGATTGGAGCTACACGGGAGAGAATGGTCCTGAAAATTGGCATGGTTTGTGCGAAGAATTTTCGGAGGCGGAAAAATTTCCATTGCAATCACCTATTGGGCTTTCAAAAGAAGAAAGTACCGTTGATTTGGAGGGATGTTCTCTTCATTTTCACTATCAAGAGCAATTATTTACCGAAAAGGAATTTAAAAATACCTTTCATTTTGTGCCTATTGATTTAAAAAGTTCTGTGACTTTTCATGGAGAAAAATATTTTTTAACGGACATTCATTTTCATACACCTAGTGAGCATATTTTAGAGGCGATACATTCTCCGTTAGAGGTACATTTGGTGCATATGAATGCCTTAGGGGAAAACTTAGTGGTTGGAAGTTTATTTTTAATTTCTGATAGTGGGGAGGAATTTTCTTGGGAAAAAGGTGGACACGAGCAGGTGTTTCTTCCTGAGTTTTTCTTACCAAAAGCTAGTAGTCATTTTCATTATGTAGGTTCTTTGACGACACCTCCAACGAAGGGACCGATTCATTGGTTTGTTTTTGATACCTTTTCTGCGGTTAATTTTTCGTTTTTGGAGTTGATAAGTTCGGGGATTCCATTTGAAAATAATCGCCCTCTTCAAGAAAGAAGAGATAGAAAAATAGTTTATTGTAGCAATAAAAATTCCTCCACGTTTGATTAGTGGAGGAATTTTTCATTTTATAGCTTTAATTTTCCACGTTCGATATACCAATAAGACGGATCCCAGACCCATTCACGTCCGTCACGTTCGAGTAATACATTTGCTTCAGTAGGTCCCATTGTACGTGCAGGATAGGTTGGGATGTCTTTAATATTTTTATCCCAAGCGTTGCGAATCACGTCGATTAATTCCCATGAGCGAGCAACCTCATCCCAATGAGAGAAGTTAGTGCGTTCGCCATTTAGAGCATCTAGGAGGAGCTTTTCATAAGCTTCCGGTGAGTTGCCGAGAAATTCAGCATCATGACGATATTCCAGTTTGATAGGTTCAATATCAAAGCCTTGACCTGCTTCTTTCCCGTTTAATGAAAGACTAAAACCTTCTGTCGGTTGAATGTAGATTGTCAAGATGTTGGGTGGAAGTGTGTTATCTGTTCCACTTGAAAACATATCAATTGGTGTTTGTTTAAAGACAATATTGATGCGTGTACCTTTTTCAGTTAGGCGTTTTCCTGTTCTGACATAGAAAGGAACGCCGGCCCAACGGAAATTATCAATCATGAATTTTCCAGCCGCATAGGTTTCGATTTTTGAGTCAGGTGCGACATTTGGTTCTTCACGATAACCGACATAATGCTCCCCGTCAAAATCTCCTGCTACATATTGTCCGGGGACAAAGTTTTCCAAGGCTTCCTGTTCTGTGTATTTTCTCACGGCGTTCAAGGCTTTTACTTTTTCAGCACGAATTTCATTTTCGGTGAAGTGGGTTGGTGGTTCCATTGCAAGAAGAGATAGCACTTGTAAAATATGGTTTTGCACCATATCTTTTAGAGCGCCGCTTGTTTCATAATAACCGCCACGGTCTTCTACACCGATAAATTCGGCAAAAGTAATTTGTACATTATCTATATATTTATTGTTCCAGATACTTTCAAAGATATGATTAGCGAAACGAACCGCTGCTACGTTTTGAATCATTTCTTTTCCAAGATAGTGGTCGATACGGAAAATATCTTCTTCGGGGAAGCTTTGCCCGATTTCTTTATTTAATTTTGCAGCAGAGGCATAATCTGAGCCGAAAGGTTTTTCAATAATCAGACGTTCAAAGCCTTTTCCAGTCAAAATATGCTCTGTTTTCAAGTGCTTGACAATGGTTCCAAAGAATTGCGGTGCCATAGCCAAGTAGAAAATTTGATTGCATTCCGTGTGAAATTCTTTGGTTAGTCGGTCACCCAGTTGCTTTAAAGTAACATAATGCTCTGCATCTTGTACGTCATGACTTTGATAGAAGAAATGACTGGCAAATTTTTCCGCTTGTGCGTCACTATCTTGTAAATCTGCAATGGTATCACGGACAACTTCTCGGTAAAAATCATCAGTCCAAGGACGGCGTGCCGTACCAATTACAGCGAAATTTTCACCTAATTCTCCTTTTTTATATAAACGAAATAATGACGGATAAAGTTTCCGTTTTGCTAAATCTCCTGTTGCTCCAAAAATGGTAAATAGAGCTTTTTTTGCCTCAATCATTCACAAGCCTTCCTCTCATTACAAAGCAAGAAGAAAATTTTAACTTCTTACTCAATTTTGATGATTTCCTTTTTTAAATAGCAGTAACAAAAATGGTACTCGCTGCTTTATAACTTAGTGCAATGGTTTTTTCTTCATTTTGAATCGTGACGGGTCCTTCATAGCTTGCAATATCGATAATCTTGTATTGTTCGTTTAATCGGACATCTTGTTGAACCAAGTAATCAAGTAACGCTTTTTCATCAAGCACACGGGAAATTTGGATGGAAGTCCCTACTGGAAAATCTATCAGTGTTTGATGACGTGTTTCATGGATTGCTTGTCCGTCTTTTGGAATAATACCGCCGTGTGGACAATATTCAGGAAAATGCAAATATTCATCTAAGTGCGTTGCAAGGGTCTTACTTGTCGCATGTTCTAAAATTTCTGCTTCATCATGAACTTCATTCCACTGAAATTTTAAATGTTCGACGAGGAAAACTTCCCACAGGCGATGCTTACGAATTAAGGTGCTCGCCTTTTGCAGTCCAGACTCCGTTAATTGTACCCCTTGATAAGGAACGTGTTCGACTAATTTTTCTTTGACTAGCTTAGAAATCATCTCGGACACAGAAGCAGCCGATACATTAATGCCAGCAACAATTTGCTTATTGGAGATTTTATTTGTATCACCACCAAGCTCAAAAATCAGTTTTAGATAATCTTCGCGATTGGGTGTCATTTGCTCAACCTCTTTCATATTGGATATTTCGTCCACTCTTCTTATAAATAAACTGGAAGTTGTTTGTATCTATTGAAATGAATTGGGAACAAAATTTACGGATATGTCTCATCATTTGAAGAAAAAGTGGAGATTTTCCCTAGATTCGTTCAATTCATTATGACTAAGTTTAGCATTGTTACGCTAATTTATCCATTTTTCTGACAGAAGAAGAAAATCTTTTCTAAAAAAGTTTGACGAAAGTTGAAGAATTATAAAAATTGTCAATAATCTGTTGTGAAAAACACAAAAAACATGTAAAATTAAAAAACATATGAGAATTATTAGAATATTTCAACAAATCAAAACTATGTAAGAGGTGAGCGAATGAATACAGAAGCTATGAATGCAAAAAAGACAACGCTTTGGGATCCAAGCTTTGAAAGTGCTGCTTGTGGAATGGGCTTTGTTGCCCAAGTAGACGGCATTGTTTCACATCAATTGGTTGATTATGCTTTAACCATGCTTGAACGGATGAACCATCGTGGAGGAACTGGTGCAGAGCCAGATACTGGGGACGGTGCTGGGATTTTAATGGCTTTGCCTGATACGTTTTTCCGTGCTACTGCGGTATCAGAGGGAATTGATTTGCCAGAAAAGGGCGATTATGCAGCAGGCATGTTCTTCTTACCTAGTGAGATTGAGCAAAAGGAGCAGCTCCAATCAACGATTGAACAGGATATTGAAAAAGCGGGTTACCGAGTGTTATGGTCACGTGATGTGCCTTTCAATTTTGAAAATTGTGGACCTGGAGCACAAAAGGTTATGCCAAGTTTTGTGCAGATTTTTATTGAAAAACCAGTCGAGGTTGCAAGCGACCGTGAATTTGAGGATCGTTTGTACCGCTTGAGACGTCGTTTAGAGAAAACATTTGCACCAGAGGAAATGTTTATTTGTAGTTTAAGTTCAAAAACGATTGTCTACAAAGGAATGCTCCATGCGTATCAAGTACGCCAATTTTATCCAGACTTATCTGACCCTAAGATGACTTCTTGTATCTGTCTAGTCCATTCACGTTTTTCAACAAATACGTTTCCAAGCTGGGATCGTGCACAGCCGTTTCGTTTCTTAGCACACAACGGGGAAATTAATACCTTACGTGGTGCTGAAAATTGGATGCACTCTCATCAAATCGAAGTTTACAACGAAGAAAATTCAGATTCAGCAAAATTAGAAAACTGTATGGAATATTTGTATCGCAATGGACGTGAAATTCCACAAGCGTTGATGATGATGATTCCAGAGAGCTTTTCAAAAGAGGCCCGTTTAGATGAAGATACTTCGGCATTTTATGAGTATGCGACAAGCTTTATGGCACCTTGGGATGGACCTGCTGGATTAGTCTTTACAGATGGGGAATTTGTTGGGGCAGCCCTTGATAGAAATGGTTTACGTCCCTCACGCTACTCTTTAACTAAGGAGAACTTTATCGTGGTTTCTTCAGAGTCTGGCGTGATTGATTTTGAACCCTCACGTGTCGTTGAAAAGGGAGTGTTAGGCCCCGGAAATGTGATTCTTGTGGACACTAAGAAAGGGACTTTCACACACAATCAACAAGTAAAAGAGAAATATACTTCGCAACATCCTTATAAAAAGTGGTTAGAGGAAGGTTTGTTAACACTTGATAAAGTAGAAGAACAAGCGATTCCTGCTGAAATGAATCATGCAGAACGGAATCGAATGTGGAAGTTGAATGGCTATACAGATGAAATTATTCGTACAGTGATTTTACCAATGAGTGAAAAAGGCGAAGAACCTGTCATTTCTATGGGATATGATGCGCCGCTTGCCGTGCTTAGCGAAAAACCACAATCGTTATTCACCTATTTCAAGCAACAATTTGCGCAAGTAACCAATCCTCCAATCGATGCTATTCGTGAAAAATTAGTTATTGGAACAGAAATGTACCTTGGGCGTGATGCGGATCTTAGGACAGATGCTCCAGAAAACTGTATTAAATTGAAAATCAACAGTCCAGTACTTTCTACTCAGGATTATGAAAAAATCAAGATCCTAGATTTACCACATCACAAAACGGTAGTAGTTTCTACGGCATATAGCTTAACGCCAGACATTCCAGCACGCCTAGAAAGAGCGTTAGACAGTATGTTTAAAGAGGTGGAGGAATTAGTAGATGCAGGGGCAACAATCGTCGTCTTGTCAGATAGAATCTGTGAAGAGGGCAAAATGACCATGCCAATCTTACTTGCGGTTTCTGGTTTGCATAACTACATGGTTACCAAAGGAAAAGGCGGGGCATTCTCGATTGTCGTTGATTCTGCCGAAGTGTGCGAAGTGCATCATTTTGCTACGCTTATTGGTTATGGAGCCAGCGCGATTCACCCTTACGGCGCATATGAAACACTTGTAGAATTTGACGAAGGTGCGAATGCAGAAAAATTCCGTCAAGCAGCAGAAAAAGGCATTGTCAAGGTCATGAGCCGTATGGGGATTTCAACCATTACAGGTTATCAAGGGGCACAGCTTTTTGAAGCAGTCGGTCTTTCAGAAGAAGTAGTAGAAAAATACTTTACTGGAACAGTGACACGTATTGGTGGTTTATCTACCAAGCAAATTGAAAATGAATATTTAAGGCGTCATGAATTTGCCTACGGAGAGCACTCAGCTGACTTCTTGCCGTCAGGTGGTAGCTATCAATACAAAGCAGACGGAGAACATCATTTATACAATCCAAGTACGATTTACAATTTCCAACAAGCGATTCGTTCTGGAGATTATCGTTTATTTAAAGAATACACTTCACAAATGAATAAAGACGTATTAGATAGCCCAACGACCTTACGTGCAATGTGGGAGCTACAAAGTGATTGCACGCCTGTTAAGCTATCAGAGGTTGAACCTGCTAGTTCTATTGTGAAACGTTTCAAAGTTGGTGCAATGAGTTTTGGTTCATTATCGAAGGAAGCACATGAATGTATCGCTCAGGCAATGAACGCTATCGGTGCAAAATCAAACTCTGGTGAGGGGGGCGAAAACCGCAATCGTTTCAAACCAAAAGCAAATGGTATCAATCTAAATTCAAAAATCAAACAGGTGGCTTCTGGTCGCTTTGGGGTGAATGCAGAATATCTGATGAGTGCAGAAGAATTACAAATTAAAATTGCACAGGGGGCAAAACCGGGTGAAGGCGGACAGCTTCCAGGGAATAAAGTTTTCCCATGGGTGGCAGAAATCCGTGGTTCAACACCGGGTGTGCGGTTAATTTCACCCCCACCACATCATGATATTTACTCGATTGAGGATTTAGCACAGTTGATTTACGACTTGAAGGCGATCAATCCTTATGCACGAATCAATGTGAAACTCGTATCTTCCACAGGTGTAGGAACAATTGCAACGGGTTGTGTCAAGGCTGGAGCAGATGTGGTTGTTATTTCAGGTTATGACGGAGGAACAGGGGCTTCTCCTCGAAATTCTCTGCGTGATGCAGGACTTCCATGGGAAATGGGCTTAGCAGAGGCTCATCAAACCCTTTCTATGAATAATCTTCGTCAGCGGATGACCTTGGAAACAGACGGAAAACTAATGACTGGTCGTGATGTGGCAGTGGCAGCTATTCTAGGAGCAGAGGAATATTCATTTGCCTCACTTGTATTAGTTGCGGTTGGTTGTGTCATGATGAGAGTATGTAGTTTAAATACTTGCCCAGTGGGTGTGGCAACACAAAATCCTGAATTACGTAAATTATTTGTAGGAAAACCTGAACATGTGATTCATGCGATGATGTTTATCGCCGAAGAGCTTCGTGAAATTATGGCAGATTTAGGTTTCCGTACGGTTGATGAATTAATCGGACATACCGAAGTCTTGAAACCTCGCTTTGTCGCAAAAGGGAAAGCAAAATCGCTTGATTTCTCACGTATTTTAGGACAAACGATTGGCATTAAGCGCAAGGTGGAAGATCCATTCATCGAACCACGTCAATGGAAAGAACTAGATGCCTTTGCTAAAGTAGCAATTGATAACAACCAAGAAGTGACTATCAAGGGGACAATTAACAATGTGAGTCGGACAGTTGGGGCTCGAATGGGTGGCTGGATTGCGGAACGTTACGGCAATTATGAAGTGACTCCGGGATTACTCAAATACGAATATACAGGAATCGCTGGGCAAAGTTTCGCCTCTTTTGCAACGCAAGGAATGGAATTAAAACTTATTGGTGAAGCCAATGACTACGTGGCAAAAGGCTTGTCTGGTGCGCGTTTAATCGTTGTACCGCCAAAAGATGCAGGTTATGAAGTTGGAAAATCACCAATTGTCGGAAATGTTGCTTGCTTTGGTGCCAACCAAGGGGAAGCCTACTTCCTTGGACGTGCAGGAGAACGTTTCTGTGTGCGGAATAGTGGTGCGAAGGTTGTCGTTGAAGGTGTTGGGGACCATGGTTGTGAATACATGACTGGTGGGGTTGCCGTAGTGCTTGGCTCAACAGGACGTAATTTTGGTGCTGGAATGAGTGGCGGTGTAGCGTACATTTACGACCCAGACGGAGAATTTCCTGAAAAATGTAATATGGAAATGGTTCAGTTGTTTAAGGTAGATGAAACGACAGGCGATGAACAATTGAAAGAATTGATTGAAAAGCATGTGACTTATACAGGTTCACAAAAAGCACAAACTATCTTGGAAAATTGGACAGATGAAAAACAATATTTTGTCAAAGTTTATCCACAAGAATTTCATGAAATTGTGACAATTACCGAAAAATTTGAAGCAAAAGGCTTGAAGGGAACAGAATTAGTTACGAAAGTCTTTGAAACAGCAACGAAAGGAGCAAACTAATATGGCAGACGCATTTGGTTTCTTAAAATATCAGCGAAAAGACAATCCTTATCGTGAAGTTTCAGAACGTATTTTGGATTGGGAGGAATTACAACTACCACTTTCAGCAAAGGAACGTCAAGAACAGGCAGCTCGTTGTATGAACTGTGGCATCCCATTTTGTCACTCGGGGAGTTTTTACGGTGGAAAACGTGCTGTGTCAGGTTGTCCTAATGATAACCTGATTCCTGAATGGAATGACTTAGTTTATCGTGGAGAATTTCGCAAAGCCTTTGATCGCTTGAGTCGAACAAATCCACTGCCTGAAATGACGGGGCGCGTCTGTCCCGCACCTTGTGAAAAGGCGTGTACGGAGTCTTTAAACGGTTCAGGAGTGACCATTCATGATAATGAACGTTTCATCATTGATACTGCGTTTGAAAATAATTGGGTAGAAGAAACAGGTCGTCCAGTACAACGTACAGATTTCAAGGTGGCAGTAGTTGGCTCTGGGCCTGCTGGATTATCAGCGGCATGGCGATTGAATCAATTGGGACATCAGGTGACGGTATTTGAACGTAGTGACCGTTTTGGTGGTTTATTGATGTACGGAATTCCGAACATGAAACTTGAAAAATCAGTGGTCGAACGTCGAATTGAGACAATGAAAAATGTTGGGATTCAATTTGTGGCTAGTACAGAAATTGGCAAAGATATTTCAGTGGAAGAACTGTATGAACAATTTGACCGTGTGATTATCGCTACTGGGGCGAGTGTTCCTCGTGATTTACCGATTCCTGGTCGTCATTTTGAAGGGGTGCGCTTTGCGGTAGATTATTTGACGGAAACAACGAAAAATATTCTTCGTCACGGCACGGATAAGGTGAATCCAGTCTTGAAAGGAAAACACGTCATTGTCATTGGTGGAGGAGATACAGGAAACGATTGTATCGGTACAGCGGTTCGTCAAGGTGCAGCGAGTGTGAAGCAGCTAGAAATCACTCCACAACTTGGAGCGACTCGTGCAGCAAATAATCCTTGGCCTGAATATCCAATGGTCAATAAATTAGGGTACGGTCAAGAAGAAGCCTTGTTCGTTCAAGAAGATACATTGACAGAATATTCGACTTCAACCACTTCCTTTATTGGAGCAGAACGAGGACAACTAATCGGTATTGAAACGGTAAAGGTTGATAATCGTTTCCAACCCATCAAAGGAACAGAAAAGACTTTGAAAGCAGATTTAGTCTTGCTTGCAATGGGCTTCACTGGGGCAGAACAAAGCTTATTTGAACAATGCCATGTATCAGAAATCTTTGACGACTACACGACTGATAATGAACGCGTGTATGTTGCAGGAGATGCAAGACGTGGACCGAGCTTGGTTATCTGGGCAATTCGTGAAGGACGAAAAGCAGCGGAGGCAGTCGACGTGACCTTGCGTGCTTTGACGGTGCAATAAAAAAGTAAGCTAGAGCGACTGCTCTGGCTTTTTCTTTTTTAAGGTATCAAAAAAGCCCTGTGAATCCCCCAGTAGAACTTCATAGAGCTTTGAATTTATCCCCTTTTAACCAATCTTATCCAATATATATGTAGCATCGTCTGCTTCATCATAAACGGAAACAGGGTTGTTTCCATTTGTTAGAATTTTGATTTGATAACCATATTTATCTTGGACAATCAAATTATCCTTGTTTAATTCAATGATTAATCCTTTGACCGGTTGTTCATCAATAGCTAACTCAAATTTTTTTGAAATGGTTAACGTATGATTTTTCTTGTGATTGTTATTAAATTGCCACTTACCGACGTATTTGTTTTTTAATTCTTCTAAACGTGAGCTATCTGTACCACGATTTTTTCTTATAAATAGTGAGCCTACGACTCCTGCTAAAACAGATGCACTTAACAATACTTGCCAACCTTTCTTCATGAGTTCCCTCGCTTTATGATTATTTTTAATAAATGAGCTTATGAAAGATATAAACTCCATTGATAATATCATAGCATAAAAGTTTTCGGAAATTCGCAGTGTAAATGAATTGTAATTTTTTGTTACCCTGTTGAAAAATAATTGTTTTGCTTATGACTTATTTAACAGCTTTTCATCGTGAAAATGGTGGGTTCATGATAGAATAGATGAGAGAGTAAGATTATTTTAGTCATTTTAAGAAAGTTTGAAGAAGAAAAGGGGCGGAAGAGAAATGAACCGTTTAGGTATAATCGGAACCAATTGGATTACTGACCAATTTATCGAAGCAGCGCTAGAAACAAAAGAATATGATCTAGTTTCTGTTTATTCAAGAACAGTGGGTAAGGCACGTGCTTTTGGAGAAAAGTATGGAAGAGAGCTTTCCTATATGGATGATTTGCAGGAGTTTTTCAAGCAAGAAAATTTAGATGTCGTTTATATCGCTTCTCCAAACTCTTTGCATTTTGAACAAGCCAAACAGACAATTCTTCATGGAAAAAATGTTATTGTAGAAAAGCCAGCCTTTTCGACACCTGAGGAAATGGACGAAATTATTCAGCTTGCGAATAAACAGGAGGTCTTTTTCTTTGAAGCTGCTCGAAATATTCATGAGAAAAGCTTTCAAGCAATTCAGGAGGCTTTACCAACGCCAGATAAAATTCAAGGAGCGAGCTTATTTTTCGCAAAATATTCCTCCCGTTATGATGAAGTTTTAGCGGGTGGAGAACCTAATATTTTTAGCTTAAAATTCTCTGGTGGAGCATTAATGGATTTAGGTGTGTATACAATTTACGTAGCGCTTGGTTGGTTTGGTTTACCAAAATCGGCGACCTATACGGCGACAAAATTGCCAACAGGTGTGGACGGAATGGGTACGGGTATCTTACATTATGATGAATTTGATGTAACCATTCAGGTTGGGAAGATGATTGATAATTATGCCCCTTCACAAATTTTCATTGACGGGGGAACTCTACTGATAGACCAAATTTCAGCGATTAATGAAGTCACTTTTGTGGCAAGAAATAAAGAGGCAAAACGTTTTGAAATAGAAGCAAAGAAAAATCCAATGGTAGATGAAGTCTTAGCTTTTGCGGAGGTTATGAATCATCCAACAGATGAAGAATTAGGGGAAGCCTATGAGGAATGGGTGGAACTTGCTAGAAATGTGAATAAAGTGCTATATTCAATGCGTCAAAGCGCAGGTATTCATTTTCCAGCAGATAAAAAGTAGAACGGAGAATAACCATGAGTTTTGTAGAAAAATTGCCAGAGGTTTGGCAAGAAAAATGGGGAAGCGCAGATTTTGAAAGCCCGAGTATCATTCAAGAGCGGAGTTTTGATTTATTGCTTGAAAAAGAAGATTTGTTAGGAATCTCGCCAACAGGTAGCGGGAAAACTCTTGCTTACTTATTACCTTTACTGCTAAATGTAAAAAAAGGAGAAGGGAATCAATTACTTATCTTACTTTCTTCTCAGGAACTAGCGGTTCAGGTGGGGAATGTGGCAAGCGATTGGGCAAAGGAAATCGGTCTGAATGCACAAACCATTATCGGTGGGGCAAATACCGCAAGACAAGTGGAAAAATTAAAAGCTCGTCCAGAAATTATTGTCGGCACACCAGGGCGAGTATTTGAATTAATAAAAGCGAAGAAAATTAAAGTTATGTCGATAGAAACCATCGTCATGGACGAAGTAGACCAATTGTTTGCGGATGAGGGCGCAAATATTACAGAAAGCATTGTAAACTATGCACCAAAGGAATTTCAGCTCGTCTTCTTTTCTGCTACGGGAAATCGAGTAAAAGGTAGAGCGGGGATGATGAGTGGGGATAATCTGTTTGTCATTGATGTGACAGATGAGGACACTTCTAGTGGCGTGGTTCAGCACAATTTCTTAAAGATTTCAGCGAGAAAACGTGTGGACGTGTTGCGAAGTTTTGCACATATGGACGGAATGCAAGCGATTGTCTTTTTCAATCAATTAAGCGAGTTAGGTTCAGCAGAGGAAAAATTACTCTATGCTGGTTTACCAGTGACAAGCTTGGCGAGTGATCAAAATAAAGCATTGCGCAAGGTAGCGCTGGAGAAATTTGCAGCAGGGGAAGTAAAACTTCTGTTAACGACGGATATTTTGGCTCGAGGGCTAGATTTTAAAAATATTCCTTATGTAGTGAATTTTGATGTGCCACTGACGGTTGAAAGCTACACTCACCGTGCGGGACGTGTCGGACGAATGGGCGCAAGTGGCGATGTCTTAACCTTCGTTCAGGATAGCACGGTGAAGGACTACAAGAAAATCATCAACGGAGCGCAAAAGGTTAGCAGTGAAGTTTACCTTTACGGTGGTAAATTAGTTGATGAATTGCCAGAAAAAGCGGTCGAAGTTGCTAGTCCAGTGAAAAAAGGAATTACAGCAAAAGTGAAACCCGTGAAAACAGCAGAGGATACACCAAAAGCTAAAAAAGCAAAACTCAAAAAGAAAAATAAAAAGAATAAAGGTGCTCCAAAAGGGAAGAAAAACAAGGACTAACGGAGCTTTTAAAGAGGAGGAGGAAGCATCTAGGGGTGTCTTTTCTTCCTCACTTTTTGAATTGTTCTTGACGTTCGTTTTCAACAAGTTTAAACTATTAATGTTGGTTTTCGACCTCGTAGCTCACCGGGATAGAGCGACCGCCTCCTAAGCGGTAGGTAGCTAGTTCAAGTCTAGTCGAGGTCATAGGTGTTTTATCGTAACAGTCCTTAGAGCGATGTATTTGTTCTAAGGCTTTTTTGATTTGGCTTGTCGTTCGTCAATGTCTTTTTTAAGATCCCCACTTAACAATCGTTCAAATAAGAATGATACAAACAGGAACGAGGATCAATAACTGCTTTTTCTCGTTCTTATACCGAAAAACATTATAGATTTCACTAAGCAATGATGTAAAGAAAAAAATAATGAAAATGGTAAATAGTATACTCATTGAAAAATCCACCTAATAAATATTTCTAAGGAATAGATTATAGCACGTTAAGGATGTGGTAATAAAAAATTTCTTAGTTCAAAAAAATTTGAAATGATTCCGCTTACTTGATGCGATTCACTTAAGATAATGAAAGTTGCTTAATGTTATGCAATAGAAAGAGGGGAAATTTATAAAAAAATGAGCCTTATCGTTTTTGGGAGTGCGATGTTTTTATTGATGGTGAGCTGCACGTCAAGGAGTGATTCCGAGAAAAAGACTGAGCAATCAACTGAGCAAGTAGAAAAAGCTCAACCACTTCTTACTTCCTTTATAGGAAGCTGACCTAGAAGGAATTAGATTTTGATTTGAAAAACAGGAAGGAACGCTTGTGTGGGTAGTAGATACCGGCGAGAATGCTTTGGAAAATATGCTTTTTGGTGTATTTCAAAAGGACGGTAAAGGGAAAAAATTAACAACGACTGTAAAGTATCCATTCCCATTAAATTCATCCCATTCGTCTTGAAAACAACACAGGGCGTAATAAAAGACAATTCAGCCGCTACGGAACAGCCAATTGTTGATTGGACATTTTTCGATAAAGATGAGGAAGTCAAGGAGCGAGAAGAAGTTTCTTTAAAAGATATGCCGAATTTGAAAGAAATTCCTAAAGTAGTTGAAGCGACAGTGAAGTTTGTAAATTATTTTTTTGAGATACCACCCGTAATTTGATTGACAATGTTATGAATCTTCTCTATAATTAATATGTTGTTGATTTGCGCCAATAGCTCAGCTGGATAGAGCATTCGCCTTTAAGCGATAAGAATAGGAGCCTTTATAGAGAAAGAGAATCTGTAAAGTGGATAGCACTGTATCGGTGAAACCTGTAAAATGGCAATACCGAGGAAACTTTGAGTAGTTTGATACTACTTGGAAAAACTGAATGGTTTAGAGAAGTCTCTAAATGGTAGGTTTTTCTAAAAATTAACAAAGGATCCGTAGAGACTATACGTGCTACATCTGAGATGATGAAGATATAGTCCAGACCACAAACTTGCATAAGTAAGGCAATGAAAATTGTAGTTGGTAAGCTAAGCGAACGGTCGGGGGTTCGAATCCCTCTTGGCGCATAAAAAATGATTCAGAGAAATCCATGAGATTTCAAAAATTTGTTTGGTCTTTGTCATATATAGTGGGGACACATCTTTTGATAAATAAAGCTCATGCAGTTTCACATGAAAAATCATGCGAAACTGTTTTTTTCTTATAAGGCGAGCGAGATGAAACCTATGAATCATTTATTGAAACGATTAATTGATGAACAAAAAGGACAAATAAAAGGTGGTATCCATCACAAAACACAAGTGTTGTTTGCTTATAATACGAACCATATTGAAGGAAGTCAACTTTCGAAAGAACATACGGAACAAATCTATACAACGAAAAGTTTGTTTCTTGAGGATACAGATTCGAAAGTAATCAAAACAGATGATTTGATTGAAACATTGAATCACTTTAAATGTTTTGATTACCTACTGACTATTGCAAAAGAAACTTTGACGGAAAAACACATCAAAGAATTGCACCGATTACTTAAGCGTAACACTTCAATGGAGGAAATCCAAACTATCCAGTTGGGGAATATAAGATAATTCCAAACATTGTAGGAAATGTCGAAACCGTTGCACTTGAAAATGTTGCTGAAGCGATTTCGGAGTTATTGAAAGAATATTGTTCTGAAGCAATTACTTTTGAAAAGATTTCAAATTTCCACTATCAGTTTGAAAAATTCATCCATTTGCAGATGGGAACGGACGAGTTGGTCGACTGATTTTGTTTAAAGAACTGTTGAATGCTGATTCACTTTCGCTTATCGTTTTAGATGAATTTAAATTATTTTATTATCGCGGACTAAAAGAATACAAAAATCAACTAGGATTTTTGCTTGATACATTCTATTCAATGCAAGATGAATATGTTGAAATCATGCGATATTTCACTGTGAAAATATAGCTAACTAGAAGTCAAAATAGCTTTTCTCTTTAGGAAAGCAATAACAACGGTGTTCAAGAGGTATGTGGACTTCTCTTGGTGCATAAAAAAGTTATAACCCTTGATGAATTAAGACTTTTAAACTATTTGTGCCAAATTATTTTTTAAAATTTAAAAAAATTACATCTTTTTGTCAAATGATGTGGGTGGAGATAACTCTTTAAATGAGTCTGTCAGGCTAGAATTTATTGTCCCAGCCTCTTCATTTTAGTATCAGATATAAAAGGTTTTGTGGTAAAGTAAGGGGGAGAATACTTACTGTCGAAAGGAAGAGAAAAATGATTTTTGATACCCACACACATTTGAATGTTCCGGAGTTTGCTGGTGAAGAGGAAGAGGTAATTGCTCGTGCGAACGAACTTGGGGTAACGGAAATGGCCATTGTCGGTTTTGATACACCAACGATTGAAAAATCATTGGAGCTTAGCCACGATTATGAAAATTTATATAGTATTATTGGGTGGCACCCCACAGAAGCAGGGAGCTATACGAAAGAAATTGAAAAGCGCCTGCAAAATCTTTTAACTACATCAAAAGTGGTAGCTCTTGGTGAAATTGGACTAGATTATCACTGGATGGAAGAACCCAAAGACGTACAAGAAAAAGTTTTCCGCCGTCAGCTTGCGATTGCTCGTGAAATGAAGTTACCTTTTTCCGTACATACTCGGGATGCGCTTGAAGATACTTACCGCATTATGAAGGACGAAAAGGTCGGAGAAATCGGGGGAATCATGCACAGTTTTTCTGGAGATGTGGAATGGATGAAGAAATTTCTTGATTTAGGCATGCACATTTCTTTGAGTGGTGTGGTGACTTTCAAAAAAGCAGAGGAGCTACATGAGGTGGCAAAAGTTGTACCACTAGATAGTTTACTTGTTGAAACAGATGCCCCCTATTTGACACCTGTTCCTTACCGTGGAAAACGCAATGAACCAGGTTACACACGCTATACAGTGGAACGGATTGCGGAGCTTCGAGAAATGCCTTGGGAAGAAGTTGCCACGCAAACCACGAAGAATGCGCATAAGCTTTTCAGACTAGGGGATAACGCATGAGTAAGAAAATAAAAATTGAAGAAATTATTGTTGTAGAGGGAAAAGACGATACCAAACGCATTCAACAAGTGGTAGATGCGGATACGATTGAAACCATTGGCTCGGCAATCAATAAGGAGATTTTAAACCAAATTGAACATGCGCAAGAAACACGTGGCACGATTATCTTCACTGACCCAGATTTTTCAGGCGAAAAAATTCGCAAAAGAATTATGGAAGTTGTGCCCAATGCCAAGCATGCCTTTTTACCACGGGAGCAAGCAAAGCCCTCCAGCCGTTCTAAAGGCCGTTCCTTAGGTGTGGAGCATGCGAGTGATGCAGATATTCTCGAAGCGCTAAGCAAAGTGGTTACGCCTGTTCTCGAGGAAGATAACTATGAAGAAATTCCTCGTAGTATCCTTTTAAGCTATGGCTTACTAGCTGGGGAAGGTTCAAAGGCTCGACGTGAAAAACTTGGAGATAGTTTGCGGATTGGCTATACCAATGGAAAACAGTTGATAAAGCGCTTGAAAATGTTTCGGATTAGTGAAGAAGAACTTGCCCATGCTATGGCAGAGTTGGAAGCCTCATTGAACGCGAAAGATTAGGAGAAAATAATGGAATATAAAGACATTGCAACCCCCTCTCGAACAAGAGAGATATTGAAAAAACACGGCTTTCAATTTAAGAAAAGTTTAGGTCAAAATTTTCTGACGGAGCCCAATATTTTAACAAAAATTGTCGACACTGCAGAAATTAATGAGCAGACAAACGTGATTGAAGTAGGTCCCGGAATCGGTGCGTTAACCGAGCATTTAGCAAGACATGCTGCCCAAGTTTTAGCATTTGAAATTGATGATCGCTTGTTGCCAGTTTTGGAAGATACCTTATCGCCTTATAAAAATGTAACAGTCGTTCATCAAGATGTATTAAAGGCAGATTTAGTCAAAACGACTTCTGAAATTTTTGAAAAGGATTATCCTATCAAGGTAGTAGCGAATCTACCTTACTATATCACGACACCTATTATCATGCACTTACTTGAAAGCCCGCTGGATATTTCTGAAATGGTCGTGATGATGCAAAAGGAAGTCGCTGACCGTCTTTCTGCAGTCCCAAGCACTAAAGCATACGGTTCACTTTCTATCGCGGTGCAATATTACATGGAAGCGAAGGTTGCTTTTATCGTTCCTAAAACAGTCTTTGTCCCACAACCAAATGTGGATTCGGCGATTGTAAAATTAACGAAACGAGAAAAGCCAGCGGTGGAAGTAACGGATGAAAAAGCCTTTTTCCGCTTAACGAAGTCGGCTTTCTTGTTGCGTAGAAAAACATTATGGAATAATTTACTGCATTCTTATGGAAAAGATGAAGAAACGAAATCTTGGCTAACTGCTGCTCTGGAAAAAGCGGGAATTGACCCAAGTAGACGTGGAGAAACGTTGTCACTTCAAGAGTTTGCAGATTTAAGTAACGTATTAGAAGAATTAAAAATCAAAGGATAGTTCGAAATTTTCGAGCTATTTTTTCTTTTTATTTCAAGAAGAAAAGTCAAAGGTGTCTTGACACATGCGCGTATTAATAATACAATAAGGACAACTTAGGAAGAAATGACTAAGTATTTTTATTATTTTTAGGGCATAAGAACACTCAAATGAAGTCGAGCACGACAACTAAAAATAGACAAGAAAAGATAAAATCTCGCAATGATAAAAAGCATCATCACGTGATTTTCCTATTTCTTGCAATTTTTAAACGAGTTATCTTGGTTCTGTAATGAAGTCGAGCACGAGAAGCAGAAATACAAGAAAAAAATGAAATGCTTCCAAGGCAAAAAGCGCCTTAAAATCATTTCCCTATTTTTCTCGATTTCTACCATTCCTCTAGCTCTGAAATGAAAGGAGATTTTTATGAATAAGGGTAACAAAGAAAAATTAAGACATTTAGTGATAGGGGCGTTATTGGTGGCGATTGGGATATTGATTCCTCAAGTCATGCCAAAAATTCCGATTCCGCCTGCTTCTTTTACACTGGCAAGTCATGTTCCAATTTTTATAGGAATGTTCTTCTCACCATTTGTAGCTGTAATGGTTGTTATTGGAACGACGTTTGGCTTTTTTATTTCTGGTTTACCACCTGTCATCGCGGCACGTGCGGCTTCTCATATTATTTTTGCAATTATTGGCGCTTTTTATTTACGACGTCATCCAGAAATTGTCAACTTCAAAGGAAAAAATACTTTAGCAAACTGGAAATTTCAATTTTTTAATCTATGGATTGGTGTAATTCACGCATTATCAGAAGTTGCGGTAGTTAGTGTCTTTTTCTTATTCGGAACAGTTCCAGGTGCGACAAGTGGCAACTTTGTCTACATGTTAGTGGTTCTTGTCGGAGTGGGCGGCTTGATTCATAGCTTGGTTGATTACAATATTGCTTACGTATTATCTGTTGCTTTAAGTAAAAGCTTTGATATTGACGTATTTGTGGCGGCTAAGAAGAAAAAAGAAGAAGTGGAAAAAACTTCGGCAATTCCTGAGGTATAAAAATTTTCTCGTGTCTATTGGACTTTTCCTAGATACGAGATTTTTTATTTGTTGTCAAAAATTTTGAAAATTTATAAAATTCTGTTTTATTTAAGTTGACAGAGTTCGGCTTACGTGATTAAATATTAAAAAAGCAATGACGAGGAAAAGTATGAGGTCTATCGTTTCAGAGAGCACTTGGTTGGTGAAAAAGTGTCGATAGATTTTTGAAAGAACACCTACTAGCTGCAAGCTGAACGTTTTTCAAGTAAGCGCGCCGACTCATCAACGTTATCTGATGAAGCTTTGTTTGAAGCTGTAAGTGGCGGCGAAATGCTGCAAGTTAGGTGGTACCGCGAATCGGCAGTGATTCGTCCTATTCATAATTCATGATGGGACGTGTCGCTGCCTTTTTTTCGTCTAAAATTTTATTAGGAGTGGTGAATATGTGTGGCATTTTAGGGATAACTGGAACAGAGATTGGTTTAGAGGAATTTACGGAGTGTTTGGCAAGAACTTATGACAGAGGGCCAGACGCAAGTCGTGTGATAGAAGGTTCATTTGGGAAATTTGGCTTTAACCGTTTAGGAATTATGGGTTTGACTGATGCAGGAATGCAACCCTTTGAATTAGACGGTAGCTATGCGATTTGTAATGGTGAAATTTACGGATTTCGTCATTTGGAAGCAGAGCTAAAGGAACGTGGCTATGAATTTCAATCGGGAAGTGATTGTGAAATCTTACTTCCCATGCTGAAAGAATATGATTTAGAAATGTTTAAGCACTTAGATGCTGAATTTGCTTGTTTAATTTATGATGCAACACGGGATGAAGTGATTGCCGCACGTGATCCATTCGGGATTCGTCCGCTATTTTACGGCTATACAGAAACCGAAGAGATTGCTTTTGCGAGTGAGCCGAAAAACTTACTAGGTTTGGTAAAAGAAGTCATCCCGTTCCCGCCTGGTCATTATTATCTTGCAGGCGATTTTATCTGCTATGACGATATTAGCGAAGTGACAAAATATATTCATGGGGATGTTGATACTTTAACAGATGGGATTCGTGAACGTCTAACGGCAGCAATTGAAAAGCGTTTAGATGCGGATGCACCTCTTGGATTTTTACTTTCTGGTGGGCTAGATTCTTCCTTAGTGTGTGCGATTGCTGCGAAAATGAGTAAGCAGCCTTTGAAAACTTTTGCGATTGGTATGGATATTGATGCGATTGATTTGAAATATGCTAAAGAAGTCGCAGATTTTATCGGAGCCGACCATACGGAAGTCATCATGACAAAAGAAGATGTTTTGCGCTCTCTTGAAGAAGTCGTTGCCGCACTTGGGACTTATGATATTACAACAATTCGAGCAAGCATGGGCATGTATTTATTAGCGAAATATATTCATGAGGAAACGGAAATTAAGGCATTATTAACCGGAGAAATTTCAGATGAACTGTTTGGTTATAAGTATACCGATTTTGCACCGAGTGCGGATGCGTTTCAAGCGGAATCTGCTAAACGTGTGCGTGAGCTTCATTATTATGATGTGTTGCGTGCAGACCGTTGCTTAGCGGCAAACTCACTGGAAGCACGTGTGCCTTTTGGTGATTTAGAATTTGCCCATTACGTAATGGCAATCGACCCTGCTAGAAAGCTAAATACTTATGGCAAAGGGAAATATTTGTTACGTCATGCGTTTGAAGGCATGGACTTATTACCAGAGGATATTTTATGGCGTGAAAAAGCTGCATTCAGTGATGCGGTGGGACATTCAATGGTCGATGATTTGAAGGAATATGCAGAAAGCTGTTATACAGATAAAGAATTTGAAGAAAAACGTCAAGCCTATACTTTTGCGACTCCATTTACCAAGGAAAGCTTACTTTATCGTGAATTGTTCGAGAAATATTATCCAGGGCAAGCTCAGATGATTCCTGATTTCTGGATGCCGAATAAAGAGTGGGTCGGCGAAGAGGTCAATGATCCAAGTGCTCGCGTATTATCAAACTATGGCGATTCTGGAAAGTAAAAAGATAGTATTTTCAGAGTGTGTATGCTATAATTTCCTCTGGCGAAAGCCAAAATTATCAGAGTAGAGAATAAGGCGTTAAGTGCTGTGTGGATGGGATGTTGCCCACAGACGAAGGCAAATTGCCGCGGCCGTATTCTTGCATTCGCTGCATTTTTTGTAGCAACTCTAAGACTGGAGTGCTTCAATATGAAAAAAATTTTTACAACCCGTGCGATCGTTGTGATGGCAGTATTAACGGCAATGGATGTGATCTTTACACATCTTTTAGCGATTAATACACAATTTTTACGCATCAGCTTTAACTTTATCATTCATTCCATACTAGGTGCTTTATTTGGACCTATTGGAGCGGCGATTTCCATGTTTTTTGCTGATGTATTGGGAGCAAACCTGTTTCCAAATGGCCCATTTTTCATTGGTTTCTCATTAAATGCGATTGTAATGGGCTTACTTTACGGTTTCTTCTATTATAAAAAAGAAATTACTTGGGCTCGTGTGATTACAGCAACACTTGTTACTACGTTACTTTCGTCACTGATTTTAACACCTATGTGGTTAACGATTATGTACAAGGTTCCATTTTGGAGCTTGATGCCCATTCGTTTAGTAAAATCATTGATTCTTGTGCCAATTCAAGCGATTGTGACGTATTATGTATTGCCACAGATTATGCGGACACCAGAATTTAAAAGATTTCAACACATGCAACAAAGTAAATAGAAATTCAAGCTCGTCCTCACATCCCAGAGGACGAGTTTTTATGTGCAAAAAAAAAAGTCATAAATTGCTAAATTCAGCAATCTATGACTCATAATTTTACTATTCTGCGTTGTCAGGTGTTAAGACCATTGGAACAATCATCGGATGACGCTCTGTTTGCTCAAATAAGAACGGTTGTAAGGCGCTAGTCATTGCATCACGTAATTTGGCTTCTGTGCAATCTGGAGCGTTTAAAACCTCACGTAAGGCATGGAATAAAATTCGTTGCCCTTCATGAATCATATCACCAGATTCACGCATGTAAACAAAACCGCGTGATAAAATATCTGGGCCAGCAAGAACCATTTTCGATGGAATGTCTACCGTAGCAACAGCTAAGACAAGCCCTTCTTCTGAGAGAATGCGACGGTCACGTAAAACGACGTTTCCAATATCTCCAACACCGCTCCCATCTACATAGACATCTTGAGCATTAAAGTGTCCAGCAATTCTGGCGGAATCAGCAGTTAATGCTAGGACATCCCCGTTTTCCATGATGAAGCAATTTTCAGCTGGAACACCGACATCTTGTGCCAAGCCTGCATGAATTTTTTGCATCCGATATTCCCCATGCACAGGCATAAAGAATTTTGGTTCAATAAGGCGAAGCATCAATTTTTGTTCTTCTTGACCACCATGGCCTGATGTATGAATATTATTAATCTTGCCGTGAATGACTTCGGCACCTGCTTCAGAAAGTAGGTTAATTAAGTGGTTTACACTTGTTGTATTTCCCGGAATTGGGGAGCTTGAGAAAATAACCGTGTCCCCAGGGTTAATACTGATTTGACGGTGTGTTCCATTTGCGATACGACTTAACGCTGCCATGGGTTCCCCTTGAGAACCAGTACATAAAATCATAGTTTCGTTGGCAGGTAGAGAATTAATTTCATTGGGTTCAACAAAAGTTCCGTCTGGGACATTGATGTAGCCAAGCTCAATTCCGTTAGCAATCGCATTTTCCATAGAACGACCAAAGACCGCAATTTTGCGCCCCGTCTTGACAGCAGCCTCTGCCGCTTGTTGCAAACGAAAGACGTTGGAAGCGAAGCTCGCAAAGATGACCCGTCCTTCTAGTTTTTCAAAAATGCGCATGATACTTTTTCCGATAACCTTTTCCGATTTCGTAAAGGTTGGGATTTCCGCATTTGTTGAGTCTGAAAGGAGACAAAGAACGCCCTCTTCTCCGATTTTCGCCATTTTGTGCAGGTCGGCAGGTTCGCCCACTGGTGTGAAGTCAAACTTGAAATCTCCAGTGCAGACAATGTTGCCAGGAGGCGTTTTTATCACGATACCTAATGGGTTTGGAATCGAGTGAGTTGTACGGAAGAAGCTGACGCTTGTTTTACGGAAACGAAGCACACTGTCTTCATTAATTTCATGTAATTCAGCATCACGCAATAATCCGTGTTCATCTAGCTTGTTACGAATCAATGCAAGCGAAAGTGGTCCCGCATAAATCGGAATATTTGCTTGACGAAGTAAATAGGGAACGCCCCCAATATGGTCTTCATGTCCGTGAGTAATCACGAGAGCTTTGACCTTACTTAGGTTTTGAATAATGTAGCTGTAATCGGGAATGACATAATCAATTCCTAGCAAATCGTCCTCAGGGAATTTGATTCCTGCGTCAACGATAATAATCTCATCTTGGAATTGAACCCCGTATGTGTTTTTCCCGATTTCGCCCAAGCCACCAATAGCAAAGACGCCAGTTTCATTATTTTTAATATTGACTTTCATTTTAGTACTCCACTAGAGTGAAGTCAGCATTTTCTTTTTCGTACTCTAAATGGTTGCCTTCTAAGAGTTGTACGTATTCGATGTTGTACGGGGTATTGTCTTCAACACGTTTACGAGCGTCTACATCACTTGCTGCTTCGATGTATAGTGAGTGAGTTTGTTCGCGCTTTGGATTGCGCTCTTTTGTTTCTTGGTAATAAATTTTGTAAATCATTTGTGTATACTCCTTAGTTCTGCTTTTGCAGTTATTTTTTCAGGTCACGGTGGAAAATAAATTTCACCACAAGTATACCTATTTTATCATACTGTTAGAAAAAAGAAAAAAAGAATACTTTTTTAAGGGTGTGTCACGACCTTTCTACTTGAATAACTTTAAAGCAGTTAAAACCTGTGATATATTTATCTATGATGAGATAACTTTCGTTCATTTATGAGAAAGTTTTAATTAAGCAAGAGTTCAATCGGTGAAATAAATATTAAAATGTACTTTTCACCGATATAGAGCTGTGTAAGGGAGAATGTGAGTTTTATGAAATTAATGTGGCATTATGCTATGCGCCACAAGTGGTTACTTCTACTTGATTTTATTTGTATTTTTGGTTTTATCATTGTAGAGCTTGGGCTACCCACGATTTTGGGAAGAATTGTTAATCAAGGGATTGCGAATAATGACTTTGGTTTTGTCGGAAGTCAGGCGGTGCTGATGCTTCTTATTACTATTGTCGGGGTTTCTATGAGTATCGGATTGAGCTATTTTGTGGCGAAAATCACGACCAATATCGTGCAAGAAGTGCGAGACGATTTGTTTGCGAAAATTCAAACGTTCGGTCATTTAGAGTTTGAAAATTTAGGAGTTAGTTCATTAATTACTCGGACGACCAATGATGCCTATCAAATCATGCTGTTTTTGGGAATGATTTTACGTATGGGTTTTTTGACCCCTATGATGTTTATCATGAGTATTATCATGATAATGAAATCTGCTCCTAGCTTATCGGTCTACGTGTGGGCGTGTCTGCCAATTTTGCTAGTCACCATGGTGATTATCGCAAGAATTACCGAACCTATCAGCCAACGGCAACAAAAGAATTTGGACGCAATTAATAAAATTCTACGTGAAAATCTTTCCGGTTTGCGCGTGATTCGTGCGTTTGTAAACGAAAAGTTTGAAAGCAAACGATTCAACAAAGTAAATGATGATTATGCGAACAGTTCGAAATCCATGTTTCGTTTAATGGCGGTGGCAGATCCTGGTTTTTCTCTTCTATTTAACTTCGCTATTGCGGTGATTGTCTGGCAAGCGGCGAAGCAAATTGGCGCAGGAACACTTTCAGTTGGTAGCTTGATTGCCTTTATTGATTATATTTTTCATACTTTGATTAGTTTTATGCTGTTTGCCAATGTGTTCATGATGTACCCACGAGCAAATGTTTCAGCAAAACGGATTCAAGAGGTATTGGACACGAAGCCTTCAATTACAGATAATGCGAATGGTGTGACACAAACCGCAACAGAGGGAATTGTAGAATTTCGTGATGTTACCTTTGCTTATGCGGATAATGCGGAATCTCCTGTGATTGAAAATGTTTCCTTTACGGCAAAACCGGGGGAAACGGTCGCATTTATCGGAAGTACGGGAAGTGGCAAGTCTACTCTGATTCAACTATTGCCGCGTTTTTATGACGTGACAGGTGGAAGTATTTTGATTGATGGTGTAGATGTCCGAGAATATCAACTAAAAGCATTACGTGAGAAAATGGGTTATATTCCACAAAAGGCGATGCTTTTTACTGGAACGATTGCCGATAATTTACGTTATGGGAAACCAGATGCAACCGAAGAAGAAATGCGTAAAGCCTGTGAAATTGCTCAGGCGCTAGAATTTATTGAAGAAAAGCCGAAGAAATTTCAAGAACCGATTTCAGAGGGTGGCTCTAACTTTTCTGGAGGTCAAAAGCAACGTTTGGCGATTGCTCGCGCGATTATCCGCGACCCTGCAATTTACATTTTTGATGATAGCTTTTCAGCACTCGATGCAAGAACGGACGCACTGCTTCGGGAGCGATTAAAGAACGTGACGAAGAAAAGTACGGTTTTAATTGTCGCTCAAAAAATTAGTACCATTATGAATGCCGATAAAATTATCGTGCTAGATGAAGGGAAAATCGTAGAAAGTGGCACACATAAGGAGCTCATCGCTGTAGATGGAATTTATCGTGCGATTGCGATGTCACAATTATCAGAGGAGGAGCTAGACAATGACTAATTTACATTCTTTACGTCGGATTTTCGCCTATCTTCGTCCCTACCGCAAGTCATTTGTGGCAGTGATTCTTTTGATTATCCTGACGATTGCTTGTTCAACCTTTAACTCGTACGTGACCGGCTTGCCAACCTCTAAAATGCTAGAAAATGTGAAAAACCATGAAACAATTGACTTTGCCTATATCAAGCAGTGTCTGATACTTTTAATTAGCCTTACTGCAACCTTTTTTGTGACGAAGCTAATTGCGGGAGTCTTGATGGCAAATGTTGTACAAAATTCTATGCATGATTTACGTAAAGCGATTCAAGAAAAGATTAATCGCTTGCCTGTGTCTTACTTTGATAGTAATTCACAAGGGGATGTCCTTAGTCGTATCACGAATGACGTTGATGCGGTGAGTAACGCATTGCAACAAAGTTTTATCTCGATTTTAACGGCAATTTTGAGTATTCTGATGGCGCTTGTGATGATGTTTTATATCAATCCTATCATGACATTGATTGCAATGATTGGGATTCCACTTTCTGTTTTAGTGACAAAACTTATGGTTGGAAAATCGCAAAAATATTTCAAAGGGCAACAGGATTCACTCGGTGAATTGAACGGTTTTGTTCAAGAAAACATGACCGGCTTTAGTGTTTTAAAATTATATGGACGTGAACAGCAAGAGATTGCAGGCTTTAAGAAAGTGAATAAGCAACTAGCAGATGATGCATTCAAGGCTTCTTTCCTTTCTAGTATGATTATGCCGCTGGTCAATTTTTTAAGCTATTACCTGATTTATATTATTATTGCAGTGCTAGGGGCATTTTATGTCATCAGTGGTTCACTTTTAGTCGGACAGTTACAGGCGTTTATCTATTATATCTGGCAAGTCAGTCAGCCAATGGGGCAAATTACCCAACTTTCAGCGGTCTTGCAAAGTGCAACGGCCTCAGCCAATCGTTTGTTTGCTATCCTTGATGAACCTGAGGAAGAACAATTGGAAAACCCAATTTCTCTACCCAAAGATGTAAAAGGACAAGTACAATTTGATAAGGTCGATTTCCAATATCCAACCGGTCCAAAATTAATTAAAAACTTAAATCTAACGGTTCCTGTGGGGAATACTGTGGCGATTGTCGGGCCAACAGGTGCTGGAAAGACGACAATGATAAACCTACTCATGCGTTTTTATGACGTGACAGGAGGAAAGCTAAAAATTGATGAGTACAATGTGAATGATGTTCCACGAAGTGAAGTGCGTGCATTATTTGGTATGGTACTTCAAGATGCGTGGCTTTATAATGGCACGATTCGTGAAAATATCCGCTTTGGAAAATTAGATGCGACCGATGAAGAAGTGGAGCAAGCAGCGATTACTGCCAATGTTGACCACTTCATTCGTACCTTACCAAAAGGATATGACACGGTGATTGATGCGGAAGCAGAAAATATTTCTTTGGGGCAAAAGCAACTCTTGACGATTGCTCGGGCGGTCTTGAGCAACCCGAAAATTTTGATTTTGGATGAAGCAACAAGCTCGGTAGATACCCGCATGGAGCGTTTGATTCAATCTGCTATGGATACCGTGATGAAAGGGCGCACCAGCTTTATTATTGCACACCGTCTTTCCACGATTCGCAATGCAGATATGATTTTAGTCATGAATCATGGGTCTATCATTGAAAAAGGGACGCATGAAGAATTAATGGAAAAACATGGTTTTTATTACAAATTGTATCAAAGCCAGTTTTCTTCTAATCAATTTGGTATGGAATAAAGGGAGGCACGAGAATTTTCTCGTGTTTCTTTTCTTTACGGCAAATCAAAAAGTTATGTTTCATTTTTTAGTGTAAAAAAATCTGATACAATACGAGTAGGAATGAGAAGAATGGGGAGAGAATATGAAACCATTAATTTTTTCAAAGCAAATTGCAAAGGATAAGCCAACTGACATGCAGGGGGGAACAAAGGACTGTCCATTTTGCGACTATCAAGAAACGTATAACATTCTAAAAACACAAGGGGAACTCATCTGGACGAAAAATAAATATCCTACGCTAGAAGATACCTTTCAAACGCTTATCATTGAAACAAAGGAGCATGAAAAAAATATCAGCAGCTACTCTTATGCGCATAATCGTGAGATGTTAAAATTCGCCGTAGATTGTTGGCAAGAAATGAAGGCGAGTGGGAAATATCGCTCGGTGCTACTATTTAAAAATCATGGGGCGTTATCGGGTGGGAGTTTGAAGCATGCGCATATGCAGATTGTTGGCTTGGACAAATTAGACGGTTATGAAAAGGTTTCATGGGAAAATATGCAAGGTATGCCAGTCGCTCAAAAAGGAATGGTAGAGGTTAATTTCTCCCTTCACCCTGTTTGCGGATTTGTCGAGACCAATGTTTTGATTCCTATATTAAAAATGAATACAGAGGAATTTAATTCGTTTGCAGATTGTATCAAAGAAGTGGTCACCTACCACTTAGAAAATAATATGAAGAGTTTTAATTTATTTTTCTACGAGCTGAACGAACACATCATTTGTAAATTTGTTCCACGTTACCCAGCACCCCCTTATTACATTGGGTATCAGATGCCACAGGTGCTTGATAAGGAGAGTCTAGACGTGGTTTGTTCAGAATTAGGAAGAAAAATCAAGGCGAATGTGGTAAAATAAATGGAAAATGACCAGTAAATTTATGGGATTGGAAGGATAATTTTGAAAATATTAGCAATAGATACCTCGAATCAGACACTAACGGTTAGTTTGATGATAGATGGTGTAGTAGCAAGTGAAGGCTTGTTGAATGTCAAAAAAAATCATAGTTTAACGCTGATGCCAATGGTCGACCAAGTAACGCGTGCAGTGGGTGTTCTTCCCAATGAAATTGACCGCATTGTCGTTGCACAGGGACCGGGCTCTTATACGGGCTTGCGGATTGGTGTAACGACTGCAAAAACCTTGGCTTATACATTGAACAAAGAATTAGTCGGAATTTCTAGTCTTGCGACCTTAGCGGGCAATGCGTACGAATCGGAGCAGGTGATTGTTCCTTTATTTGATGCTCGGAGGCAGAATGTTTATGCGGGGGCGTATCGTTATCAAAAGGGCAAGCTTGTTTTGCTAAAGGCGGATACACATATCGCAATTTCTGATTTATTAAACGAAATGAAGCAATACGAAAATGTTTTATTTTTAGGCGATGCAAAGAAATTTGAAGAAGAAATTCTTGCAGAAATGCCACAAGCGGTGGTGAACCAAAATCCAAACTGGGATATTCCACATGGGGGCGTGTTAGCAATGATAGGAAGTGTTGCTGAGCCAACGGACAATATTCACGGGTTCTTACCGCACTATCTAAAACGTGTGGAAGCGGAAGAAAGATGGCTAGAAAAGATTGGTCATCCAGAGGGATTAGCCAATGAAGATCAAAATTATGTTGAGAAAATATAGCGAGGTATTAAAAAAACTTCTCTCTTTTGGGAAATATTCGTCAGTAACCTATAAAGAACGGACGATAACCCTAGGGGAAAATGAGTTTCTGATTCGAGTGGTGGAGGAAAAGGACATTAAAGAGCTATTAGCTGTGGAAAGAGATGTCTACTTCGGTCAGGTGCCTTGGACTCGGACTGCTTTTCTTACTGAACTTCGCTCGTTTGCGCCACATTTATACTTAGTAGTAGTCTATCAGAGTGAAGTTATCGCCTTTTTAGGCGTTCGTGCGCAAAATCGAGATGCACATATTACCAATATTGCGGTACGTTCCGATTTCCAAGGGCGTGGCATCGGACATTTTTTACTTGAGCAGGCACGTGATTTTGGCGAGGGACAACATGCCGAGCAGCTATCCTTGGAGGTTCGTCTAGGAAATAAGGAGGCACAACGCTTGTATCGTAGATTTGGTTTTGTTTCAGACTCGATTATGAAAAATTACTATAATGAGACGGATGAAGATGCCTTGACCATGCTTTATTCCTTGAAAGAAGCGGAGAAAAGTCAATGATTGTGGAAAAAAATGGCTTAGCAAATGCCTACACCCTAGAGGAACTAGCTACAAAGATTTGGGAAGTAAGTGATTCTGCCTATGACACAGGCGCACCTTGGACGATTCAACAATTTATACATGATTTGGAGAATGTCAATGCGTTTTATTTGATTGCCTTATCAGAAGATAAAATTGTTGGCTTTATCAGTTATTCTTATGTCTTAGACGAGGCGGAGATTACCAACTTTGCGGTACAGGCACAGTTTAAGGGGCAAGGACTTGGAAAAAAATTAATGAAGAAGCTAATAGAAAGATTGCAGACACAAGGGGTCAATCAAGTCTTTTTAGAGGTTCGTAAGAGTAATAAAATTGCTCAAAATATTTATGAAAGTTATTCATTCCAACCAATCAGTGTGCGTAAGAAATACTATCAGTATCCTGAGGAAGATGCGTTGATTATGCGCTTGGAATGGCAGTAGAAAGTGAGTGAGAGCATGTCCTTTTTTACAAAAGAACGTCGATTAATTTTAGCGATTGAAACGAGCTGTGATGAAACGAGTGTCGCAGTAATCGAAGATGAAGATAAGGTATTAAGTAATATTGTTGCTTCTCAAATCAAGAGTCATCAACGATTTGGGGGCATTGTTCCTGAGGTGGCGAGCCGTCATCATGTGGAACAAATAACGATTTGTTTTGAAGAAGCCTTAAAAGAAGCGAATGTTACCCCAGAAGAATTAAGCGGGGTGGCAGTGACTTATGGGCCTGGGCTTGTCGGGGCACTACTGATTGGCATATCAGCGGCAAAAGCTTTTGCATGGGCACATCAGTTACCGATTATTCCAGTGAACCATATGGCAGGGCATATCTATGCGGCACGGATTGTGCAGCCTTTGCAGTTCCCGTTATTAGCGCTACTTGTGAGCGGTGGGCATACCGAGCTAGTCTATATGTCAGAAGATGGCAGCTATGAAATCATTGGCGAAACTCGAGATGATGCAGCTGGAGAAGCCTATGACAAGGTAGGACGTGTGCTAGGCTTGAAGTACCCAAGTGGGAAAGAAATTGACCAAATGGCACATGTCGGACAAGATACTTTCCATTTTCCTAGAGCAATGATTCATGAGGACAATTTTGACTTTAGCTTTAGTGGGTTGAAATCTTCCTTTATTAATACGGTTCACAATGCTGAGCAAAAGGGAATTGAGCTAAATCGTGAAGACTTAGCTTGTAGTTTCCAAGCCTCAGTGGTTGAGGTTTTAGTGACTAAGACCCTCCGAGCAGCAAAGGACTATCCAGTAAAAACGATTGTTGTAGCTGGCGGTGTGGCGGCGAATCAAGGGCTTCGTGAACAGCTAGGGTCAAAAGTGAAAGAGGAGCTACCTGATGTTCAGCTAGTGATTCCACCGCTTCGGTTATGTGGGGACAATGCGGCAATGATTGGTGCAGCGGCATTTATTGAAGCTGAAAAAAATCATACAGCGGATTTATCCTTGAATGCAGTACCAAGTTTAGCTTTTGATAGAATGAAAAATTAAAGAATAGGTGAGTGGCAGAATGGAAATTATTGATACGCATTGCGATGTTTTATGGAAATTAGCCGCAGCAAATGGAAAATTAAGTTTTCGGAATAGTCCAGAGTTAGATGTGAATTTGGAACGACTTCAAGCGGGAAGGGTGAAAGTACAAGCTTTCGCCATTTTTGTCGACCCTGAATTAGATAGTAACAGAGAACAGTGGGCGCAAGCGTTGAAACAGGTACGTTATTTCAAAGAAGAGGTGCTCGCTCAGCCTGAAATTGTCCAAGTACGGACATGGGAAGAAGTGGCAAACGTTCCAGAGGGAAAAATCGGCGCAATGTTGACTCTTGAGGGATGTTCACCGATTGGCAATTCCTTGGAACGACTTGAAATGTTGCTTGATGATGGTGTCATGATTACTAGTCTTGTTTGGAATGAGGGAAATCTTTGCGCAGACGGGATTCGTCAAAAGCGTGGTGCGGGTGTCAGTGATTTTGGTTTTAAAGTGATTGAAAAATGTAATGAGCGTGGCGTTTGGCTTGATGTTTCCCATATTTCAGATGCGGGCTTTTGGGACGTGCTACAGTCAGCAACGCATGTCATGGCAAGTCATTCCAATGCTCGAGCAGTTTGTGGAAATAAGCGAAACCTTACTGACGAGCAAATTCAAGCGTTAATTTCTCATGACGGCTTGCTACAGTTGGTTTTCTGTCCAGACTTTGTCAAGGGTGATGAAACAACTCATGCGGCAGATTTGACAGTGACGATAGATGATTTGATGAAACATGTGGCGCACATTATCAAGCTTGGTGGGGCGAAAAACCTTGGATTAGGTTCAGATTTTGATGGAATTGAAACCCATGTCCTTCATTTGGAAAACGCTAGTCAGACTAAAAATCTTCTTTCAGAAATTGCTAAGGCATATGGAGAAGAAGTTGCTAAAGATGTAGCGGGTAAGAATTTTGTGGCACATGTGACGAAAAAATAGCGGGATAAATAAAAGCAATGAGGCTATAGACAATTTCTTCCTTTAGAAGATGCTGTGGATAGCCTTATTGCGTTATTGCTTCTTTGGGGAAATATTTTTTAGTTGTTCAATTTTTTGTAAAGCATACTTGATTTTTCTTCTGGTGATAAAGCAAGTTCTTTTATTGTCAAAAAAGGTGACGATTTTATCGGTATGCTCAATGCTTTCGACATTAGCAAGGTTGATAACAAAAGAGCGGTGGCATTGATAAAGTCGGTCGTCAAGTTTGGCAATTTCTTCCAGTGTGGCGTAAAATTCCAATCGCCTATTTTTTCCGACCAATCGCACCTTATGAGAAATATCGCTCGTTTCAAAGAAAAGAATATCCGCAAAAGGAACCTGAAAACTTGTTTGTTGATTCTTAAAAATGAAGGCATCTTCATTAATGAGCGTATCTTTCGGCTTAAAGAGTATTTCCAAGCAATCCTCCACTTTCTTTTTGAAAATTTCTTTCTCCAAGTTTTTTTCTATAAATTCTAAGGCAGATACTTGGTAAGAATAAGTGATTGGCGCAAACTCCGAGTGAGTCGTAACAAAAACAATCAAGCCTTGTGCGTCTAATTTTCTGATGTCTTGTGCTACCTGTAACCCTCTTTTTTCATTTTCTTTGATTTCAATATCCAAAAAATAGATGTTTTCACCCATAGATTCTTCTAAGGCATTTAGTAGATGTTCTGGCTTTGCCGTGGTCACGATTTGTCTAGCAAACCATTTTCTTTCAAGCAAAATGTCTTTAATCAAGCGCTCAAAAAGTTGTTGTTGCAGTAAATCATCTTCCAATATGAAAATATTCACGATTCAATCCCTCTTTTCATGATAATTTTTTGTCGGAATAAGAAACCTGAGATTTCAGTTTCCAAGGAAACATTTTCATATTGCTTTAAAATTTCTTTAATGTTCGCTAAACCCAAGCCGCTATTTCTTTCTTTCGTTGAGTAGCCTTTTTCAAAGATTTTTTCTAGGTCGATTGTTTCTTCAGAAAAAGTGTTTTCAATAATCACGAGTTGTTCCTCACATTTTTCCGACAAAACAGCAATCGCTATTTTCGGCTGAAGTGTTTCTTTTGCGGACTCAATCGCATTGTCTAGCAAAATAGCTAAGATACGCACATAATCGGTTATCTCAATATAATACTCTGTGATAGGTTCCATGACCTCAAGAGAAACTTCGATATTTTCTTGGAGCGCTTGGATAATTTTTGCGGAAAAAATACTTTTGAGAGGCAAAATTTGTAGATTATTTAATCTAGCTAAGTCGTACTTACTATCCTGTAAAGAAATATTTTCATTTTTTAAGATACCGTAGTAAGTATTTTTTATGGTATCAAGATTATTGGTTTCAAGGCTTTCATTTAAACTGATTAACATATTTTTATAGTCATGACGAAAGCCTCGAATGCTATCGTACATTTGCTCAATGTGTTGGACGTATTTTTCTAGGTCGTTCATTTGATTGTCTTTTAGTTGCTGCATTTGTTGATCGTTGAGTTCTTTTGTTTTGAAGCGCAAGTATCCTAGTAGGGAGACAATGATACAAATAAAAAGGATTATCATGTAGCCACGAATTGGATTATTAGGAAATAGATTGCTTTCTATCCAGTAACTTGTATATTGAATCGTGCAACAAATTATTAAGAAAATATCAATTATACATATTATTTTTTTATCAAGAAAATCAATATTTGACCTGAAAAAATCCATATTTGGTTTTAAAATTTTGAGTATTAAAAAATTAATTCCAATAGAAAGTATAGGAATTACAGTAATGTTCAGTAAAACTGCATAATGTGAATAGATTACATTTCCTAAAACGTACCGAAAAAAATTTGATAGTCCATATCCCATCAATGAAGTAGAAAATGTTGTATAAACACTATAAAACCATAATAAATATTTATTAGTTTCTTTATTTCTGAAATATCCATGGGAAAAGAAATAAAGGAAAATATAAATAAAAGAAAAATAATTAAGCCAATAAAGCATTATCTGAAGAATAACTGAGAATAAAATAAAATTCAAAGGCGTTATTTTTTCTTGGCTGATTAAGGAATATATAGCACAAAAGGCTAATCCTTGACTAACAGTAATTAAGATTTCAATCAATGAATGGTACATTTTTATCTACTCTCTTTATTTTAGGATTGGTAGGTTCATAAAATAAATTGAGACATGGACTTTTTCCATTTGATGATTCTGAATAATTAACTAGAACATTGTTTATTTTTTTAAAAATATTCTTTTTACTCTTTATATTTTTCATAGTTATTATACTTCCTTTTCATTAGTTTATAAAATTGAGGGGAGACGACAACACATTCTATTGCCATTCCTAATAGTAGCAATAAACGAATTAGTAAATTGGTTTGAAAAAAAGCGGTTAATATAACTGACGTTGCGGTAGCTAGTGCATAGATATGTTTTTTTCTTCTTTCAGATACACTTATCATTGGATTTTTTTCGGTATCTGACGGTGCATAAAGAAAAGTAAATACTAAAATAAATGGAACTAAAAGGAAACTTGCTTCACTAAATTTATAAAGATGAAAAAAATTCACAATCAAAGGAATGCCTACAAATGTTCCTAGACTTGTCAAAGAACAATGAAGCGAAGATAAAGCATGCCAGCCCCTTGCTTGCACTCTTAGCAAAGAGTATGAAATGTTCATAATAAATGTCTCCCAAACCGTATTTAAAGTAAGGGCAACCAGATAAATTTGTATGATTTTAAAAAAATTGATGAGTAAACATTCTATGCAGTAGCAGACATCCTCATACTCCTCAGAGGTCATACATTTTTTTGCATCTATCTTCGTTAAAAAACGAAGGGCGATTCGGTGACTCATAGGCATTACCTTCTCTCAAATTAATTTATTATTGTTTTCTAATTTGAGTATAAAAGTTTTACTTGTGATTTTCAATATAATTGGCATAAAATAACGATTTTTCGTCCCGAATGTTTAGGAAGAAGTGATTGACGCATAATAGTTTTCCCATGCCTCGACTAACCCTTTGTAATTTCTTCTAGTATAGAAACAGTTTTCTCCTTTTTCTGATAAAAAGGAGATTTTACGATTTACCTTATCAATTTCTTTGATATTTTGAAGAATAACAACTATCGAGCGGTGACTGCGAAATAATGTTTGATTTTTTATCCTCAAAATCTGCTAGTTTTCCTTTACAAAAATACTTCTCTTGTTTTGTAACCAAACAAACGACATGGTCTTTCAATCCCATTGTTGAAATAAAAAGTAAATCTTCCGCTAATATTCTTATTTTCTTTTCCTTTGTTTCAATAAATGGATAGCAATGTCGTAAACGGTCGTTATTTCGTCATAAATTGTTTTTTTGTCGAAAAGAAAGGGTCATTCAGGGTGGAAATCGGGCAGTTTAGGGTATTGATATTTTAATTAATTGAAAATACTTTACAGTTTGAATAAAGGAGGAGAAATGAAGTAGCAAACGTAGAGGAAGTCACACAAAGCATAGCGAAAGTATTGGAAATTGCAACATTTCTATCAAGTTTAAAGGGGATGGTTTGCTAATTTTTTTCCACTGTAAACGAGAAATAGCTGTGTGATTTAAAGTGTTGATAGTTTAAAAATGGAACATAGTTTATATTTTTGAAATTAGGAGGAATTGGAATGAAAATGAGAAAAGTAGTAAATAACGTTCTTAGTGTTTTACTTTCAGGTGTATTAGATCTTGGAATAATTTCATATTTCAATGCTTTTTTTAGAAATACGGGTCCAGAATCTAGTTCTTCATTTACAATTTTGGCAATAGGTATGTATTTTATATATATCAACAAAAGCGAAGAAACACCAAAATGGATGAAAGCCTGGTTCACAATTAATACAGTACTATTTGGTATATGGGCAGTATTTGATGTAACACGGTTTATTATTAATACTATTTAAGAAGATAAATTTAGTATGAAATAAAAAACTTATAAATAATTAAGAAAGCTAGGGCAAAAAATTAAAGTAGCGAATAAAATTTATAATATTTTTCTTTTAAGTGTATTCAATCTTGGAATAATTTCATATTTTAATGCTTTTTTAGAAATAGTGGTCGAAAATCTAGTTTTTCACTTATAATTAGGTTAATAGATTTATATTTTATATCGCTTAATTATTTATATAAGTTGTTGTAGGTAGTGAAACTAGCAATATTTTTTTGAGAAGGAGTTCTCATCATCAAGGAAAGTTTAAGGCTTGAGGAGGGAACAACATGAATATCTTTCTATCAGACAAGAACTTTCTTCGGAGGATGAGGATAAAAAACATTATCAAGAAAGTATTGTCGGAAAAAAATTACAAATGGAATAAGTTAATTACATCAACGAATTTGCGGCAGCTTATTGAGCAAATCAGTTTATCGTCCACTAGAAATATTTATTTTATTAGTGTGGATTTGGAGAACGGAGAGGATTTGAAACTCATTGAGCAAATTCATGCGTTTGATAAACAAGGAAGTCTTGTTTTATTTGTGACACATGAGGAAAAGCTCGAGGTACTTTATCAACATAAACTTGAGGTTTTGGATTACCTCGTTCAAGGTGCACAAGAAGAAGAGTATAGAGAAAAAATAGCTAGTATTTATGATTTTTGCTTTACTCGTTGGTGTGCAGGAGTTGAAAAATAAACTTATTCCAGTAGTTGAAAATCGGCTAAATATCTCTAGCCGATTTTTTAATACTCAATAATTGTCATCGCTTTACGAAATTCACTAGCCAAATGTTTTCGCCGGTAGCTCGGAAAATCGGGATGTTTTTTGATTTCTCGGTAGCGGTGTGGAATGTTGGTTGGGTCACTCGGACAATCCAGTTGATATTTTTTCGCAAACGAGTCAGTCAGCTGCCACTCTCTTACATAGCCAAAAGGTTTCGCTGAATAGGTGGTTGCGCCGATTTTCAAGTCGTCAAAACGATAATGAGTGTGTCCGAAAACGACTTGTTGAATATTGGGATATGCAGCAAAACATTCGCCAAAATATTTGCTTCCCATAAACGCATTGAGCGTATTCCAGCGATTTTTATAGGCGTTGGAATAGTGGATAAATTCTTGTCGTGGAACAAAATGCGTCGCGATAACTAATTTTTCATCTTTGAGTTCCTCTAACGCAATTTTTAATCTAGTGAGAACACGTTCCGTTATTTCGGGGTCGGTTCCCACTCGGTGAATTTTGCGGTCAAACCAAAAACTGTTTTTGAAAGTTCGGATTTTTTCAGGGTGATTGGTTTTCGCAAAGGTGTAATCGTACCATCCATTGAACGCAAAAAGTTTTAAATCATTTGATAAAGTCCGTGTTTCAAAGTTTAAAAAATCAGGATTATTGAAATTTTCAATTTCCTCCTCAGAGAGTAAAGACATATCGTGATTTCCAAGGTTAAATGTTACTGAAAAAGGAAAATTTTTATTAAAATATTGAATGAAGGGAACGGTTCCTTGGTATGCGTCGTTGGCAATATCGCCAGCAAAATGCACATGAGTGGTTCCGACTGAGGTTAGGGTTTCACCTAAAATATCAAGCTCTGTCGGGGTTAATTGATTCAAATCATAGTGGATATCACTCATGATAATTAACTTTTTCATGGCAGTCCTTCCTTTCTTTTCTCTATCATAGTCAAATATCCGTACTTTGGCGAATGATTTGCTATACTTTAGTAAGAGAGTATAATTAGGAGGTTGGATGGAATGAAAGAAAAATTAGTAACACAAGCAATTGACGAAACATTATCAGCAGGACTTATTGAGAGTTTGTGGCGTCTTTATGACGAAAAAGTGGCTGCTCAAAAAGATGTGGCTGTTTTCTTTTTAAAGGAACAAGAGGGTGTGCAACATGTGGAGGTGGAAGTGGCAAATCAAGTGGTTGTGATGCAAGATTTTCCATGGAAATTATTAGGTTGGACACATAGCAATACGGGAATTGTCTGGATTGGAAATGATGAAAAGACGGAAATTATGACATTTCCTAAGATAAAACATCAGGATAGAGACAAAGAAGTAGGTTCGGAATTTGACCTGCCTTTTTTTCGTGAGGTTGACGAATGAGAGAGATTTTAAAGCAAAAAATCATTGAGGCAAGTCAGGAGATTGGGATTGATAAGATTGGTTTCACTTCGGCGCAGCACTTTTCTCATTTAAAGGATAGCCTAGAGGAGCAGAAGGCAATGGGGCATACGACAGGCTTTGAACATCCGAATATTGAAGAGCGTCTTTTTCCCGAGAAGATTTTTTCCGAGCCGAAAACGATTATTTCACTAGCACTTGCCTACCCCACAAAAATTCACGAGAAAGCACCAAAAAGTCGTGTAAAACGTGGAAGTTTTGCGAGAGCTTCATGGGGAACGGATTATCATGAGATTTTAAACGAAAAGATGAAGCAGCTGATTTTAAGGATTGAGGAAATTACTGCGGAGTTCTATCCAAGATTTAAGCCCATGGTGGATACGGGCGAGCTGATTGATGTAGTGGTTGCTGAGCGAGCGGGGCTGGGATTTATCGGGAAAAACGGATTGTTGATTACCGAGGAATTTGGTTCCTTTGTCTATCTAGGAGAAATTATCACGAATCTTGTGCTTACGCCAGACGAACCGAAGAAAAATGGTTGTGGAGAATGCACGAGGTGTATTGACCAGTGTCCGACTTCGGCATTGCTCGGAGATGGGAGGATGAATGCGACACGTTGCCTTTCCTATCAGACGCAAACGAAGGGCTATATGCCAGAAGAATATCGGAAAAAAATACGTACAACGATTTATGGCTGTGATATTTGTCAGCTTGTTTGTCCGTATAATAAAGGAAAAGATTTTCATTTTCACAAAGAAATGGAACCGAAAATTGAGGAGGTTCAACCAGAATTATTGCCTCTTTTGACGATTTCAAATAAGGAATTTAAAGCACGTTTTGGACACTTAGCAGGTTCTTGGCGAGGGAAAAAGCCGATTCAACGGAATGCGATTATCGCTTTAGCAAATGCGAACGATAGAGGAGCGATTCCAGCACTTTTACAATTAATGGCAGAAGATACACGTCCGGTTATTCGTGGTACGGCTGCTTGGGCAGTTGGTCAACTTGAGCGCCTACCGAATGAAGAAGAACGTCAATTTTTTGAGCAGCTACTCTCTAAGGAAAGCGATGAAGAAACAAAGAAAGAGTACCAACAAGTATTAAACAAATGGCTTTAACAGCCTGGAAAAGAGTGAGAACGTGCAAAAAAAAGGTGAGGTAACAAAAACAGTAGGCTTGTTTGGATTTTTTGCCTTAACTGCCTCAATGGTGATTAACGTTTATGAGTATCCAACATTTGCGACATCGCAATTAAATTTACTGTTTTTTCTAATAGTTGGTGGAGTGCTTTGGTTTTTACCCGTGGCACTATGTTCAGCAGAAATGGCGACAGTGCCAGAATGGGAAAAAGGTGGGGTGTTTACTTGGGTTTCTAAAACTCTTGGGGAACGTTGGGGCTTTATGGCCATCTTTTTCCAATGGTTTCAGATTACAGTTGGTTTTATCACAATGATTTATTTCATGTTAAGTGCGATTTCGCAAATTTTTTCGTGGTCTGCATTAAATGAAAATCCGCTATTAAAGACACTTGGTGTATTGGTGATTTTTTGGCTGGTGACTTTTTCACAATTTCGAGGAACTGCTCTTACGGATAAGCTGGCAAAATATACCTTTATGCTTGGAATCGTTGTTCCAGCAGTAGTCTTACTTTTGTTCGGGGTATTTTATGTACTTGGAGGCAATCCCTTACAATTTAGTGGGTCGGGAAAAAATTTTCTTCCAGACTTTTCAGATATATCAACGGTAGTGGTTTTTGCCTCATTTGTTTTAAGCTACATGGGTGTGGAAGCCTCGGCGACTTATTCAAATGAATTAAAAGATGTTCAAAAAAATTATCCACGTGCAATGCTGTTGCTTTTAGTTTTCTTGATAGCGATAAGTGCAATTGGCGGGCTATCCATAAGTGCAATTATTCCGCAAAAAGAGTTATCGTTAAGCGGCGGTGTTTTGCAGGCAGTGGATAAATATTTGAAGCATTTTGGACTTTCTAGTATTTGGCTATTAAAAGGCTTTTCAGTTTTAATCTGTATTGGGATAATTGGGGAAGTCAGCACTTGGGTCGTTGGACCAGTTCGTGGCTTATACATGGCGGCGCAAGAAGGACTACTCCCTCCAGTATTCCGTAAGGTGAACAAGCACAATGTTCCAGTGCCTTTAGTCTTAGTTCAAGGGATAGTGGTTAGCGTTTGGGCGATTGTGTTGACCTTGTTTGGTGGTGGGAATAATCTTTCCTTTCAAGTGGCGATTTCACTCACGACGACGATTTATATTTTAATGTATGTCCTCTTCTTTATTGGGTATTTCGTGTTCGTTTATAAGCATAAAGATTTAAAAGGTGGCTATCAAGTTCCTGGCAAGAAGCTTGGAAAAACAATCATTGCCTCCTCAGGGTTCCTTTGTTCCTTAGTCGTACTTGTCATTTCATTTATTGCACCATCCTCCATTCCTAAATCAGAGGATAGAGTGTTTCAGCTTTTATTATTGACATGCTTCTTAATCACAGCACTTTTACCTTTTATCATTTATCAATTGAATGATAAGTTAAAACACAAGACCATTCATCACCCGATCCATTTCAAAGCAAGCGAGGTCAATTTGTTTATCCGACCTATTGGACGTGGAGAAGAACACATTTTATCGGATGAAGTCAGAGAAAAACAAAAAATGATGTAGGTTTTTCTTGTATTTTTAAAGAAAACTTGGTAGAATATTAAGCGTTGCAGAATACTGTAACCAAACCACATCTATTACTATTTCATGGGAGTTGCTAGGGATAGTCCTCGTGAGAGCTTGAAACAATAGAGAGGAAAAAAACAAAAACAAAGGTGGAAACAAACATGGCAGTCATTTCAATGAAACAATTACTTGAAGCCGGTGTTCACTTCGGTCACCAAACACGCCGTTGGAACCCAAAAATGAAGAAATACATCTTCACAGAACGTAACGGAATCTACATCATCGACTTACAAAAAACTGTAAAATTAGTTGACGTAGCTTACGATTACATGAAAAATGTTGCTGAAGAAGGCGGAATCGCTTTATTCGTAGGAACTAAAAAACAAGCACAAGAAGCAATCAAAGAAGAAGCTACACGTGCAGGTCAATACTACATTAACCATCGTTGGTTAGGTGGAACATTGACTAACTGGGATACAATCCAAAAACGTATCGGTCGTTTGAAACAAATCAACAAAATGGAAGAAGACGGAACTTTTGACGTCCTACCTAAAAAAGAAGTTGCTTTGTTAAACAAACAACGCGAACGTCTTGAAAAATTCTTAGGTGGTATTGCGGACATGCCTCGCATTCCAGATGTTATGTACATCGTTGACCCACGTAAAGAACGTATTGCTGTTCAAGAAGCACACAAATTAAACATTCCAATCGTTGCAATGGTTGATACAAATAGCGATCCAGATGAAATCGATGTAATCATTCCTTCAAATGACGATGCAATTCGTGCCGTGAAATTAATCACTGGTAAAATGGCTGACGCATTTATCGAAGGAAATCAAGGAGAAGACCAAGTGGTTGAAGAAATTTTCATCGCTGAAGACGGTCAAACTGCTGATTCAATCGAAGAAATCGTTGAAGTTGTTGAAGGCATTAACGAATAATATTAACTATACTCGCTCGGAGGTCTTAGGACTTTCGAGCTTTT
Source organism: Lactobacillales bacterium (assembly GCA_031261705.1). Taxonomy (GTDB): domain Bacteria; phylum Bacillota; class Bacilli; order Lactobacillales; family Streptococcaceae; genus JAISJD01. The sequence goes on from JAISJD010000035.1 coordinate 47,979, forward strand.
TTGTTATAAAACTTTATGTTTCCATCATTGAATGATAAGATATTAAATGAGTAATCATTTATAGGGAGGAAAGAGATCTATGGATAAGGTATCAATCATTGTCCCTTGTTATAATGAAGAGGAAACGGTGCCTGTTTTTTTTGAAACGGTCGAAGAAATATTGAAGAACGCCCCCTTTGATTATGAATATGTTTTTATTAACGATGGTTCAGAGGATAAAACGTTACAGAAATTAAGAGAGCTGTATATTCTTGCGCCCGATAAGGTGAGATTTGCTTCATTTTCAAGGAATTTTGGAAAGGAAGCGGGGCTTTTAGCCGGACTAACTGAAGCAGTGGGAGATTATTCAGTTGTTATGGATGTTGATTTGCAGGATCCGCCAGAAATGCTTTTAGAAATGTATGATATTTTACAAAAGGAGCCAGAGATAGATGTTGTGGGAACTCGTCGAGTCACAAGAGATGGAGAGCCAGCAATTCGTTCGCTTTTTGCCAAGCTTTTTTATAAAATCATCAATAAAATTTCTGATGCGCAAATTATTGACGGTGCTCGTGATTATCGCATGATGCGTAAAGCAATGGTAGATTCTATTTTGTCACTTACGGAAAGAAATCGTTTTTCAAAAGGAATTTTTTCTTGGGTGGGCTACAACACAAAATATCTCGAGTATAAAAATATTGAACGAGTAGCAGGAAACACTTCTTGGAGCTTTTGGAGTTTGTTAAGATACTCTATTGATGGTATCGTTTCATTTTCTGAAGCTCCGCTAAATATTTCTATTTACTTTGGACTGTTTTCTGTGCTAATAGCGTTTATTGGGGCTGTTTTTATCGTTGTTCGGACATTGCTCTTTGGGAATGCCGTTCAGGGTTGGTCGTCTATGGTCTGTATTTTTCTAGCACTAGGAGGCGCTCAGCTTCTTTGTCTGGGGATTATTGGAAAATATATTGGAAAAATTTATACAGAAGTTAAAAGACGTCCGTCTTATCTTATCAAGGAAACTGAAAAAACTTATGAGGGGAAACCCAAATAAAATTTTATAATGAAAGTGTGAAATTGTGCAGTCAAGTAGAAACAGTGCAAAAGAAATTGTTCGATATTTAATTGTTGGGGTGTTAACGACAATCGTTTATTTTGTTGCTCGATTCACCGTTGTTCATTTTTCATCTTCTCCGATTTTTTCGGTAATTGTGGGGCAGGTCGCTGCTATCTTATTCGCTTTTTTTGCTTCAAAATTTTTTGTTTTTGAACAACAAAAAGAAGAGAAAAGTGCATGGATACAGTTTATTCAATTTGTTATAGGGAGGCTTCTTGTATTTGTTTTGGATTTATTGATTACGTATATTTTTGTTGAAAAATTTGCGAGTACTATTATCCAATTTTTTCGTTTAAACCATCTAAATTATGAAAGTTTTCCTTTTAATATTCCAGTGATTTCTGGTTTTATTGGGACGCCTGTTTTACTTAATACATTCTTTTGGGCAATGCTTATGCAGGTTTTAGCGATTGTTCTGAATTATATTATTAGTAAATTTTTCGTGTTTAGTAAGGGTGATGAAAGCACTCATTGAATAATACGTTTTAAAATATTCAATAACAGGAACAATCCTGCATAAAAGCTGTCTTTTTTATAAATCAATTAAAGTTTTCTATTAAATGTTTGGTAAAAGTGATAAAATAATCAACAGAGATTAAATAATGGAGGTTATGTCGGATGACAGTATTAGTTTTGGGTGGAGCTGGCTACATTGGCTCACATGCGGTAGACCAATTAATAACAAAAGGCTATGATGTCGCAGTTGTTGATAACTTAGTAACTGGACACATCAAGTCGTTACACCCTAATGCCCGCTTTTATGAAGGAGATATTCGTAATAAAGCATTTATGCGTGAAGTATTTGAACAAGAAAAAATGATTGAAGGGGTCATGCACTTTGCGGCATTTTCACTTGTTGGTGAGTCAATGGAGAAACCTCTGAAATATTTTAATAATAATGTTTACGGTGCGCAGATAACGCTTGAAGTGATGGAAGAATTTGGTGTACAGCATATTGTCTTTTCTTCTACAGCAGCAACTTTTGGGATTCCAGAAGAAGTGCCAATCAAAGAAACCACGGCTACCAATCCAATCAATCCATACGGGGAATCTAAACTCATGATGGAAAAAATAATGAAATGGCAATCAGAAGCAACCGATATGACTTATGTTGCGCTACGCTACTTCAATGTTGCCGGAGCAAAAGCAGATGGTTCAATCGGGGAAGCACATAACCATGAAACACATTTGATTCCAATTATCTTACAAGTCGCCTTGGGTCAACGAGATAAATTAATGATTTACGGAGATGACTACAATACACCAGACGGCACATGTATTCGTGATTATATTCAAGTTGAAGATTTGATTGATGCGCACATTAAGGCTTTAGAATACTTAAAAGAAGGCGGAGAAAGCAATACCTTTAACTTAGGTTCTGCGGATGGCTATTCGGTTAAGGAAATGTTGGAAGCAGCAAGAGAAGTAACAGGACATGCGATTCCAGCAGAAATAGGTCCACGTCGTGCGGGAGATCCTGATGTGTTAGTTGCTTCAAGTGAAAAAGCAAACGATGTTTTAGGATGGACTCCTCAATATACTGAGGTTAGAGATATTATTTCTACAGCATGGACATGGCATCAAAAACATCCAAATGGGTATGAAGCGTAGTTTTGTAGTAAACTAGTTGTGAGATTAAAAGTTAAGAAACTTATCGAAATTATAGTATAAAGGAGTTTTTCAAATTGGAAAAACAAAGAGTAGCGATTTTAGGCCCTGGTTCTTGGGGAACAGCACTTGCTCAAGCTTTAAATGATAATGGTCATGAAGTGCGTATCTGGGGAAATAATCCAGAACAGCTAGTTGAAATTAATGAACATCACACAAATTCTCATTATTTACCTGATTTAGTTTTAGATGAAAAAATCAAAGGCTATCCGGATTTAAAAGAGGCAGTAAAGGATGCAGATGCGGTTCTATTTGTCGTACCAACAAAGGTCATGCGAATAGTTGCTAAGCAATTTGCTGAAGTCGTTGAAAATCGTCCAGTCATTATTCATGCGTCAAAAGGTTTGGAACAAGGAACGCACGAGCGCATTTCTCAAATTCTATTAGAAGAAATTCCAGAAGAACATAGAAAAGCGGTAGTTGTCCTTTCAGGTCCTTCTCATGCAGAAGAAGTGGCAGTTCGAGATATTACCACCATTACTGCGGCATCTACAGATGATGAAGCGGCAAAATATGTTCAAGATTTATTTAATAATGAGTATTTTCGTATCTATACAAACCATGATGTGATTGGTGTCGAAACAGCAGGCGCATTGAAGAATATTATTGCAGTAGGTGCTGGGGCATTACATGGCTTGGGTTATGGGGATAATGCAAAGGCGGCGATTATTACTCGTGGTCTAGCAGAAATCACTCGACTTGGTGTTGCAATGGGGGCAGACCCTCTAACTTATATGGGACTTTCTGGTGTAGGTGATTTAATTGTTACGGGAACATCTATCCATTCACGGAACTGGCGTGCAGGTGATGCGCTTGGTCGAGGGGAAAAATTACCAGAGATTGAAAAAAATATGGGAATGATTATCGAAGGAGTTTCTACAACGAAAGCTGCTTACGAACTTTCTCGTGAGTTAAGTGTAGAAATGCCAATCACAGAAGCAATTTATGACGTGCTTTATAACGATAAAGAAATTCGTTCAGCAATTACGGACATCATGTTGCGTGAAGCACGCCCAGAAAATGAATATAAAGATGTCAAATAATTTATTGAGGGAGATAGAAGTCATGAAAGTCAGAAAAGCAGTGATTCCAGCAGCAGGACTAGGGACACGTTTCTTACCAGCTACAAAGGCAATGGCGAAAGAAATGCTACCAATCGTTGATAAACCAACCATTCAATTTATCGTAGAGGAAGCTCTTGCCTCTGGAATTGAAGATATTTTGATTATTACTGGAAAAGGAAAACGCCCAATCGAAGACCATTTTGACTCAAACTTTGAATTAGAACAAAGTCTAAAAGACAAAGGGAAAACAGAATTATTACAACTTGTAGAAGAAACAACAGATATTAATCTTCATTTTATTCGTCAATCACATCCAAGAGGCTTGGGTCATGCAGTTCTTCAAGCAGAAGCCTTTGTTGGTGGAGAACCTTTTGTAGTTATGCTTGGCGATGATTTAATGGACGATACAGTGCCTTTGACGAAACAATTAATTGATGATTATGATGAAATTCACGCATCAACGATTGCTGTAATGAAAGTTCCTCATGAAGATACAGATAAATACGGCATTATCAAACCTTCTGGAAAAGTAAAAGACGGTTTGTATAATGTGGAATCATTTGTTGAAAAACCAAAACCAGAAGATGCGCCAAGTGATTTAGCGATTATTGGTCGTTATCTATTAACACCAGAAATCTTCACAGTTTTAGAAACACAAGAAGCAGGTGCTGGTGGAGAAATTCAATTAACCGATGCAATTGATACATTGAATAAAACACAACGCGTATTTGCACATGAATTTAAGGGCAGACGTTATGATGTCGGGGATAAATTTGGTTTCTTGAAAACTTCTATTGAGTATGGCTTGACTCATAAGGAAGTAAAAGACAATCTTCGTAAATTCATCATTGATTTAGGAAAAGAATTAGATAAAGAAGAGAAAAAAGAAGAAAAGAAAGTAGCTGAAAAAACAGCGACTACTAAATAAGAAAAAATCATCATCGTTCGATTAAATTCGAACGGTGATGATTTTTTTAATTAGTGATACCCTTTATTTTCTAACTCTTTGATGGTTGCGCTTGGAAGTTCTAAGAGAGAAATGACTTCCTCAAAGGGTAAATCTTTTGCTAACAACTTTTCAGCAGCTAGTTTTAAACCAATGTGAATTCCTTTTTCAAGTATTGGATTGGTTTTATCGTTTAAATCAACAATGAACTTACTTGCGGGCAAGTCGAAGAGAACTTTTACGGCACCAAAAAGCTGTTCAAAAGAGTCGATTTCAATATCAAAGACTGGTTTTACTCCGTCTGCCAAAGTTCTTCCCCTATGATTGAACCACATAGATTTCCACCCACCATTATGAGCGCCAGTCACGTCATTGTCGTAGCTATCCCCTACATAGATAGTTGTTGCGGGATTTAAGGAAAATTGTTTTGCGGCAAGCTCAAATATTTCTTTTTCAGGTTTTTGAAAGCCTGTTGCTTGAGAAACAATAACATGGTCGCTATCCACATACTCATAAAGTCCAAGCTGTTTCACTTTTTTTAATTGGTGTTCTGTGGGCCCATTGGTGATGACTCCAACAGGCACGTTTTTACTTTTCAAAAATTCCAAGGTTAGTTTCATTTCATCAAGCATGGTAATATTATCCAACTCTTGAACGTAGATTTCTTGGAAATGTGTGCCAGTCGCAAGGTCAATTTCCTCATACCCTAAATCTTTTAAAGTTTCATTGGTACGATGAAATCTCATTTCTTCAATCGTCCAATCCTCCGACATTACTTTGGGAAAACCGACATCACTATGATGACGAAAACGGATATAGGCTTTATTCATATCCTCGTCTCTAAAATTAGGAAAGACTTTCTTCATTGCTCTTCGGTACGGTTCTTGTTGGTCGTAAATCGTGTCATCCACATCGAAAACGATGGCTTCAATCATTGTTTTGTTATCCCTCACTTACAAAATTAAGAAAAATTTTCATACTCTCTAATTTTATTCATTGTCTCAAGATAAATCAACTGTTTCGAGGAGTGGAAAAGAAATTTTCTATTTTATTAAAGAGATGTATCCGTTTTATGAATAAATGCTCTGTGATAAAATGAGGATAGAGAATGGAAGTGAAACCAATGACTTATTTAAAAAACACCATCAAAAACACCCTAGATTTTTTCAAAGACACGAAGTTTTATTTTCGAGATGTCTTGTTGCTTCATTGCTTTATGCTGTTCATTCTCGTACCGGGACTCGTCTGGCTTGCTCGTTTTATTATGGTACGTGGCGGGGTGGACTATCTTTCTTATACCAATATCGGAGAGATTATTAAGCAGCACCTTTTCGTGTTTGTTGGGCTCGTTGTGCTTGTTTTGTTGGTGATTCTAACGGTTTATTTTGAATTTACATTTTTGAATATTAGCATGTATTTTATCAAGAAGAAACAAGAGATTGGCTTGAAGCAATTGCTTTGGGCAACGCTATTACAGTTAAAACATCTTCGTATTAGCTTGGTGCTTTTTTTCTTATTTTATTTCTTTCTGATTTTACCTTTTGGCGGTTTGGCATCACATACGGATATTTTGTCGAACATTAAAATTCCTGCATTTATTATGGATTTTATTTTTACGAATCGTCGGCTATTTGTTGCCTTATGGGTGGTATGGTATCTTTTCTGTCTTTATATCGGTATTCGTTTGATTTTTGCTCTCCCTGAGATGACTTTACGTAATCGTTCGTTTCGAGAGTCGGTTCGGGAAAGTTGGGCGATTACCAAGCGAAAGTTTTTCCAAATTGTCGGGCAAATTTTATTGATTACCGTCTGTATTTTTGTTGGCTATGCGGTAGCTAATTTCCTCATTTTAGGGGTGCAAAAATTAATCGAGCAATATTTTTCTCACTATGCGCTATATACTGCGGTCATCGCTATGGTGTTGCTACAAATTTGTAGTGTGTTAAATCTTGTGCTTTCAACGATTATGATTTACTACGTAGTGATTGATTACATGGATGATGAGGGAATTTTGCCGGAGATTCCTGGATGGTACAAAGTGGATGAAGTAAAAGAGCAGAAGAACGGCTTTTTTGCTAGTTCCGTTTTTGTCGGCGTTGCTGCGGCTATCTTTGGCGTCGGTCTGGGCGTTTTTAACCTGAATTATCTAACAAATAATGAACTCTCTGACCCGATTGTTCTTTCACATCGCGGAGTGAGTGAGGGGGTCGGTGTACAAAACACCATTCCAGCGTTAGAACAAGTGGTGAAGCTAAAACCAAACTATGTAGAAATTGATGTGCAGGAAACAAAGGATAAGCAATTTGTTCTCATGCATGATCCGAATTTGAAAGATTTGGCAGAAATTAATGCAACGGTTGGGCAATTGACGTTAAAGGAGTTGACTAGCTTGACGTTGAAAGAAAACGGACAAAAGGCAAAACTTACCTCTTTTGATGAATACTTAAAGTGTGCAGATGCAGTCGGTCAGAAATTATTAATTGAGATTAAAGTTTACGACCATTATTCAGAGGATATTGTGGATAATTTTGTCAATAAATACCGTGGAGATATTCTTTCACGAGGGCATAGACTTCACAGCTTGAGCTATAATGTAGTGACACGGCTAAAGGAATTGGAGCCGAAATTTTATTGCAATTATATTTTACCGTTTAATTTAGTGGGGCCGCCGATTTCAGAGGCAAATGGCTTTACGATGGAATATTCCACGCTAAATTCTGGGTTTGTGGATGCAGCACATGGGGAAGGGAAAGAGGTTTACGCTTGGACGGTGAATGATGCTGATTCTATTGAACGAATGCGTTCGTACGGTGTGGATGGAATCATCACGGATGATGTGCAACGGGTACAAAAAATGATTGAGAAAAATCAAGGGAATATGACTTATTCAGATAAGCTATTAATCTATGCTTTGGGATTAGATGTTGGATAGAGAAAGTAGAACGGGGGAAAAATCATGGGGAAACTGATTTATTTAGCAAATGTAGATTTTACAGAGGAACAGGTCAATGAGGTACGTGATGTCGCTCTTAGCTATGATGTGTTGAGCTTTTCAGAACCAGAGATAGATTTATCCGAGGTAGAGATTTTGTTTTCAGCACCCCCACTTGCCAATAAAATTTTATCTCTGCCGAATCATTCGTTGAAATGGGTACAATCTGTTTCAGCAGGAGTGGATTCTTTTCATTTAGCTGAATTTAAAAAGCAAGGGGTGCTACTTTCTAATACTAGCGGTTTGCATGCACCAGCAATTGCGGAACATGTGATAACCATGCTCCTTACTCAACTTCACGGAGTTAAAAATTGGTATGAGGATAAGGAAAAACACCTTTTTAATCAATCGGCTTTTCGCGTAAATATGCTTTCAGGAATGAAAATGCTCATTGTGGGAACGGGGCATATTGGGGTTCAACTTGGGAAATTGACGCAGGCACTTGGTGTACGGACTTATGGGGTCAATTCTACAGGGCATAGTGCGGAGAATTTCATCCAGTGTTATAGCTTGAAAAATTGGCAATCTGTGCTTTCAGAAATGGATATTGTGGTAAATATTTTACCGTTAACTCCGACCACTGAAAAACTTTATAACCATGAAGTCTTTGATAAGATGAAAGACTCTGCGATTTTTGTCAATGTCGGTCGTGGAAAGAGTGTCGATGAAAAAGAGCTGATTGAAGTTTTGCAACAAAAGAAAATTAGTTTTGCGGCGCTGGATGTTTTTGAGAAAGAACCATTACCGTCAGATTCGCCACTTTGGACATTAGAAAATGTGTTGATTACGCCACATGTTTCTGGTGTTGTTCCTAATTTTAAAAAGAATATTCTTCAGGGTTATTTCTTGCCCAACCTGCGCTCTTACCTTGAAACAGGCAAGCTAGTCATTAATCAAGTGAACTTAGATAAGGGATATTAAAAAATTCAGCACGCTTTCTCGCTAAAGAGTTGGCGTGCTGAGTGCTATTTTAGATAGGATAGACACAAGTTGCTTCAGGAATAAAAACATCTTTTTGAAGAAGAGTTAATGTACCGTTTTCTTTGTCACGGCGATATAGAGTAGCATTGTCAGAATCTTGATTTGCAGCAATGACAAATTCTTCTGAATGAGATAAATTGAAGTCACGTGGGAAGATTCCTTCTGTTGAAATCCATTGTATGACTTCTAAATGTTCGCCGTTTTCAGAAACTGCATAGACAACAATTGAATCATGTCCGCGGTTAGAGGCATAGAGGAATTTTCCGTCCGCCGAAATCCGAATTGCTGCACCACCATTATGTGTGGTATGGTCGCTTGGAATGGTTGAAATGACTTGTAGCTGTTTAAATGTGGCTGTTTTTGCATCATAGCTCAAGACTTCCACTGTTGAATTTAACTCACCAAACAAATATGCGATTTTTTTATTAGGATGAAAGACGATATGACGACTTCCAGCACCAGGTGTTGCTTGATAGACAGAAACTTCTGTTAATTTTCCGTTATCTGCCACATCATAAACGTATACGCCATCATTGCCAAGGTCACAGACCACAAGACGATTGTCTGGGGTTAAGTTAGAAAAATGAACGTGCGGCGATGCTTGATTTTCATCGGGACCTTTTCCTGTGTGACGAACGCTATCAGCAAATTCAAGAGAACCATCTGCCAAACGACGATAGACACGGACTTCGCCTAAGTGATAGTTAGAGCCGTAAACTAGATTACGAACTTCATCAACACCTACATAGCATAGGGGAGCGCCAGGAGAAACAACATGGTTTAATAATGTCGCTTTTTCTCCGTCAAATTGGAAAGCGGCAATCCCGCCCTCTTCATTTTCAGCTCCCACCGAGTAAAGATGATTTTCTTTATCTAAAGCTAAATAAGTTGGATTTGTTTCTTTAGCGACTAATTGTAAGCCTGAGAGTGTTGCTAATTCAGTATCAAGTATCATCGAATAGATACCTTCTGATATGCGTTTTGTATAAGTACCAAATAGGATTTTTTCTTTCATTGTTTTTCCTCCAATGGTGTGTAGCGCACCGATAAAATATTTTTTTGAAGCTTACTTTTTAGTATAACATAGAATTTTCCATAAAAAAGCGTTTTCCGAAAACCGTTATGTTATAATTTTATTATAACAAAAAGAAAAATAAGTAAAGGAAGTGTTCAGATGTATTCAACTGTAACAGAAATTGGGAAATATGCGATTAATTCAGAAGAACCATTACTCGTTTTATTTGGAGAATCTGCGACAGACTTAATTCGTGAATCAGCGATTATCCAAAAGGCTAGTGAAGGCTCGTTTGTAGACTTAGAAGAAGGAGATATCCTCTCTTTCGGGGAACAACCGTATGAAATAACACAAATCGGGCGTCTTGCCAACAAGCAATTGCGAGAAATCGGTCATACGGTACTTATTTTTGAAGCACCTACGGAAGAAAAAGATTATGCGAATGGTATTCACCTTTATCCCTATGAACTTCCTCAAGTCGAAGTAGGAATGGAAATTCATTTTGAAAAGAGTGACAATTATGGGGATTAGAAAACAAAAAAATAAGCCAAAAGACGCAAGCTGGTTTTGGAAATGGTTTTTAGACAGTAAATCTGTGACTGTTTTATCTGTGATTCTGCTGTTTCTTTTAGTCGTACTCGTTTTCACTAAGGTTTCTTATCTGTTTGAGCCAGTTTGGCAATTTTTAGCGATTGTCGGCTTGCCCATTATTTTAGCCGCGGTGTTTTATTATATGTTAAATCCAATTGTTGATTTTTTGGAGAAGAAAAGCGTTCCACGAATTGCCTCGATTATCGGGTTATTCATTGTTTTGGTAGCCTTACTTGTCTGGGGAATTGTTGTCTTGATTCCAAATATTGAAAGTCAAACGAGTAGCTTCTTAAATAATGTTCCAAATTATTTGCGGACAATTGATAAGAAGAGCAGAGAGATTTTATCAAATTCAATGTTTGCTTCTTTCCGTCCACAATTGGAAGAAATCGGGCAAAATGTCAACTCACAGATTTTAGAATGGGTGCGTAGTATATCCACAAATGCTGTACATGGATTAGGGAATTTTCTTGGTGCATTGACAACGATTGTCATAGCGGTAATTACTATGCCGTTTATCTTATTCTATTTGTTAAAAGATGGAAAAAAATTACTGCCACATATTTTAAATCTTCTTCCAGTGAAATTACGCAAAACAACAAAATCAGTTCTTGTTGAAGTGAACGATCAGCTTTCTTCCTACATTCGTGGGCAATTGACGGTGGCAATGGCAGTGGCGATTATGTTTATTATCGGGTTTAATATCATTGGTTTGGAATACGCAGTGACTATCGGGATTGCAGCCGGTTTTCTTAACTTAATTCCATATCTGGGTTCATTTTTAGCAATGGTTCCAGCAGTGTTGCTTGGACTTGTTGCAGGACCTGTTATGTTAGTTAAGGTGCTTGTCGTGTTCTTCATTGAACAAACCTTAGAAGGACGCTTAATTTCACCACTTGTATTAGGTAGTCAGCTCGACATTCATCCGATTACGATTTTATTGGTGTTATTAACTTCTGGAAAACTATTTGGACTGGTAGGGGTCATTTTAGGGATTCCAGTATATGCGGCAGTGAAAGTCATCGTGGTTCACTTTTACGAATGGTACCGAGATGTTTCAGGATTGTATGATGAGGATGAGGAAAAAGAAATCCCAAGTGAATAAAATGGAGAGCGTTCCTTTAATGGACGCTCTTTTTAACATTTGTTATTAAATTCATAAAGCAAAATTTATACGTTGAAACCAGTGAAATGCTACAATTGATATAGTGAGCGTAACCGCTTTACTTAATAGAGAAAGAAACATCAGCGAAAAAAGAAAGAATGGGGGCAAAACCAATGAAAATTACAGTTCTTGGCTGCTGGGGAGGTTATCCTCATAAGGATAGTGGGACAACTTCCTATTTACTACAAGCCAATGGGTACAATTTATTACTAGATTGTGGTTCTATGGCGGTAGCAGCGTTGGAACACCATGTCTCACCACTTTGGTTGGACTCGGTAATCTTAAGTCACTATCACCATGATCATATCGCTGACCTTGGAGTACTCCAGTATTATCGTCAGCTGTGGCCAAAAGATAAGTGGGATGGCATGATATTGAAAATCTGGGGACATACGGAGGACGAATTTCATTTTAATGATTTGACCTTGGAAGGTGTTTCAGAAGGGCATGCTTATCATGAAGAGGACGTGGTAAAAATTGGTCCATGGGATATTACCTTTATGAAAACTGTTCATCCAGTCCCTTGCTATGCGATGCGTTTTGTCGAACGGAAAACTGGGAAGATCTTTGTTTTTACGGGGGATTCTGGTTATTTAGAAAGTTTTGTAGACTTTGCTAAGGATGCCGATTTATTCCTTGCCGATACTTATTTATTCGCAGGAAATGAACATCATCACGCACATTTTACTTCACGTGAAGCAGGCGAAATCGCTGCCGCAGCAGGAGTGAAGAAATTAGTATTAACACATCTACCTCAACATGGGGACTTAGAACAACTTCTAAAGGAAGCAGAACTTGCTACTGGAGGAAAAGTTGAAGTAGAGCTTGCCGCAAAAGATAAAGTTTTTGAACTATAAAATAAATAGAATCAGAGTGAAGATGTGTTATTTTTACTCTGAATGGGAGGAATTAAATTGATATTTGTGCCAAATGAAAACAATGATCCACGTGTAAACCTTGCAATTGAAACCTTTTTACTCAAAGATTTAAAGGTGGATGAACCAATTTTGTTATTTTATATTAATGAACCGTCCATTATCATCGGAAGAAATCAAAATACCATTGAAGAAATTAACCAAGAATACGTGGATGAACACGATATTCGCGTGGTTCGCCGGTTAAGTGGCGGTGGGGCTGTTTATCATGATTATGGAAATTTGAATTTCAGTTTCATTATGCCGGATGATGGGGAAAGTTTCCGTGATTTTGCGAAATTTACTAAACCAGTAATTGATGCATTGCATGATTTAGGCGTTGAGGGAGCAGAGCTTAAAGGTCGGAATGATTTAGTCATTAATGATCAAAAATTCTCTGGCAATGCGATGTATGCGACAGATGGACGCTTATTTGCACATGGAACGATTATGCTCGATAGCGATATTAATGAAGTCGTCCGTGCGTTGAAGGTGAAGAAAGAAAAGATTGAATCAAAAGGGATCAAATCGGTTCGTAGTCGTGTCACAAATATTAAACCATTTTTACCAGCGGACAAACAAGACTTAACAACTAAAGAGCTTCGTCAAGAAATCTTACTCCACATTTTCGGAGCAACTTCTACTGATGAAATCCCGACTTATGAGCTTACAGAGAGTGACTGGGAAAAAATTAACCAGTACACGAAAGAAATGTATGCGAACTGGGATTGGAATTATGGAAAATCTCCAGCCTTTAACTTAGAACGTCGCCATCGTTTCCCGATTGGTTCGATTGAAGTTCGTCTAAATGTGGCGAATGGAGTGATTCAAGACGTGAAAATCTTCGGGGATTTCTTTGGACTTGGAGAAATAAAAGACGTAGAAGATGCGTTAATTGGAACAAAATATCAAAAAGCAGAAATTGAAAAGGTTGTTTCAACCATTGACATTCAAAAATACTTTGGAAATATCGAAAAAAGTGAGTTTGTTGAATTGCTTTCTTAGGAGAGCGAGAAGTTGTAACAAAAGAGCCTGAAAAATCGCATGAAATCAACGTTTTATAACGTGTTTCATGCGATTTTTTTTTACAAATTTTAGTCTTTTTCTAGCAATGATGCAGCTTCCTTATCAAGAATAACAGTTAAATTTGGGTGCATTTTTAAAATTGTAGCTGGATATTTTGGGTTGACTTTTCCCTCAAGAAAAACTTTCATGATTTCAGCTTTTTGAATACCATTTGCAATTAAAACAAGCTGTCTTGCATGCATCACGCTTTGTGGTCCCATAGTCACATAATAATCAGGTGTTTCTTTCTTTTCTTCAAATAGAACTGAGCTTCTTTCTTTTGCAGCTGGAGAAAATTCAACACGTGTCGTCCAATCTTCATAAGTTGTCGTTCCTGGAAGATTTCCACAGAAGTGACCGTCTTTTCCAATACCTAACAACATTAAATCAATACCTCCAGCATCTGCAATTTTAGCATCCTGTTGAGCGTAGTTAGTTTCGGTAAGTGGGTGAATATTTGTTTTATTAATTTCCGCCTGATTAAAGAACATTTTATTCAAGTCGCGCATTGTAATTCCTGGACGTTTTTCGGTACGATAAGGAATTTCATCAAAATTATAGTAATGTACGTGATTGAAGTATTTTTTATTTTTGACTTCTGGAATCAATTGTTTGTAGACTTCGAGTGGTGTTTTTCCCGCTGTAATGGATAGATTGCAACGATCTTGTTTAGCGAACATAGTTCCTAATAATATTTGTGTTGTTAGTTTTCCTAATTCTTCATAATCCTTAGTAATAATTACACGCATGATTCAATCCCTCTTTTTTCTTAATTTGTCAAAAATTTTTTTAATAAACAATATTCATAATTTTTTCATTTGGAAAAATCTTTCCCTCTTCAAATTCATCAATTATTGATAAATAATTTTTGTCATTTGTTACCACAGTTAATACAGTCGGATTAAATCCTGCTGCTTTCACTTTTTCTATCTCAAATTTTGCGATACATTCTCCAGCTTTTACTTTGTCTCCTTTTTTTACGAAGTTCTCAAAATACTGACCTTTCAAAGCTACAGTATCAATTCCTAAATGAATCAATATCTCCTCGCCATTCTTGCCTACTAACCCAATCGCATGTTTTGTATCAAAAACAAATTCAACTTCTCCATCTATTGGAGAGACAATTTTTTCATCTGTTGGCATAATAGCAATCGTCCTGCCTAACAATTGATTAGCAAACGTATCATCTGGAACCTCTGAAAGCTGAAGGAGTTCCCCTTGGACAGGGCTGTGGATTTCGCATGTTCCTTGGGCTAATTTATTATTATTTGTTTTTTCATTTTCAGACTTATCTTCAAGCAAATCTTTACGGAAAACGGTTGTTGCAAGTAAAGTTGTAAGTGTAAATGTTGAAACTAACGTAACAGCTAATCCGACTAAAAATCCTAAAGTTGAACCTTTTCCAAGGTAAACTGGAATAGAAAGGACACTAGGCATAGCTGATGCAAAAGCACGAGCGTGTAAGGAACTAGCAAAGGCTGAACCTAACCCGCCACCAAGCGAAGCACCAATAAATGCAGCTTTATATTTAACCAACACTCCATATAATGCAGGCTCTGTAATTCCTAAAAAACCAGACAGAGAAGAAGAGATTGCTATTTGTTTCATTTTTTTATTCTTTAATATTAAGAACATGGCAAAAGGTGCCGTCGCCTGAGCCATTGTTGAAAGGTAAGAGAACGCTGCCATGGATGAGTACCCATAAGAAGCAATTTGTTGTTGAACAATTGGACGAAGAGCATGGTGCATTCCAACCAAGACCATAAACGGACGAAGTGTTCCAATAACTAAACCAGATAGGAAAGGAGAAAAGTCAATTAAACCTTGTAATCCTCTAGCTACGACTTCCCCAATTTCAAATCCGAGTGGGGCAATTGCAAATAACATGATAGGTACCACGGTTAGCAACGTGAATAGGGGTGCTAAAATTGCAGTTGTCATTGATGGTAATTTTTCTTCTAAGAAGTTATAGACGTATTTCATTACTAAGACGCCTAATAAAATCGGTACAATAGACTGTGCGTAGTTAATAACCGGAATGTTTACGAGGTTCAAAAATCGGACAGATTTCATTTCACCCGCTAAAGCAGCGTTCACCATTGACGGATAAAGTAGAGCACCTGCAAGAGCCATCGCCATATATTCATTCGTATTAAATCTTTTGGCAGCACTTGCTGCAATTAAGAATGGGAAGAAATAGAACATTGAATCACAGGTAATATTCAGTATGAAGTATGTTCCGCTCTCAGGATTTAGCATTTTCAGTGTGACAAACAGATACATTAACCCTTTTAACATCCCGCCACCAATTATTGGTGGTAAACTTGGAACTAGAATCGCTGAGAGTGTGTTAACAATGCGGCTAAAGATATTCACTTTTTCTTGAGATTTCACCTCCTCTTTTTCAGATTGATTTGGAAGAAGATTCATTACTTCGTGGTAGACCTTTTTTACTTTTGAACCGATAATCACTTGAAACTGTCCAGCCTGTTTTTGGATTCCCATGACACCATCAAGATTTGATAGTTTTTGTTCGTCAACTAGTTGATTATTCTTTAGTACGAAACGCAACCTAGTTACACAATGCGTGAGGGAAAGGATATTTTTCTCTCCTCCGACCAGCTCAATAATTTTTGAAGCGAATTCTTTGTTGTTCATTTTTGAGACTCCTTTCATTTATAAAAATAACCTTAGAAGAGGAAGTAGAAATCAGTGGATGATTTCTGTTATCCTCTCCTAAGGTTATGCCAGCCAAACTGTAACAATTCCGTTAATGGATTAACTCGTATTTTCTAAATTATCTTGAAGCAATCTGTTCACATGTAAGATTAAATATAATTTTTCATCAATTGTTGTTTCGATTTGGTATTTTTCGTCTATCAGTGTCACAATCCGTTCGACACAGGAATTTTCTTGTGGAAATTTGTATTTAATAATTTCATATAAATCGGTGTTATTAGCATGAATCATTTGTCGGTTCAATGCTCGAAATAAGTAATATTTTAAATGAGTGATGAATCGTTGATAGGTTGAATTGTCACGCCGAAGTTGTACCTTAAAAAAATATTGTATCAAAGCATCAATCTGTTTGGATAAGCTTACGATTTCTAAAGAATCTTGAATTCCACCACTTTCAATCTGTGCATTGATAAAGTGTAGCGCAATATAAATAGCTTCTTCTGAGGAAAGGAAGATATTCTTCTTTTTGTTGATAAGATTAACTGCCATTACCCCTACTTTAAATTCTTTTGGATAAAAGGTTCGTATTTCCCATTCAAATGGAATTTCTAAAGGGTTGTTCACGCTACTACCATTCATCTTTAAATGTAAATGATCTAATAAAGTAAACATAACGTTGTTACTTAGCTTTCCGCCCAATGTTTCTTTTGCTTCCTGGATGATTTCTTCAATAAGCAGGATGTCCTCAACAGGAACGGAATAGAGGAGATTATTAAAATAATAATCAGAGGAGGACATATACATTTCAGAAATATTTTCCTCATTCACTCTATCTCCTGGGTACGCCTTGAATCCTAAGCCTTTGCCAATTAAAATATAATTTTTATGGCTATCCACTGCCATTACGACGTTGTTGTTCAATCGTTTCGTTACTTTCACAATTTTCACCTCCTTTGAGCAAAAAAACCAAGAAAATGAAATAGATGCGTGATTATGCATCTGTACCATTTTCTTGGTTATGCCTAATTAAATAGTGACAAATCCAGTTAATATTCATATGTTTCTACAAAGCTAATATTAGAGTAAAATGAAACCGATTGCAATAGCGATAAAATTAAATTTAGGTTAATTTATTCTCATTATATTGTTATTAATTGGTTTGCTCATAAAAATTATCAAAACTTCCAACTCTGTTTTTATTTTCAAATCACAGGGAAACGTTTATAATGAAAAGCGCAAATTGTTTTAGAATGGAGAGCAAACATGGAACCAAATAAGGAAACAAGAAATCCAATGATGCGTCGTCCGGTGGTGAAAGAAGAACTTGTGGAATATATGCGGACAAAGCAAAAACAATTAACTGGTGAACTTGGTGTGATTGAGGAAGAAGCACATCGTGAGAATGTACCCGTAATTCCTCATGAAACTGTCGTCTTTTTACAATTTTTACTCGGGCAGTTGAAGCCTAAAAATATTTTAGAAGTGGGAGCAGCAATTGGCTTTTCTTCTAGCTTAATGGCGGAAACGATTGGTGCAGACGGACATGTGACAACGATTGACCGATTTGATGTGATGATTCGTAAGGCAAAGGAAACTTATAAACGTTTAGAATTAGAAAATCGTGTGACTTTGCTTGAGGGAGATGCGGTTGACATCTTATCTACCTTACCTAAAGATGAATATGATTTTGTCTTTATGGATAGTGCGAAATCAAAATATATTGTTTTTCTACCAGAAATTTTACGCGTATTGAAAAAAGGTGGCGTGTTAATGGTGGACGATATTTTCCAAGGTGGAACGATTGTTGAGGACGTGAAGGATATTAAGCGAAATCAGCGAGCAATTCATCGAGGCTTGAATAAATTCTTAGATACAGTGTTGACACATCCAGATTTAACCTCAACGCTAGTTCCTCTAGGAGATGGAATTATTTTAATTACCAAAGAAAAAGATGAGATTGTTTTACTTGAAAATGAATAAAGAAAAGACTTTGAGCTGTATATTGAAGCGCCACCTGTCAAGTAGACAGTCAAAAAAACAAAATATCGATTTGAGTACCGCGAGAAATTCTTGCGGTATCTTTTTATGCTGCTAATTTTCTAAATTCGTTTGGTGCTAAA
>JAISJD010000038.1 GCA_031261705.1 Lactobacillales bacterium
AAACTGGCAGCGAATTATCAGTAAAATCTAGATACATAGAGAAAAACAGACCAGAAAATCAAATTTCGATTTTCTGGTCTATTTATTTTGGTGAACTAGAACTTATTGTCCCAGCCTCATTTGCATGAGCAGTTATTCTTTTCCACCAAAAACCTCACAGCCGCCCACGTACAGCCACACCAAAATGGTCAGAAACAACAGGCATCTGCTTGCTATTAAAAACAACCGCATATTCCTCTATCTGCACAACAGGACTTACAAAAATATAATCAATTCGCAATTTCTCAGAGTTTTCACTCCAACCGTCTATCGCATGTTCCACGGTAAACTCCCCATTATGTAGACGTGCTTGTACAAAGCTATCAGAAAGAGTGTCTTGACTCGTCAAATAATGGTAACCCTCGTCAGCAACATGTGCGGCGTTGTTAAAATCGCCCATGACAAAAATTGGCACAGAAACTTGTTCTAGCTGTTCTTTTAAGGTTAACCATTCATGTAGAAAAGCTTCTTCGCCTAAATCATTTTTCCACCAAGAAAAGTGCACACTTACGACAACAACCTCATGCCCCTCAATTTCAGTCTTTGCTAAGAGTAAACGTCTAGTATGATAATCTGTGTAGTCTTTTGATTTAGAGGCATAAAAGTCAGTCGGTTCTAAAGGTTGTTTGGATAAAATAGCAAGCCCCTCATCATACTTATCATACCCAATATGACTAGCCGTCCAACTCCAATGATAGCTTGCTCCAAGCTCATGTAATCTTGCAACCAAACACAAGGCAAAATTATCATCCTTGATAGGTACTTGATTTTCCTTAGGAGCATGGAAAAATTCATCCGTTGAAACCGCCGAGGCTGTCATGGATTGATTTACTTCTTGCAGGGCAATCACGTCATAATTTTCTGAACAAATGCCCTGTGCCAATTGTTCTAATTTCTCTAAAGGATTTTCTTCAATCCAGCTATGAGTATTTAACGTTAAGATATTCATTGTTTTCTCTCCATTCTGAAAAAATAGCGAGAGGGAAATCCCTCTCACTAAGTTTAAACTTATGCTTTAATAAAGCCAATGACTTCACCATGTGTCTTTGTTCCTTTAGTTGCGAGAACAAATTCTTTTACTCGCTCCATATTGGTGAAGATGACCATAGTTGTTGTTTCTTTTCCTACTGTTTTCAAGGCTTCCAAGTCCACCTTCGCAAGTAAAGTATCTGGAGACACAGTTTGTCCGACTTCCACTAAGATGTCAAACGGTGCACCCTTTAACTCAACCGTATCTATTCCGATGTGAATTAAGACTTCTACGCCTTCGGTACTTGTTAGTCCAATCGCATGTTTTGTTGGGAAAACAGTTGTCACTACGCCATGAACGGGTGCATAGATTTCCCCACTTTCTGGTTCTACTGCATATCCATCACCCATCATTTTTTCAGCAAATACTGGGTCAGAAACTTGTTCAATTGGTAGGATTACTCCTGTTGCAATTGCATATAAATTTTCTTTTTTCACTTCTTTATCAGAAGGTCTTGCTTCATCTACCACTACTTCTTCTGTCACTGAAACAACAGAGGTAGGAATTTCTACACCACTTTCAAGTAAATCTTGAATATCTGATTTCAATACATCGGCTTTTGGTCCATAGATTGCTTGTACCCCATTATCCTTACGAACCACGCCTAACGCACCAGCGCTCTTCCATTTATCATCTCCACCAACTTTTTCTGTATCACGTACTGACACACGCAAGCGAGTCATACAAGCATCTACGTCCATGATATTTTCACGTCCACCAAGAAGATTGATAATGTCGATAATTTGTTGATCTTTTGAAACATTGGCATTTCCACCTGTTTGTGGCGTTTCTGCTTCATCATAATTTCCGTTACGTCCCGGAGTAGCAAAGTTAAATTTCTTAATCATAAAGTTTGCGATAAAGTAAGTGAGAACAGCAAAAACAATCACTGTAATCACAAAGTTTATCAAGTCACGACCTAAGCCCGCTTTAATCGCTAACGGTGTTCTTGTTAGTAATTCCAAGTTCCCAAATGAATGTAAACGCAAGTGAATCACGTCTGCCATTGCAAAGGCTGCCCCTTGAATGATTGCATAAACACCATAAAGTGCGGGTGCCGCAAACATGAACATAAATTCAAGTGGTTCCGTTACCCCAGTTAAGAATACCGCCAATGCTGCAGAAACATACATTGATTTGTATTGATGACGTTTGTCAGAGTCAACATTGCGGTACATCGCAAATGCCATACCCATAAGAATCCCCGACGCGCCAATCATTTGTCCCACCTTGAAACGAGCGGGTGTAATGCTTGTTAATAGATGTTGATAGCCTGCTGTGTCGCCAGCCCCTTTTAAGTTAACCAAGTCAGTTGCCCAAGCAAGCCAAAGTGGATCTTGTCCGAACACTTGCGTTCCAGCATTGGCACCACTCATGATGGTATAGGTTCCACCAAGCTGTGTATAGTTAATTGGAATAGTCAACATATGGTGTAAACCGAATGGTAATAATAACCGTTCCACAGTCCCATAGATAAATGGTGCTAAAATTGGTGCGGTCTTACTTGATGTCGCAATCCACAAACCGAAATTATTAATTCCAGATTGAATCATTGGCCAAACGATAGATAAAATAATTGCTACGATAGCTGACCAAAGAATAACAACGAATGGAACAAAACGTTTCCCGTTGAAAAAGCTTAGTGCATCTGGAAGTTTCCGATAGTTATAATATTTGTTAAACGCCATAGCCCCAATGAACCCAGCAATAATCCCGACGAATACCCCCATATTAAGCGCGGGTGCCTCTAACACACTAGTGAAGTACCCATTTACCATAATTTTTGTTCCAAATAGGGTGTGAGTCATTGCTTCAGGGTCGTGTAACATATCATTGGTTACCCCAAACATGGAACCAGTAATACGGTTAATCAAAATAAATGATAGTCCAGCGGCAAATGCCCCACCAGCCTTATCCTTAGCCCACGAACCTCCGATAGCTAATGCGAATAAAATATGAAGATTTCCAATAATTGCCCAACCGATATTTTCGATTACACCGCCTGTTGTTACTAAGAACTGCGCATTGGCATTGATTAGTGGAATTGTTTTCCCAATACTAATCATCAACCCAGCTGCCGGCATAACGGCGATAACGACCATTAATGCCTTTCCGAATTTCTGCCAGAACTCAAAGCTAAACACTTTTTTCATTTTTCTCTCACCTTTCTAAATACGATTCCCAATATGTTCCTCTACTTAAACGCAAACGTTTGCGTTTAATGAATAAAATTATTATAACTTAATTTTATTATTTGTAAAGGTTTATAGGCACACTTTTTGAAATAGTTATTTTTTACTCTAATTTTATATTTCTAATTGGCGCAAACGATTTCTTTAAAGAGAAAATAAAAAAGTACGGAAAGCAGTAAATTTCTTACGGTTCCAAGCTTTAAATTTTTATTCGTATCTCAAGGCTTCAATTGGGTCTAACTTTGAAGTACATCTAGCAGGTAAGGTTCCCGTAGTAAACGCTATGAACATGGTAAGCAAGCATAATCCCTACAACTGCTTGCGGTGTAAACTAGAGTGGATAAATCAGAACCCATCTGTTCAAATTCTCGCAATAAAAAAGGGTATTTTGATGATATAAGACCGATTTAGTGCCTATTCAAAAAAGCCTGAGGCTGGGACAATAAGTTCTAGTTCACCAAAATAAATAGACCAGAAAATCGAAATTTGATTTTCTGGTCTGTTTTTCTCTATGTATCTAGATTTTACTGATAATTCGCTGCCAGTT
>JAISJD010000039.1 GCA_031261705.1 Lactobacillales bacterium
TTCGCGTTCTTTTTGTCGTTAATTAACAGAAATAGGGTGTGGATAACATTTTCCAAGTTTCATCGGAAGTTATCCACACCCTATTTCTTATTGAGAAGCTAGTTTTGTCCCAGCCTCAAGCTATAAATTTCTACTTATTTAGTTCCAAACAAACGATCTCCAGCATCGCCCAAACCAGGGACGATATATCCATGTTCGTTTAATTTTTCATCCTTACTTGCTGCATAAATATCCACATCTGGATGAGCAGCTTGTAATGCTCCAATTCCTTCTGGAGCAGCTACTAGACATACAAATTTGATATTAGTAGCCCCACGTTTTTTCAGAGAATCAATCGCAAGAATTGCTGAACCACCTGTCGCAAGCATTGGATCAACGACAAAAATTTGACGACTAGCAATATCTTCTGGAAGTTTCACAAGATATTCCACTGGTTCCAACGTTTCTTCATCACGGTACATCCCAATGTGACCAACCTTAGCAGCTGGAATTAATTTTAGAATCCCGTCTACCATTCCGATACCCGCACGAAGAATTGGTACAATTGCTAGTTTTTTACCAGATAGTTGTTTTTGAGTGGTTGTCGTGATTGGTGTTTCAATGACAACATCTTCCAGTGGCAAGTCACGACTTACCTCGTAAGCCATTAGCATAGCAATTTCATCTACTACCTCACGAAAATCTTTTGTTCCTACGTCTTTTTGACGGATGATTGTTAATTTGTGTTGGATTAGTGGGTGATCAATTACTTGAAATTTTCCCATTGTTTCTCCCCTTTTCTCAGAATTTTTCTAGCTTTTTATCCTATTCATTTTAACATTAAATTTTCACTTTTCATACTAATAAAGCTATAAATACAACTTATAATAATTCTTCTTTTTTCAAAATATGCAATTTCTCATCAAAAACATAATGGATAGGAACACTATTCTCCACTTCCACTTGGTCGATTTCATCATCGCTGATTTTTTCTAAGAATTTTATCAAAGCTCGAAGGGTACTTCCATGTGCCACAACAAGCTGATTTTTTCCCTCAAGAAGTCTTGGGGTAATCTCATCTTCCCAATAAGGCAGCAGGCGATAATACGCCATTTCCAAACTTTCTCCTAGTGGTTCAATAGCTGTTCCATAACGGTCATAGCGCCGATCCTGCTCCACTTCATCAAGAAGTAGGGGAATCGCTTTATAGCTCCTACGCCATTCCTTGAACTTTTCTTGTCCGTATTTTTCAGCCACTTCTTTTTTATTTAATCCACGTAATGCTCCATAATGACGCTCATTTAAACGCCAGCTTTTTGTCATGGGTAGCCATAACTGGTCGATTTCATCTAAGACAATGTTGGCAGTCACGATTGCTCGCTGTAACATGGAGGTATGCACATGAGAAAATTCAAACCCATGCCGTGCTAACGCATCCCCCGCTTGATAGGCTTGCTCAATTCCTTTTTCCGTTAGAGGAACATCCGACCAGCCTGTAAATAAATTATCTCGATTAGCGGTACTTTCTCCATGTCGCATAATGACTAAATCTGTCATGCTTTCACCTTTTTCTATTCTCAATTGTTCTTATTTTTTATTTTATCTTCATTGACTATTTTATCACAATGCTAGACAGAAGTTTTAAAAATCACTAGAAAATAGAAAAAACCTCGATTTCTCGAGGAATTTTCTATAAAAATTATTTATAAAGTGGATATTTTTCTGTTAAACTAGCCACTTCTTCTTTTACTTCCTGCATCGCCACATCATCTGAATGCTCTTTTAAGGCTCTAACAATTAGTTTTGCCACTTCTACCGCATCTTCTTCCACAAAACCACGAGAAGTAATCGCTGGGGTTCCGACACGAATACCTGATGTTTTGAAGGGGCTTAATGTTTCGTAAGGAATCGAGTTTTTGTTAACCGTGATATTTACTGAATCAAGAATCGTTTCCGCTTGTTTTCCGTTTAAATCTAAATCAGTGACTTCTAGTAAAAGCAGGTGGTTATCTGTTGCTCCACTCACTAGACGAATCCCCGGTGTTTGATTGAAAACTTTTGCCATTGCTTGTGCATTACGGATGACTTGTTCTTGGTATTCTTTAAATTCCACTGCTAACGCTTCTTTAAAGGCAACTGCTTTTCCAGCAATCACGTGTTCTAAAGGTCCCCCTTGAATCCCAGGGAAAATATTGCTATTAATTTTTTTAGCTAACTCGGGGTCGTTTGTCAAAATCATTCCGCCACGTGGACCACGCAATGTTTTATGAGTAGTGGTCGTTGTAATGTGAGCATAAGGCACGGGATTAGGGTGTAATCCAACAGCTACAAGACCAGCAATGTGTGCCATATCTACCATTAAATAAGCACCTACTTCATCAGCTATTTCACGGAATTTTGCAAAATCAATTGTCCGAGAATAAGCAGAAGCACCTGCCACGATTAATTTAGGCTTATGCTCACGCGCTAAAATACGAATGACATTATAATCTAAAACTTCAGTCGTTGGGTCAACGGTGTAACTTACAAAATGATAAGTTTTTCCTGAGAAATTCACTTTCGCACCATGGGTCAAGTGACCTCCGGCAGATAAATCCATTCCCATAACCGTATCGCCCGGTTCGATTAATGAAAGATAAGCTGCTGCATTGGCTTGTGAACCAGAATGAGGTTGAACATTCGCAAATTTTGCACCAAATAATTCTTTTGCACGGTCAATTGCTAAATTTTCCACCACATCAACATACTCACAACCACCGTAGTAACGCTTGCCCGGATAGCCTTCCGCATATTTATTTGTTAAAATACTACCTTGCGCTGCCATAACAGCCTTTGATACCACGTTTTCAGAAGCAATAAGCTCGATATTGTGTTCTTGACGTGCTTCTTCTTGATGAACCGCTGTCCATAGCTCTGGATCAAATGCTTCATAATTTTCTTTATCAAAAATCATTAAAAAACCCCCAAATTGTAGTTGATTGCAGAATCGTTTCTTTTTATATTCTATCATATACAAGCCAAGAGTTTATTAATTATTTATGTTATTTCTTATTTTTTAAAATATTTCTGACCAGATGCCTTTTGAAGTCGGTTCATATAAGCAGAACCCAAACCATGTGAATCAAAGGTTTCCGTGAAAATTACCGCAATTTTTGGTTGCTTCTCATCTAAAGCCCGCAATCCTGCAAATAAATTTTGACTTGCCGAGTACACATTATGAAAATTTGTTAATTCATAGGTAGCGTCTACTTCCTTACCAAATTTATCCGTAATAGACCGATCCGCCAGTAAACCAACCGTTAAATTTTGTTTCTTTGCCCAATCAATTGCTTCCTGCCAATCAGTATTTTCTTCATTTATCATGTAGACTTCCGCATTTGGTGAATAGTGCGTATACTTCATACCCGGTGCTTTCGGCGCTTCCTCCTCAGAAACTAAATGTTTATCTAAGCTAACTCCTGGCACCACATCTAGTAACATCTCTTGGGTAATTGCTCCCGGTCGTAAAATAGTTGCCACACCCTCGACGGATAAATCAAGCACCGTTGATTCTACCCCAATTCGAGTTTGCCCATCGTCTACAATTCCAGCAATTTTACCGTTTAAATCATGAAAAACATGCTGAGCTGTTGTTGGGCTTGGCTTTCCTGAAGTATTCGCACTCGGGCCGACCAATACTGTTCCTGATTTTTTGATTAATTCCAAAGTGACCTCATTGTTCGGCATACGAAAAGCAGCAGTCGTTAAGCCACCCGTCACTTCACTTGGTAAGCTGCCGACTTTCACATTGAAAATCAAAGTTAATGGACCAGGCCAAAATTTTTCAACAAGCGTTTTAGCCGCTTGAGGAATCTCTTTCACAAATTCTTGTACTTGTGCAAAATCAGCTACGTGAACAATCAAAGGATTATCGCTTGGGCGTCCTTTCGCTTGATAAACCTGAGAAACTGCCTCACGATTTAACGCATCCGCACCCAATCCATAAACCGTTTCTGTTGGAAAAGCCACCAATTCTCCCGCTTGGAGTAGTTTTGCCGCTTCGTCTATTTCTTCTACATTAATAATTTTCGTTTCCATCAGTTTGTCTCACTTTCTGCATGTACATAAACCATTCGTTCCAAACCTGACATATCTTTTATAATCTCTACGGTACGAGTAGGAAAAGTCTGCTCAAAAATTTCTTTCACGGCTGTTCCTTGCAAATAGCCAATTTCTACCATTAAAAGACCCGTTTTTTTCAGAACTTTAGGCGCTGTCTCAGCAATCTTTTTATAGATAGCCAACCCATTTTCTTCTGCAAAAAGGGCGGTTTCTGGCTCGTATTTCCGCACACTTTCATCCATTACTTCCCATTCATCTTTTGAAATATACGGAGGATTCGAGACGATAATGTCAAATTTTTCCACATCTTCTTTTTCTCGTCGAGGTTCCTCAAAAGGAAGAAGCGTATCCCCAAGCTCAAAATTCACCTCTGCTCCAAGTGCGTTCGCATTTTCCTTAGCCACTGTCAGCGCACCGATAGAAATATCCACACTCCACAACTTCCATTGCGGACGAGCTAAAGCTAGACTAATCGCAATCGCACCCGTTCCAGTCCCAATATCGACCACATTTAGCGGAAGATTTTCTGCACCCTCTTTTAAAACCAGCGCTACCAGTTCCTCCGTTTCAGGACGTGGAATCAAGGTATCACTGCTCACCTTAAAACGATGACCAAAAAATTCTGCCGAACCAATCAGGTATTGAGGGGGAACTGCCTTTAACAATGCCTCTTCATCTTCCTCTAGCTGTGTCAAATCAGCTGCAGGAATAGGTAAATTCATATGCAAGACCCAATCCGTCTTACTCCACCCTTTTCTTTCCATCAAAACAAACTGCGCGTCATAGCCATCACGCCCAGATTGCTCCAGACGAGTTGATGACGCACGCACAGCTTGTAAATATGTCTTAAATAACCCCATTGTTTAACTCTTCTAATTTTTGCGTTTGATCATACATGATTAACGCATCAATAATTTCATCCAATTTTCCATTTAGCACTTGATCTAATTTTTGAATCGTTAAACCAATCCGGTGATCTGTCACACGGTTTTGCGGGAAATTATACGTACGAATACGTTCGGAACGATCTCCTGTTCCGACAGCGGATTTTCTATTGGCGTCATATTCAGATTGTGCCGCCTGTGCATAGTAATCATAAACGCGCGCTTTCAATACTTTCATCGCTTTTTCACGGTTTTTAATTTGTGAACGTTCATCCTGCATTGCTACAACAATTCCAGACGGCAAGTGAGTTAAACGAACGGCAGAAGCTGTCTTATTGACGTGCTGACCACCCGCACCAGAGGCATGGTAAATATCTACACGTAAATCTTTGTCCGCAATCTCAATTTCCACATCTTCTGCTTCAGGTAAAACAACAACGGTTGCTGTTGAAGTATGAATACGTCCTTGTGATTCGGTTGAAGGTACACGTTGCACACGATGAGCACCTGATTCATATTTTAATTTTGAAAAGACGCTATCCCCTTGAATCATCATGATAACTTCTTTATATCCACCAATCCCGGTAACATTGGCATCAAGGACTTCTGTTTTCCAGCCCTGTGCTTCAGCATATTTTTGGTACATATTAAACAAGTCCCCTGCAAAAAGAGCCGCTTCATCGCCACCTGCTGCCCCACGAATTTCCATGATGATATTTTTATCGTCATTAGGGTCTTTTGGTAAAAGCAAAATTTTGATTTGATCTTCTAATACTTCTTTTTCTTTTTTCGCATTAGATAGCTCTTCTTTGAACATTTCTGCTTCTTCTGGATCTAATTTTTCACCAAGCATTTCTTCCGCATCGGAAATGCTTTCTAATACTTTTTTATAACGGCGATAAGTTTCTACTGTATCACGAATACTAGCTTCTTCTTTAGAAAGCGCCAAAAAACGCTTTGTATCGCTAATCACTTCAGGGTCGCTTAGTAGCTCGCCTAGTTCTTCATAACGGTCTTCGACTGATTGTAATTGATCGTACATTCGAGATTTTTCCTTCTTTCTTAATTCTCTTATTTTTTGATTAATGGGTGGAAATAATGTTTTCGACAAACAGGGTAATACGCCTCATTGCCGCCAATTTGAATAGGATCACCCTCATACACTGGCACACCATCTATATAATGAAGGTTCATTGTCGCTTTTTTCGAGCAGAACCAGCAAATCGTTTTAATCTCTTCAATTTTATCCGCAAGTAGTAATAGATGCTTAGTTCCTTCAAACATTTCGTTTCGGAAATCATTTTTCAAGCCAAATGCCATCACTGGAATATTCAAGTCATCAACGACCTTCGCCAAATCGTAAACCGCCGACCGACTTAAAAATTGCGCTTCATCGACTAACACACAATAAGGCTTTGGCTCAATCGCAGCAATCATCTCAAAAACTTTCGTATCTTTGAAAATGGGTGTTGCCACACGCTTCATCCCAATACGACTAGACACCACACCTACCTCATCACGCGTATCTAAGCCACTGGTTAAAATCACTACTGGCTTATCCTGTTCTTCATAATTATGCGCAACCTTTAAAATTTCGATTGTTTTGCCCGAGTTCATCGCTCCGTACTTAAAGAATAACTGTGCCAACTGTTTCACCTCTGAATAAAATTCTCTTGTTTCTTTCTCACAGCAAAAAAGGACTGGAGAAAAGACACAATACCATGTGCTATTCTACCATAACCCTTTCGTTTTTTCCATTTTCACAATTAATTTAACCATTATTTTCATTCAGAAAATTAAGAGACAAATTTCATTATTTTTTCGAGAATTACAAACTCCAAATGAAAAAACAACAAGGTCGTGTTATACTCTTGTTATTAAGTGATAGAGGGAAAATTTATGAAAATTACAAAAAAAATTCAGAAATATTATAGTAAATTTATTAGCCAGTTTAGTTCGATTCAAATTATTGTCATCTATTATTTGTTAATGACAGTTGTTTCTTTTATTCTGTTTCAACTTCCATTTTTTCGTATGCCACATTCTGAAGTGAAATTCATTGATATGATATTTATGGCTATTTCTACAGTTAGTGTGACAGGACTTTCAACCTTTGACATTCATTCCGTCTTTAATACACGTGGCATTGTTTTACTTGAAATTCTTTTTCAAGTTGGTGGACTAGGTATTATGATGATTACTACCTTTATTTACATGATTGGCCGAAAAAAAATCTCATTAAGACAACGTCAGCTTATTATGACAGATATGAATCAACCACGACTTTCTGGTGTTGTACGTTTGATTAAACGTGCATTAATTATTTTGGTTAGTTTACAACTTATTTTTGGGATTATCTTTGGCTTCCACTTTTACGATGCTGGCTACTATAAAGATTATCCTCGTGCTTTTTTCTGGGGCTTATATCAATCGGTTTCTGCCGTTACCAACTCTGGATTTGACGTAACGGGTGACTCGATTATCCCTTATGTACATGATGACCCTTTTTTATATGCGATTATGTTTCTAATCTTTGTGGGGGGAATTGGTTTTCCGGTCTTGCTTGAAATTACCGAATGGATACGAAGCTTTAAATCAAAATCAAAAATCCCTTTTCGTTTTACCTTATTCAGTAAGCTTGCATTAATTACTTTCTTATTATTGTTTGTGATAGGTACCGTACTTATTTACGCTTTTGAAAAAAATTATCTCTATCAGGAATATAGTTCCTTTGGCGCTTGGACGAATGCGATGTTTTATTCCATGACTACACGTAATGCTGGGTTGCAGATTAACCATTTAACAAGTTTTCAACCAAATACCTTACTTGTTTTTTCTATGCTCATGTTTATCGGATGCTCGCCTAGCTCGGTCGGCGGGGGCGTGCGAACAACTACAGTTGCAATTGTCGCACTCTATCTCCTCTCATTCTTAAAAAGTGAGGACAATGTGAATATTTTTGGGCGAAAAATTGATGAAGATGACGTCAAAAAATCGGTCGTTGTATTGAATTTATCTCTTCTCTTCTGCTTTATTGCCGTCTTGATACTGATGGCAACACAAGATCAGAGCATGATTTCAATTGTTGTAGAAGTCGCTTCAGCGTTTGGAACAACCGGTTTATCTCTTGGAATTACGCCACATCTTACCGTTATCGGAAAAATTACTATTGCACTGCTAATGTTTATCGGTCGGGTGGGTACCTTATACATGTTGATGTTATTCATTCCTAAGCAAACACGAGATTTAGGCTTTGAATATCCTTCTGAAAAAATCATTATTGGTTAAATAGTTAAGACGGACGAAATTTTCGTTCGTTTTTTTGTCTTACTTTACACTTTCTTAACGCTTCAAGAGAGAACATTTATTAATCTGATTCAATGTGATAAAATAGCTCTATTGAATTTATATTATGGAGGGCTTTACACACATGCGCCTAAAGACACGTTTCGCTATTTTAGCCGGGAAAAGTTCACACTGGGTATTAAAAACATTCTTCAAGGGAGGAAGCTCCTACCCCGGTTCACTCGCATTAAAACTAGACCCACAAATTTTAGATACGATTGCTAAAGATTATGAAATCGTTGTTGTTACTGGAACTAACGGAAAAACTTTAACAACTGCTCTAACGGTAAATATTTTAAAACAAGAATTTGACCATGTGGTAACCAACCCAACTGGCGCAAATATGGCACAAGGAATTGTTTCTACTTTCCTTTCTGCCAAGCATACCAAAGGCGAGAAAAAATTCGCTGTGTTAGAAATTGACGAAGCCTCTCTTTCTAAAGTAACAGAATATATCAAACCAAAACTCTTTGTCTTTACAAATATTTTTCGCGATCAAATGGATCGTTATGGCGAAATCTATACAACCTATAAGATGATTCTCGAAGGAGCAGCAAAATCTCCTCAAGCGACGATTCTTGCTAATGGGGATAGTCCACTTTTTAATTCTGTAGATACCGTCAATCCACGCAAATATTATGGTTTTGACCATTTACCAGACAAGGAACAGTTGGCACACTATAATACAGAGGGAATTTTATGTCCGAAATGTCAAAGTATTTTACACTATAAGATGATTACCTATGCCAACTTAGGGAAATATTATTGTCCAAACTGTGGCTTCAAGCGCCCAGAGTTAGACTACAAGCTAACAGAAATGAAAAAAATGACCAATACTTCGGCGGATTTTGTGATTGACGGAGAAGAATACGGCATTGAAGTGGGTGGCTTATACAATGTCTACAATGCACTAGCTGGCGCTGCAGTGGCGGAACATTATCATGTCACCCCTGAGAAAATTCGCAAGGGACTTGGTTATGACGAAAAAGTCTTTGGTCGTCAGGAAGAATTTACCATTGACGGAAAAAAATGTACGTTAGTTTTAGTGAAAAACCCTGTTGGAACCAACCAAGTAATCGACATGATAGGACTTGCTCCTTATCCGTTTACCTTGGTAACACTTCTTAATGCCAACTATGCAGACGGCATTGATGTGAGTTGGATATGGGATGCTAATTACGAACTTTTTGTCGACATGCCAATTAAAAAAATGATTGCAGGTGGAGAGCGTCATGAAGATATGGCACGTCGCTTACGTGTCGCGGGCTTACCAAAGGACAAAATAGTTGAGGTCGATGCGTCTTTTGAACAACTTCTTCATGAAATCAAGTCTGCTCCGACCGAACATGTCTATATTTTAGCAACCTATACTGCGGTAATTAATCTACGGAAAGAACTTGCACAACATGGCTATATCAAAGGAGGAATGGAAAAATGAGTATTACTCCTGAACAAATTTATGGAAAAAATCGTTGGGAAAATGAAACCCCCAAATATGAATTAAATATCTGTCATTTGTATGGCAATCTATTAAATACTTATGGGGACAATGGAAATATTTTGATGATTAAATACCTCGGCGAAAAAATGGGGGCAAAAATGAACTTTGAAATCGTCTCATTAGAGGATGATTTTGATGAAACAAAATATGATTTAGTCTTTTTCGGTGGCGGACAAGACTATGAACAGTTAATTGTTTCCAAAGATATTCAAGGAAAAAAAGAACAAATTAAGCGTTACATTGAAGGGGACGGCGTTGTTTTAGCAATTTGTGGCGGCTATCAACTCCTCGGCCACTACTATGTGGAAGCAAATGGCAACAAAGTAGACGGTATCAGCGCCTTAGACCATTACACATTAAGCCAAGACAATAATCGTTTTATCGGCGATACTGAGATTTATAACGAAGAATTTGGCGAAACTTACTATGGCTTTGAAAATCACCAAGGTAGAACCTTCCTCGGTGAAGGGGAACGCCCGCTTGGAAAAGTAAAATTAGGCAAAGGAAACAACGGAAAAGACGGTTCGGAGGGTGTTATCTATAAAAATGTTTATGGTTCCTACTTCCATGGTCCAGTCTTATCCCGCAACTCACGTCTAGCTTACCGCTTAGTGACTACTGCACTTAAAAATAAGTATGGTCAAGACATTCAACTACCAAGCTGGGAAGAAATCATGGGTGATGAAGTTGAAACTTCTGGTGTCCGTGACCCAAAAAGGAAAGTCGGTCAAGATTAATTTATACAATAAAAAGAATGCTTCATCCTTCTACTTTGAAAGGTGAAACATTCTTTCTTTTTACCCGTGCATATCATCATCTTCTCCAAATAAATGGTGAATTTCAATTTTATCCTTATGATTTTTTCCACGAATACGAATCATTGCATTGTGTACTAAAATTAATGTAAATACCAAAACTAAAATAGCTAAAGCGAGCAGCAACACCTCTAAAGCACTCCCATGTACCGATAAAATTTGACGTAAAACTGCTGTGATACAAATGTAAATCAAATAACGAATGGGAATATGATGTCCCTCCTGCACATAGCGAAAAATTAACATAATGAACTCAAATATCATAAAAAAGGTTAAGACTTCTTGAATTATTTCATCAATCACCCGATTATCTAAGGGTTCAATCACCAATCTAAAAATATGATAAATATCTCTAGCCATTGTCAACAATAATAAGAAAGCCAAAAGAATTAAAAATAAATCTAAAAATTTATTAATGGAACTTTTTAATTGCTGGTTCATCTGCTAACCTCCATGGAGTATTTTTACATTCTAATTTTACAGATTTTTTAACCATTCTACAATATTAGCGCTCAAAAAAGCGGAATAATTTCCTCTTTCTCTAAATTAATTTATCTTTATGAATTTGTTCAAAGGAAGCCTCGCCATCATTTAGTTTATCCCAAAGGACAACTTCTCCTTTTGTCAATGATTTTTTGACATCAATAATGCGTTGATTGCTTGACCCACGAAATTGTAACATTAAATTTTTCTTCGCCAGCTCAAAGCGACCGTCCACCAAAATATCAATATTTCTCAACAGCTCTAGCTTATCCTCTGTTTCAAACATCAATTCTTCCCAAGTGTACCCCGTCCAGCTCCAAATGTCCTTTGTCTCGCCAAATTCTTTCCGTAAACGATTGGTAAGCTGTAAAGTTACTGCTGTATTTAAAAAGGGTTCTCCGCCTAATAATGTCACTCCTTGCACGTAATCATGACGAGTATCTTCAATAATCTGATTTTCTAGCTCTAGTGTGTACGGCTTGCCGTAACGAAAGCTCTGCGCTGCTACATTATAACATCCTTCGCACGCAAAAAGACAACCACTCACATACAGGCTATTTCTCACACCTTCACCGTCTACGAAATTAAAGGCTTTATAATCTGCGATATAATTTTGACTGAGTTCTTCTGATTTCCACTCTTGTGGAGAGGGATTTCTCACATTCTTCACTTCTTTCTTCCTCTACTTCATAAAACAAATGCCCACTCAACGAGCAGGCAACTGTCTAATTTACTTCATGTGTTTTACACGAGAACTAATTTCTTTATGACGACCACGAACCATTGGACGAGCTTGAGGATTTCCAAGATAACCACAAGTACGTTTTACCACATCACAGGTTTTAGGGTCATGATTGCCACATTGTGGACATTCAAAGCCACGTTCTGTTGGGTGGAAGTCGCCTTCAAAACCACATTCATAGCAATGGTCAATTGGTGTATTTGTTCCTAAATAGCCTACACGGTCGTAAGCATAGTCCCAAACTGCTTCTAGTGCTTTTGGATTTTGTTGTAAAACAGGATATTCACAGTAATGAATGAAGCCTCCAGAACAATACTTAGGATAATCCTTTTCAAAATCTAATTTTTCAAATGGTGTAGGGTCTTTACGAACATCATAATGGAAAGAATTTGTGTAATATTCCTTATCTGTAATGTTTTCTACTTCTCCAAATTTTTCTGTATCTAAACGACAAAAACGGTCAGTTAAACTTTCAGACGGAGTAGAATAAACAGAAAAATGATACCCATATTCATTGCCCCACGCATCTGCGGAAGCCTTCATATTTTTCAAGATTTCTAAGGTAAATTCTTTTGCTTCTGGATTGTGTTCCCATTCACCACCATAAAAGGCAGTAGCCACTTCATAAAGACCAATATAGCCCATAGAAACTGTTGCACGTTTGTTTTTGAATAATTCATTGACAGATTCATTACGGTTCAAACGTTCCCCAAAAGCACCATTCATATATAAAATTGGTGCGTTGGCAGGCGTTGCTTCCTTACAACGTTCAATACGATAAACAAGCGCACCCTTTAAAATTTGCATCCGTTCATTGAAAATAGACCAGAATTTTTCTTTGTCTCCATTTGCTTCTAAGGCAATCCGTGGTAAATTCAACGTTACAACCCCTAAATTCATCCGTCCAGCATTTACTTCATTTCCGTTTTCATCCCACCAACCTTGTAGGAACGAACGACAACCCATTGGCACTTTGAATGACCCAGTTAGTTCAACAATTTTATCGTAGCTTAAAATATCTGGATACATACGTTTTGTTGCACATTCTAACGCTAGTTGCTTCACGTCATAATTTGGGTCAGTTGGGTTCAAGTTTAATCCACGTTTGATTGTGAAAATTAATTTAGGGAAAATCGCTGTACGTTTTTCACTTCCAAGACCTGCAATCCGAATATTTAAAATTGCTTTTTGAATTTCACGTTCAAACCAACTTGTTCCAAGTCCAAAACCTAGTGAAGTAAATGGTGTTTGTCCGTTTGAAGTAAATAAAGTATTGATTTCATATTCTAATGATTGCATCGCATCGTAAATATCTTTACGAGTTTTCGCTTTTGCATAATCTTCACGTTTTTCTTCAGCTACCCATTCTTGTGCATCTTTAAAATGTTTTTCGTAATTTTTTTCTGCGAAAGGAGCTAGTAATTCATCAATACGGTCTGCTGAGCAACCACCATATTGGCTAGAAGCTACATTGGCAATAATTTGAGAAATTTGCGCTGTCGCTGTTTGAATAGAGCGTGGAGGTTCTACTTCTGCATTTCCAATCTTAAATCCGTTGTTTAACATTCCCTTGAAGTCAATTAAACAGCAGTTTGTCATTGGTGTATATGGATGATAGTCTAAGTCGTGGTAGTGAATTTCACCCTTTTGATGTGCATTTGCCACATATGCTGGTAACATTTTTAACCCGATAGATTTTCCTACAATCCCAGCCGTCAAATCACGTTGCGTATTAAACACATCGCTATCTTTATTCGCATTTTCATTGACAACGGTAGAGTCCTTGTTAATTAGCTTGTTAATCGTAAAGTTGATATCTGTTGCTTTTGAACGTTCAAAATCACGACGTGTCCGGTAGTTAATGTATTCTTCCGCTAATTCATAAGCATTATGTTCAAGTAGAATGTGTTCCACAATATTTTGAATTTCGTAGATTTTTACGTTTGTATTAAAACGTTCTGAAATTTCAGCATCTACACGTTCAACAATAGATTGGATTCGTGCATCACTTAATGGTGACAATTTCCCATGAATTTTTTCCTCAGCCTTAATCAGCGCATCGTAAATCTTTTGATCATCAAAATCAACCAAACGATCGTCTCGTTTAATGACTTTAATTGTTTTTAAATTTGTTGTTACCTCTTGATTATCTGTACGTTTCATGGTCATCATAACCTGCACTTCCCTTTCTAGCAAAAAACTTTTCTTTCCTTTTACCCTGGCGACTTAAATCACCTTCTAAGATAGGATAAAACAAAACGATAAAGAAAGCAAGAGAAATCTTAACTATATATAGTATAATTTCGATTAAAACACCCACATGAACAACTACATGTTGTATTTCATAAAAACTAATGAAAACCTTAGAACCACGCGGACTTTGTCGATTTTTTCTCAAATACACTACCAAAAATTTGATTAAATGATATAATTTTAACTATATGAAAAAACCTTATAATACAACGATTCGGGGGAAAAATGAATGTTAGAAAAAAATGAAGAAAATCTTTTAATTCAATTGACGAATGCTAAAAGTGTACCGGGCAATGAAGAAGAAGTTCGTGAAATTTTTAAAGAGTACGCAAAAGATTATGCGGACGAGCTTTTATTTGACGGTCTAGGCTCAGTCATTGCAAAACATACAGGGGTAGAAAATGGGCCAAAAGTATTCTTTGCCAGTCACATGGACGAAGTTGGTTTTATGGTTACAACGATTACCGATAAAGGTTTTATCAAATTTCAAACGCTTGGCGGTTGGTGGGGGCAAGTCATGCTGGCTCAACAAGTTTCCATCAAAACACGTGACGGAAAAATTATTCATGGAGTAATTGGTTCAAAACCACCACATGTTTTGACTGCTGAAGCTCGTAACAAGCCTTATGACGTGGCAGACATGTTTATTGATGTCGGTGGTTCTTCTAAAGAAGAAGTAGAAAGTTGGGGCGTGACTCCCGGAGATATGATTACTCCGTATATTGATTATCAACGTCTAAACGGCTCTAAATTCCTTTTAGCGAAGGCTTGGGATAATCGTATCGGAACAGCTGTAACTTTGCGTGTGCTTGAAAATCTGGCGAAAGAAGGACATCCTAATATCCTATTTGCAGGCGCAAATGTGCAAGAGGAAGTTGGCTTACGTGGTGCTCAAACTTCAACACACCTTGTGAACCCAGATATTGCCTTTGCCTTAGATACAGGAACTGCGGGGGACACACCGGGAATGACTCCTAAAGAAGCGGATTCTGTTCTTGGAAAAGGGCCACAAATCTTTATCTATGACGCTTCCATGATTCCACAACGGAAACTTCGTGATTTTGTCATTGATATTGCAGAAGAACAAAACATCCCTTATCAATTAACCGTTATCACTGGCGGTGGAACGGATGCAGGGCGCATGCACCTTTCACAAAATGGGGTGCCATCACTCGCATTAGCAGTTCCTGTTCGCTATTTACACTCACATACTTCTGTCATTCACGAGGACGACTACTTGAACATGGTGAAATTAGTCACTGAAGTGGTTCGTCGTTTAGATAAAGAGGCAGTCGACGAAATTCGTAACTATTAAAACCAAAAAGACAACCATTCCTTTTTTCGAGGTTGTTCTGAGGCTGGGACAATAAGTTCTAGTTCACCAAAATAAATAGACCAGAAAATCGAAATTTGATTTTCTGGTCTGTTTTTCTCTATGTATCTAGATTTTACTGATAATTCGCTGCCAGTT
>JAISJD010000033.1 GCA_031261705.1 Lactobacillales bacterium
TTGTATTCTCCTTATAAAATTTTTGTTTTGGCACTTTAATTTTATCAGAATAGAAGGTGTTTTTTGAGTACCAAAAAATGGTAGTGAATTTCTCACCACCATCAAAAATTATAGAGCCGCTTTTCTGCGTACCCTTGACCTTTTGCACTATTTTTCAATGCTAGGCGGTGAATGGTTGCGTAATGTGTTGAGGGTTGCCAAGCACCATCGTAAATTCTTTCATAAGTGGGCTCCGGTACTTCTAAAAGAGTGGCTGTTGCAATAATCTCATCTCCTACAAGAAGCGAGTAGTTCGTCTGATTATTTATATCTTTTTGGAAATCTGTTTCATTAGGATAACCGTTTTGCCACTGAGGAATGCCTTGTTCCATTAAAGCAACTTTTGGCTGCTGAATAATTTCCATAATTGATGGAATATCTTTGGGTTCACTTAAACGAATGGATAAAGTTGTCATTGATTTCCTCCTGTCCTATGAAAACGTTTTTCGATTGCATCTTATTTTTTTAATAATTTTACCAAAATAGAGAGTAAAAAAGAAAGAAAAAAGGAAAAAACATTTATAAAATTTGCGACAACGAGGAATCTTTAGTAAGATATACATGAAGCTCTATTGCTTACATGAACGGAGAAAGTAGGGAAAATTATGGGATTTACAGATGAAACAGTACGATTCGAGTTCGATGACTCTCGTAAGAAAGAAATCAGCGAAACATTGGGAACAGTTTACTTTGCATTAAACGAAAAGGGATATAATCCAATCAACCAAATTGTAGGTTACTTGTTGTCAGGAGATCCTGCTTATATTCCTCGTTATCAAGATGCAAGAAATTTAATTCGTCGACATGAACGCGATGAAATCGTAGAAGAATTGGTGAAATTCTATCTAACACACCATGGGATTGACGTTCGATGAGAATTATGGGCTTAGATGTTGGCAGTCGCACGGTTGGGATTGCTGTAAGTGATTTGCTTGGATGGACGGCTCAAGGAGTGGAAATCATCCGAATTAACGAAGATAAGGGTGAATTTGGCTTTACTCGTCTTGGTGAGCTGGTGAACGAATATCAAGTGGAAAAATTTGTCGTAGGACTTCCTAAAAATATGAATAATACGATTGGGCCACGTGCTGAAGCTTCCATGGAATATGGAGAAAAAATTTACGAGCTATTTGGGCTTCCAGTAGAATATCAAGATGAACGACTAACTACCGTACAGGCGGAACGTATGTTGATTGAGCAGGCAAACACAAGTCGGGCAAAACGCAAAAAAGTAATTGATAAATTGGCAGCGGTCATGATTTTACAAAATTATCTTGATGCGCACCCAACAAAATTATAAATGAAGAAAGAGGTATCCTAATGGCACATACACATGACCACGAACACGCACATGATCATTCTGAAGAAGAAGTAGAACCAACATATTATTCCTTTGAAGATGAACAAGGAAATGAAGTATTGTACGAAGAAGTTCTTCGCATTGATGCAGACGAAGAATTTGGCAAACAATATTTACTACTAACAGCCGTTGGACTCAGTGAAGATGATGAAGAAGCTGGTGAAGTTTACGCTTATTCATATGTTGAGCAAGAGGACGGTTCTGTTGGAGAAATCGAACCAGTCGAATCAGATGCAGAGTGGGACTTGATTGAAGAAACATTTAACACTATCTATCTTGAAGACGACGAAGATTAATTATAACTAATTGACAGCGCTGAGCAGGTTTGCTTGGCGTTGTTTTTAACCTTACCCCAAATCATTCTAAGATAGATATTTATCGGAAAATCCTCTATAATGGTTTGTAATGAAGTCGAGTATGACAACAAAAATAGTCTTGTGTAGGCGAACTTATTGTGTTCTTCTATACAAAAATCATGCACGTTGTAAAAAAGTACATGGTGATTTGATTCTGTAATGAAAGTGAGGGGCAAAGATGTCTTATCAAGCACTATATCGCGTGTTTCGCTCACAACGTTTTGATGAAATTATTGGGCAACAAGCGATTGCCCAAACATTAAAAAATTCAATCATTCAAAATAAAATGAGTCACGCTTATTTATTTACGGGACCACGAGGAACTGGGAAAACTTCTGCGGCAAGAATATTTGCGAAAGCGGTCAACTGTCGGTTTCGTGTAGATGGAGAGCCTTGTAATGAATGTGAAACTTGTGTAGCAATTACTGAAGGTCGTCTGGACGATGTCCTTGAGGTCGATGCCGCAAGTAATAATGGGGTAGAGGAAATCCGCAACATTCGTGATACCGTGAAATATCCACCAACACGTGGCGATTATAAAGTTTACATCATTGATGAAGTGCACATGCTTTCATCAGGGGCCTTTAATGCACTCTTAAAAACTTTAGAGGAGCCGCCGAAAAACGTTATTTTTATTTTGGCAACGACGGAACCACATAAAGTGTTACCAACGATTATTTCTCGGACACAACGTTTTGATTTTAAACGAATTAGCACATCTGAGATTGTCGGTCATATGAGTGATATTATGAAAGAAATCGGTGTTGATTTTGAGGAGCAGGCGTTATTTGTCATTGCTCGAGCAGCAGAAGGTGGGATGCGGGATGCACTTTCGATTCTTGACCAAGCAATTTCTTATGCTACGGATAACAAGGTGACGGTGAATGATGCAATGGCGGTCACAGGTAGTTTGACTTATGAAATGATGGATAGCTATCTTGGAGCTGTACAAGCAGGGCAAGTGGAGCAGAGCTTGGAGGTTCTTGAAGGGATTCTCTCAGAAGGAAAAGAAGCTCGTCGGTTCTTAGAAGACATTTTACTCTACTGTCGTGATTTATTAATGTATCAGCAAGCACCGAAGATTTTAGAAGAAAAATCGGGGCATTTAACGAATGAGTTTAAAATTTTATCAAAGGAACTTCCGCCAAATGAGATTTATGAGTATATTTCTATTTTAAGCAATACACAACAAGAAATTCGTTTTACGAATAATGCCAGCATTTATTTAGAGGTTACTTCTGTCAAGCTCGCAACCTATCAGCCAGTACCAGAAACGGCGCCAGCAACGAATGGTGTTCATTCTAATGATGAATTTGCACAACTACGTTCAGAGGTAGCAAAACTAGAAAAAGAGCTACAACAATTAAAAGTAACAGGAATTTCAGTACCAATAACGCCAGTCAAACCTAAGGCAAAACCACAGGCGAACATATCGCAAGCCTACAAGGTACCCATGGAGCGTGTGTACCAAGTGCTAAATGAGGCAACAAAAGAAAGTCTCGTTCAGTTGAAAAATGTCTGGGGTGACTTACTCGCTTCCTTGCCAGTGACACAAAGAGCTTTGCTAAATGCCAGTGAACCAGTAGCAGCCAGTCCAAATCAAGTGGTTGTGAAATTCGATTACGATATTTTGGCTGGGAAAGTGGCGTCAAATGAAGAATTGAAGCTAAACGTGGCGAATAATCTAAGTCGCATGACGACTATGAGTCCAGAATTAATTCCAATTACCAGTGAGGCTTGGCCGGAAATTCGTGCGAGCTTTGTTCGGAAACTTCATGAGAATCCAACGCATGTAGAAAGTGAACTTCCAGAAATGCCTGATGAGGCACCTACAGAATTAATTTCGCAAGCAGAGGTTCCCGATAATCGTATCATCGACGCAGCAAAAAATCTTTTTGGCGATTTAGTTGAAGTTGTGAACGATTAATCACTTTTTTGGTGGAACTTTTTAAAGGAATAAGATACTATAATGAAGTAAAAGATTCGTCTTAGCTTTGTAATGGAGGGAACAGATATGATGAAAGGCATGGGAAACATGCAAGGAATGATGAAGCAAATGCAAAAGCTTCAAAAACAAATGACGGAAGCACAAGATACAATCAACGCTTCTGAATTTATTGGAAAATCAACCAATGATTATGTTCAAGCAACATTCACAGGAGACCGTAAAATGACGGCTTTAGAAATTAAAGAAGAAGTGATTGACCCAGAAGATGTAGAAATGCTCTCAGATTTAGTGATTATGGCGGTAAATGATGCCTTAGCACAAATCGACAAGACAACGGAACAAACACTTGGAAAATATACTAAAGGGTTACCATTCTAAAAAAATATCTGTGCT
Source organism: Lactobacillales bacterium (assembly GCA_031261705.1). GTDB lineage: Bacteria > Bacillota > Bacilli > Lactobacillales > Streptococcaceae > JAISJD01. Next base: position 4,097 of record JAISJD010000033.1, read on the forward strand.
TAGGCGATTGTTTAGGCACAGTTTTTTTGAATAAAAAAAGCCGAAGTAGAAACTACTCCGACCATGAATGTCATTTTAATTTTTTGAGTTGTAAAGCTTGATGGCTTGCGCTAAGCCTGCTTTACCGTCCATCATACCATATGGTTGCATTGGAATATCTTCCACTGGTTTTTCAGGATATTTTGTTTTTACATCTGATACGACGTAGCGAGCTTGAGGACCAATCATGATAACGTCTGCTTCTTTCCCAATATTATCAATATCAGACAAACCGTAAGCTTTCACGTCAAAGTCTAAACCTTGTGCTTCTGCTTCGTTTTGCATTTTTTGTGCAAATAGAGAAGTTGACATTCCAGCTGAACAGAACAAACGAACAATCACATGTCCTGTGGGTGCATCTTCGTTTACTTCAACAGGTGTTTTAGTAACAGTAGCTTCAACTTTTGTTTCAGCAGTATCTTCTTTTTTCTTACGACCGAATAATCCCATTATAAAATCTCTCCTTAAATGTTGTCTCCAACGTATGTAATGTTTTGGAAGCTCTTTCAAGCTCTATTTGATAATAACATATTGAGGGGGAATTGCAAGTTCTTTTTACTAAAAAGTAGACAAGCTTATAAAAAAGCCTAGTATGTAGGGGATAATCGCCTAGATTTCCTTTCTATTCTAAAATGTTTGACTAGACAATGAAAGATTAAATAACAATGATAAAGTGATGCAAATGAGCTTCCCTTTTTCTTCTTCTCTCGTTATTTCTTAGAGTTAATTTCGTTCAACAAATGAAATAGCTTTGCGTTCTAGTTTTTTTTGCATTAATATGGAGAGATAAGAAAGGGTTGTGAGGGGAAAGATTTTCGTATTGTTCCCCCGATAAATTTAAAAGTGCTAGAACCATTGATATATAAGGAGTTGAAGGAAATGATGCAGTACCCAGAACCAATCGCTAAATTAATTGAAAGTTTTATGAAGTTACCTGGTATTGGTCAAAAAACAGCGACTAGGTTAGCTTTTTTTACCATTGATATGAGAGAAGAGGATGTGAATGCCTTTGCCAAAGCGTTACTTTCTGCGAAACGTGACTTACATTTTTGTAGCATTTGTGGAAATTTAACAGAGGATGATCCGTGTGAAATTTGCCGTGATAAAACGCGTGATAGGTCGATGATTTTGGTGGTTGAGGAACCAAAAGATGTCATGGCAATGGAAAAAATGCGGGAATATCACGGGCTTTACCACGTGTTACACGGGGTGCTAAGTCCAATGGAGGGAACTGGGCCTGAGGATATTAATATTCCTAGTTTGATTGCTCGTCTGCACGATGAAGAGGTCAAGGAAGTCATTATTGCAACGAACGCTACGACAGAGGGGGAAGCTACCGCAATATACCTTTCTCGGTTAATCAAGCCTGCTGGTATTAAAGTGACACGTTTAGCACATGGATTAGCGGTTGGTAGTGATATTGAATATGCTGATGAAGTGACCTTATTAAAGGCTGTTGAAGGACGGCGTGAGCTATGAGAATTTTCATTGATGGCGATGGTTCGCCTGTAAAAGAGGATGTTTACCAAATTGCCAAAGAATATGGAGTGAAAGTTGTCTTAGTGACGAGCTTTGACCATTACTCAGAAAAGGAACTTGTCGGCGAGGTGGAACGAGTTTATGTCGATCGTGGAGCAGATTCTGCTGATTTTAAGATTATGCAATTGATTCAAGCGGGCGATATTTTGGTAACACAAGATTACGGTTTAGCTTCTCTCGTGTTACCAAAACAAGCGAGGGTGCTTCATCAATTAGGGTTTGAATATACGTCAAATAATATTGATGAATTATTAACTCAACGTTACTTCGGACAAATTTCTCGTAAAAGTGGCAAACATAGCAAAGCCCCTAAGCCGTTCACTAAAGAAAATCATCTTGCATTTCGAGAAAAATTAAAATCTGTGTTAACTTTGTAAGTAAAATGATAAATTTTTAACTGTGATTGTTTTTTGAAAAACGGTTTTATGGTAGAATAATAACGAATTTTAACATTTATAACCAAAAACATAGAAAAATAATGTTTTTGGGTGTGGAGGAAACGATTTGAAAAAGAAAATTATCCTTTTGTATGGTGGGAGAAGTGCTGAACGTGAAATATCCATTCTTTCGGCGTTTTCAGTTTTAAATGCAATTTTTTATGATTATTATGAAGTGCAAACAGTGTTCATCTCTAAAGAGGGGGACTGGGTGAAAGGTCCTTTGTTAATTGAAGCACCAGAAAATGAAGAAATTCTTCATTTAACATGGGCAACAACGCCAGAAGATGCGCATACGGATTACACGGGTCGCTTAATTTCACCAAGTTCAATTAAGGAAGAAAATGCGGTTGTCTTCCCAGTATTACATGGACCAATGGGTGAGGATGGAACGATTCAAGGCTTTTTGGAAACAATTAGCATGCCGTACGTGGGTGCGGGCGTGTTAGCGAGTGCTAATGGAATGGATAAAATTATGACCAAGCACTTGTTACAAGTGGCTGGGATTCCACAAGTTCCTTATATGCCTGTGATTAAAACAGCTTGGAAAGAAAATCCTCGGTCGATTTTTGAAAAATGTGAGGGGTCACTTTTCTATCCAATGTTTGTGAAACCTGCCAATATGGGTTCCTCTGTGGGGATTAGTAAAGCGGAAAGCCGTGTAGAGCTTCAAGAAGCGTTGCAGGAGGCGTTCAAATATGATTCTCGGGCAATTGTTGAACAAGGAATTGACGCGCGTGAAATCGAGGTTGCGGTGCTAGGAAATGATGATGTACGTACGACATATCCAGGGGAAATTGTTAAGGATGTGGCGTTTTATGATTACAATGCGAAATACATTGATAATCAGATTGAAATGCAGATTCCAGCTAATGTCGAACCAGAAGTGATGGAAAAAGCACGTGAATATGCGAAGAAAGCCTATACAATTTTAGATGGTTCTGGTTTAAGTCGTTGTGACTTCTTCTTATCAAATAAAAACGAGCTATTTCTAAATGAATTAAATACGATGCCAGGGTTCACTCAATTTTCAATGTATCCATTGCTTTGGGAGAATATGGGACTAAAATATGGTGATTTAATTGAAGAATTAATTCAATTGGCAGAAAAACGTTTTGCCTTACGCCAGTCTTATTTTGAAAACTAAAATCCAAAAAATAAACGTCTAAAAGGTTTCTATCGGAAATGTTCTAGGCGTTTTTTATTTGTGCTATAATTGTTAGCGAATGGATTAAATTTGTCAAAAAGAAGGGAATCAAATGAAATTAACAATACAAGAAGTGGCAAAAGCGGTACATGCGTTAGAGGTCACAACAGTAGATAAAGAGATGACGTTAACAGGAGCAGAGTTTGACTCTCGTAAGATTACGGAGGGAGATTTATTTGTTCCATTAAAAGGCGCACGTGACGGGCATGAATTTGTGAATGCAGCGATTGCAAATGGAGCAGTTGCTACGCTGTGGGCAAAGGATAATGGAGCTATACCTAAAGATTTTTCAGCAATCATTGTGGAAGATGTTCTTGTGGCTTTTCAACAGTTAGCAAAATATTTTCTTGAAAAAATACGTCCCACTGTGGTTGGTATTACTGGGTCAAATGGAAAAACAACGACTAAGGATATGACAGCGGCAGTCCTAAGTGCCTCGTTTAAAACCTATAAAACACAAGGCAATCATAATAATGAAATTGGCTTACCCTATACTATTTTAAGTATGCCAGAAGATACGGAAAAATTAGTTCTTGAAATGGGCATGGATCATGAGGGAGATCTTCATCTTCTTTCAACGCTTGCACAGCCAGAAATTGCCGCAATTACTTTAATTGGGGAATCGCATTTAGAATATTTCGGCACACGTGAAAAGATTGCCCAAGGGAAAATGGAAATTGTGGACGGTTTGAAAGAAGATGGGATTCTAATCGTTCCCGCAGATGAACCACTGCTTGTTCCATTAACTGAAAAGCTTCATCAAGAAGTTGTGCGTTTTGGACTAGAGAAGTCGGCAGATGTCTATGCGACAATTAAAAAGGAAGCAAAAGGACATGTGGATTTTACCTTGAGTTTCTTAGAGGGAGAATTTAGGATTCCTGTTCCCGGCGCCTATAATGTTCGGAATGCTTTAGTTGCGGCTTTGATTGCCAAACGCTTAGGGATGAGCGATGAAAAGATTCGTGAAGCACTAGCGACTGTTGAGCTGACAAAAAATCGTACGCAATGGTTAAAAAATTCGAAAGGTGTTGAAATCCTTTCAGACGTCTATAATGCCAATCCAACGGCGATGGGGCTTGTCCTTGATAGTTTCTCGAAAATGCCGACAAAAGGACGTAGAGTGGCTGTATTGGGCGATATGCTTGAACTGGGTGACAAGTCGGGAAGTCTGCATCGTTCCATGGCGCTTCATCTATTTCCAGATGAAATTGAACGAGTGTATCTTTATGGTTCTGAGATGTTGAAGTTAACAGAGGTTATCAAAGATATGTATCCAGTTGGAACGCTTCGTTACTACAATAAGACGGAGAAACTCGATGAAAAGAATGAATTAATCAAAGATTTAAAAGAAGAGTTAAAGCCAGAAGACATGGTTCTTTTGAAAGCAAGTAACGGTATGGGGCTTTCTGAGGTCGTTCTAGCATTAATGGAAAAATAATTAATCTTTTGCAATATTCGAGTGTATTCATTGCTAATTTCAGGTAGCCGTGGTATGATTTATCGAGTTACCGAGAAGTCAATATAAAGTATAGATAGATGAGATTATTTATGTACTGGACGAACTTTGCGGCGTCCAGTTTTTAGTTGGATTTTTCGGTAGTTTTTCACAGTGATGTGAACGGATCTGTTGCAAGCAGAAACATCGAAACAAACAAATCTAACAACCAATAGGAGAGAAAAAATTTGAAATTCAAAGAATTAGGTTTATCTGAGGACCTTTTACAATCCATCGAACGCGCTGGATTTGAAGAAGCAACTCCAATTCAAGCAGAAACGATTCCACTAGCTTTAGAAGGCAAAGATGTTATCGGACAAGCACAAACAGGAACAGGGAAAACGGCAGCATTTGGTCTACCAATGCTTCAAAAAATTGATACTTCAAACCGTGATTTACAAGGTTTAGTTATCGCCCCTACCCGTGAACTTGCGATTCAAACGCAAGAAGAACTTTATCGACTTGGTCGCGATAAAAAAATTCGCGTACAAGCAGTTTATGGTGGTGCAGACATCGGTCGTCAAATTCGTGGCTTAAAGGATCATCCACATATCGTTGTCGGAACTCCAGGTCGTATGCTTGATCATATCAAACGTCGTACATTAAAACTTGAAACAGTGGAAACACTTGTTTTAGATGAAGCGGACGAAATGTTAAACATGGGCTTTTTGGAAGACATTGAAGAAATCATCTCAAAAGTACCAGTAAATCGTCAAACATTGCTATTTTCAGCAACAATGCCAGATGCGATTAAACGTATTGGTGTGAAATTTATGAAAGAACCACACCATGTAAAAATTAAAACAAATGTGATGACCGCAGATTTAATTGACCAATATTATATTCGTTCAAAAGAATTTGAAAAATTCGACATTATGACTCGTTTATTAGACGTTCAAAAACCAGAATTAACGATTGTTTTTGGTCGTACCAAACGTCGTGTAGATGAATTATCTCGTGGCTTGGAAGCTCGTGGTTACCGTGCAGAAGGTATCCATGGAGATTTATCTCAGCAAAAACGGATGAGTGTTTTACGTTCCTTTAAAAATGGTGGTTTAGACATTTTAGTAGCAACAGACGTCGCTGCTCGTGGGTTGGATATTTCTGGAGTTACACATGTTTACAACTACGATATTCCACAAGATCCAGAATCTTACGTTCACCGTATCGGTCGTACAGGTCGTGCCGGAAAAGACGGAATTTCTGTAACCTTTGTGACACCAAATGAAATGGGCTATCTACACGTTATTGAAGAATTAACCAAAAAACGTATGGATCCAATGCGTCCTCCAACGGAAAAAGAAGCGTTCCGTGGCGCACTTGGAGCTGCCTTTGAAGAAATCGAAACAGAGCTTGATAAAGAAGATGATTCACTAGAAAAATACGAAAAAGCTGCAAGTAAATTGCTTGAAAATCATTCAGCAGAAGAATTGGCTGCTTTATTGTTGAAAACTTTAGCGAAGGATCCAAGTGATCAAGTACCTGTAAAAATCACACCAGAACGTCCATTACCAGATCGCAAGAAACGTCAAAATCGTGGTGGTGGCAACCGTGGCGGACGTGGTGGCAATGATCGTCGTGGCGGTCGTCGTGATAATTATCGTGGTAAAGGCGGTAGCGGAGAAAAATCACGTGGTGGCAAGTTCGACAGTCGCGATAAGGATAAAAAATATCGTGATAACCAAGGATCAAAAAAACGTGGCAACGGTTCTGAAAAGAAAAGTGGATTTGTCATTCGTAATAAAGGCGACAAATAATAGCGATTAGAAGGTGGGGCATTGTGCCTCATCTTTTTTTCTTAGCATGAATAAATAACTCACATGATTACGTCAATAAAAAATAAAATAAACCCAAAAAATAGAATATTTTTGAGCAAACGATAAAATTACTCTAATTTTAGAGCGAATAGGTAGCTTTTATTTGTATTTTTGATAAAATGATAGTAATTTGAAGGTTTGTAAATATTTATACATAAAAAGTTTGAAGGTTGACCGTATGATAAAAGGCATAGGGATTGATATTGTTGATATTGATCGTATAGCAAAAATCCTTGAAAATAAGCCTCGATTTGCTCGAAGGATACTGACAGAAAATGAGTATCATCGTTTCGAGGAATTGTCTGGACGTCGGCAGGCAGAGTTCTTAGCGGGGCGTTTTGCTTGCAAGGAAGCATTTTCTAAGGCTTGGGGGACAGGTATTGGAAAAGTTGGCTTGCAAGATATAGAGGTACTAAACAATGAATTTGGTGCACCTGTCATGACGTTTTCTCCGCATGTGGGAAAAGTTTTTGTATCTATTTCTCATACAGATACATTAGCAACGGCGCAGGTTCTATTAGAGGAATAAAATTTGAAGAAGAGGAAGGATACGTATGGTTGTAGGAATACATCGTCCTACCCAGGCAATCGTGAATACCCAGGCAATTTATCACAATGTAGCAAGTGAAGTCGCACTTTTAGATAAGCATACAGAGCTATTCGCTGTCGTCAAAGCTAATGGTTACGGACACGGGGCGGTAAAAGTTGCAGAGGTGGCTCGTAAGGCAGGTGCAAAAGGTTTTTGTGTAGCAACACTGGATGAAGCAATTGAGTTAAGAGAAGCAGGAGTTGTGGAACCAATTTTAATTTTAAGCGTGGTTTCTACATTAAATATTCCCTTACTTCTAGCGTATGATTTATCTGTGGCTGTGGCAACACAGGAGTGGCTCGTTACTGCTAGTGAGGTTTTGAGTGAGCTAGAAGAAAAGAAGCCATTAAAACTACATATTAAGGTAGATACTGGCATGGGGAGAATTGGTTTTCGCTCTCCAGTTGAGGTACTAGAAGCTGTTCAGTGGATTGAAGACCATAAGCCCATGATGTGGGAAGGACTTTTTACTCACTTTTCAACTGCGGATGAGGCAGATGATACGTACTATCATAAGCAAAGCAAACGATTCGACGAGGTGTTAGAGGTTTTACCTCAGTTGCCAAGATATGTGCATGTCAGCAATACAGCAACTTCTCTTTGGCATAAGAAGTATAAGGGAAATATGGTGCGTTTTGGTATCGGGATTTATGGGTTGAATCCGTCGGGGAAAGCATTAGAGGAAACCTATGAATTACAACCTGCCCTATCGTTAGTAAGCGAGCTCATCCAAGTAAAGCTAGTACCAAAGGGTGAAAGCATTGGTTACGGAGCGACGTACACGACAACAACAGATGAGTGGATTGGCACGATACCGATTGGTTATGCTGACGGATGGATTCGTAAGCTACAAGGCTTTGAGCTATTGGTAAATGGGAAAAGATGTCCGATTGTCGGAAGAGTTTGCATGGATCAGCTTATGATTCGTTTGCCGGAGGAAGTACCGCTAAATACGTTGGTCACTTTGGTCGGAAAAAACGGAGAGGAACAAAATAGTTTGCAAGATGTAGCTGATTATGTGGAAAGTATCCATTACGAAGTGGTATGCTTATTAAGTGAAAGAGTACCACGGATTTATATATAAATGGTTGGAGATTGAAAAATGTTAGAAGCAGTTTATGCTCTATATTGAAGGGGGATCAATAAGAATGGTAAGGCGTGGGGATATTTATTTTGCTGATTTGTCACCGGTCGTGGGGAGCGAACAAGGGGGAGTTCGTCCTGTATTAGTGGTACAAAATGATTTAGGGAATCATTTTTCGCCAACAGTGATTGTTGCAGCGATTACAGCCAAAATGGCAAAACCAAAGTTACCAACACACATAGGGATTACAGCGAATAGCACTGGAATCGGTAGGGATTCAGTTATCCTATTAGAACAAATTCGGACGATTGATAAAAGTCGGTTGAAAGAAAAGGTTTGTCGTTTAGAGGATAAGACAATGTGTGCTGTGAACCAGGCTTTGGGAGTAAGCGTGGGACTTGAGGAGATAAAACCTGTAAAATAAATTCATACATAAGCGGAAAGTGAGAAGTTACTTCCGCTTTTTTTTACGTTCCATTTTTTATAAAAGATTGTATCTGTTTAGAACTATTCTAATCAAATTATAATATATTTATTAATTAACAGGGACGATTTTTCTTAAATCACAAGTCATCCCCTATTTTATCTTTGAAAAAACTTAATATAATTGATTTTCTTTGTTTTATAATGTTTTTTATTTATATTTTATTAATGCTATTTATTTTTAATCTTAATTTCGATATAATTATAGGAGTAGAGGGATGGTGTTAGGGTTAGATAAGGGGAAAGGAGCTGATTGATATGTTAACAATCTATACTTCACCAGGTTGCACAAGTTGTCGTAAGGCTCGTACATGGCTAATGGAGCATCAGATTGATTTTGTGGAAAGAAATATATTTGCTGAACCGTTGGACTGCTCAGAACTAAAATCAATTTTGTCCATGACAGAAGAGGGAACGGAAGAAATTATTTCCACTCGCTCAAAAATCTTTCAAAAATTACAAGTAGATATGAATGAATTGACGATTCCTGGCTTGATAGCACTTATTCAACAGAATCCGGGGCTATTACGCCGTCCGATTATGGTTGATGAAAAACGATTACAGGTAGGCTTTAACGAAGATGAAATTCGTCGGTTCTTACCACGTGCGGTGCGTCAGATTGAATTACGCCGAGCACAGATGTTATCTGGAATATAAATCTAAATTTTTATTGGGCTGGAACGTTTTTCTAGCTCTTTTTCTTTCTATTGTGATATTTTTAATGTAGAATTGACTTAAAGAGTAATAAAAGGAATGGGGTGTTTCACATGGAAATGGAACACATAAATGAGAACACAATTCGTGTGTTGATTAGACAGGAAGATTTACAATCTCGTGGGATTAATTTTTTAGATTTAATGGGAAGTCAATCCGATATTGAACAATTCTTTTATAGTATCTTGGATGAGGTAGATGTAGAAGAAGAGTTTGTCGATACAGATATGGTTTCTTTCCAAGTAATGCCACGTGGAAACAGCTTAGAATTATTAATCAGTAAAGGAGCTCCTGCGATAAGTCCAGAAAACTTTATCGATCGCTTAAAGACGTTACCTGACGGAGTTCATGGATTTTTCGATATTGAAGAAGAACCTGAGGAAGAAAATGAGTTCATCGAAGAACTTTCGATTATTCCCGAGGTTGTGCTTGAGCTTGAAAGTTTTGAAGATATGATTCAGCTGGCAAGTGAGGTTTATCTACGTGCGACAATGACGACTTTGTATAAGTTGCAAGAAAAATATTATCTGCATGTTCTTTTCATGATAGATGAAGTAGGCATGGAAGAATACAAGGATGATAAGGCACAGTTATTAGAATTTGGCAAGCTAGCAACGATTACGGTCGATGTCTTGAATGAACACGGAGAAAAATTAATGGAACGCAATGCTATGGAGTTAACACGGCATTATTTTCCAAAATAAGTAGAATAAAAAATAAATCTCTCTCTTTTTGCGTAATGTAATTAAGAGGGGGATTTTTTATGTTGGTTGCTTGGGATAAAGCGGGAAAAGTAATTCATTTACTGGAGCTTGAACAGACAAGAATTAAAGCAATGAAAAGACAAGAATTTTTCTGCCCAGGTTGTAAAGGAAGAGTTATATTGAAGTGTGGAGAAGTGAAACAGCCACATTTTGCCCATGTTCATTTGACAGACTGTCAGATGTTTTCAGAGGGAGAAACGCCAGAACATCTAGCGTTGAAAGAAATCTTTTTAAATTGGGCAAACAGGGAGTACCAAGCAGAACTAGAGTGTTATTTACCAGAATTAGCCCAGCGCCCAGATATTTTACTAGATGGGCTGATTGCGCTTGAAATCCAGTGTAGTCCGCTCACTATTGAGCGCTTGGTGGAACGAACGGAAAATTATCTTTTACATAAGTATAAGCCAATTTGGCTATGTGGAAAGAAGCTGCATTTAAAAGGGAAACTATCCACCTTGCAGCGAGGCTTGCTTTACTATTCGCCACAAGTTGGCTTTTACTTTTGGGAGATTGACTTACAGATGAGAGAAATTCGATTGTGCTATCATTTGGAGGAAAATTTTCGTCGTGAATGTGTTTATTCGGTTCAAAGCTGGAAATTTGGGACGACTTCTTTGCGAGAAATTTTTGCGACTCCTTTTCAAGAAAGAAAATTAACAGGGCGAAAATATCAAAGTGTATCCCTTGTTAAAGCTTATTATCAGCGACTTTTTCAGCAACTTAAGATTCAAAAAAAGGAATGTGTCGAGTTGCAGGGGGAATTTTACCAAGGAGGACAAAGCTTGTTACAGCTCCCCACGTATTATTATTTTCCAGCACTATCTTCACTAGCTTGCTTAGGGGAAATCATGAATTGGAAATTAATACTTTTTACCTTGCTACGTGAGGGTTCGTATCCCGTTGAAGAGCTAGTACAAATCTTTTTATCTAAAGATTTACATCTTTATGCGATGCCTGCAGTGCCAAAAGAAGTGATTTTCAGTGAGTTTATTTGTCAGGAACTTTTTGCTTTAGCTGAGCTCCGTTATCTAAAAGTGGAGGAAAAACGATTTTCTTTGGTTCATCCAACTTTTATCAAGCAGGTTCAGCCAATTCCCTATGCCTATGATTGGAAAATTCTTCCAGAACATCTTAGTGTTCTTCCTAGAAGAGAAAATATATGTTAAGATAACAGTATTAATTCAGTGGAGTAAGATGAATGGACTTTTCGTCTTAACTCTGTGAAAAAGGAGCGATAGGGAAAATGAGTGAAACAAAAAAATTACCTACAAGAGAAGAACTGACGACAGATTTAACTTGGGATTTATCTTTGATTTTTTCATCAGATGAGGACTGGGAAAGTACTTATGAGGAATTAGCAGAGGAAACAAAACAAGCAAATTCTTTCCAAGGGACACTTGGAAATGGTGGTGTGGCTTTATTATCTGCCCTTGAATTTATTACGAATCTTTATCGGAAATTGGAAAAAATTTACGTCTATGCTTCAATGAAGAATGACCAAGATACTGCGAATGCGAAGTATCAAAGCTTTAATTCAAAAGCAGAAGGACTTTGGGCAAGGGTATCTGAAGCGACTTCATGGTACAATCCAGAGCTATTGTCACTTTCTGATGAAACGTTGAACGAATACTTTGCGACAACTCCAGCGCTTGAATTATATCGTCATGATATTGAAAAAGTAACGAATAAACGAGCACATATTCTTTCAGCAGAACAAGAAGCATTACTTGCTGGTGCAGGAGAAATATTTGGCGCACCGGGGAATACATTTGCTGTCTTGAACAATGCAGATTTAAAATTTCCAATAGTAAAAGATGAAAACGGAGAAAACGTGCAGCTTTCTCATGGAGTATATGGTCAGTTGCTTGAATCAACGAATCGTGAAGTTCGTAAGTCCGCTTTTGAGGGAATTTATGGAGTCTATGATCAATTTCAACACACTCTAGCAAGCACGCTCTCAACAAATGTGAAAGTGCATAACTATCAAGCAAAGGTTCATCACTATACTTCTGCTCGTGCCGCAGCACTGGCAGAAAATGACGTGCCAGAATCAGTCTATGATACCTTGATTGAAGAAGTGAATGCGCATTTACCATTACTTCATCGCTATGTGGCGTTGCGTAAACGTTTATTGGGACTAAAGGAATTACACTCTTATGATTTATATACGCCAATTGTTGGAGAAGCACCGATTAAATTTACCTATGAAGAAGCAAAAAGTAAGACTTTGACAGGGCTTGCTCCACTTGGAAAAGAATATTTAAGTCATGTACAAGAAGCATTTGATTCACGCTGGATTGATGTCGTTGAAAACCAAGGGAAACGCTCGGGTGCTTATTCTGGTGGTGCCTATGATACCGCGCCTTATATTTTGTTGAACTGGCATGACAGCTTAGATCAGTTGTATACTTTGGTACATGAAATGGGTCACTCGATGCACAGCTATTTTACACGGACGACACAACCATTTGTCTATGGTGATTATTCGATTTTCTTAGCAGAAATTGCTTCAACAACGAATGAAAATATTTTAACGGAATATTTACTAGAAACTGAAACAGATTTAGCCGTTCGCGCGTTTGTTTTAAACCATTATTTAGATGGGTTCAAGGGAACTGTTTTCCGTCAAACACAATTTGCGGAATTTGAACACTTTATTCATACAACGGACGCCAGCGGAACTCCATTAACAGCTGACTTATTGAATAATTACTATGGGGACTTGAATGCAAGATATTATGGAGAAGCACTTGAAAAAGATGCACAAATTGCTTTGGAATGGTCTCGAATTCCACATTTCTATTATAATTATTATGTGTTCCAATATTCTACTGGCTTTGCGGCAGCCTCAGCTTTATCTGCCAAAGTAGTTCACGGAAATGAAAAAGATTTAGAAGATTACTTGTCTTATCTTAAGGCAGGAAATTCAGATTATCCAATCGAAGTAATGAAAAAAGCAGGTGTTGATATGACACAGGCTGGTTATTTGAAAGAAGCGTTTAAAGTCTTTGAACAACGGTTGAATGAATTTGAGGAAATTGTTGAGAAATTAGATAAGTAGTTCATAAAGTTTTCTGTATAAATGATTGATATTATTGAAGAATCGCTCGAATAAATCTCTTAATGGATTTGTTCGGGTGATTTTTTTTAATTTATCATAAATAGTATTAAGTTATCCAAAATCCAATTAAAAAAATGTAAATGTTTTTATTTTTGGCTAACATGTAGCTATGAAATATTCAAAATCAATGATAATAATAGAAATGTAGCAAAAATTGGATAATAGATAAATAATGAATGTACAAAATAAAAGATAAAGGGGAGTATTCAAATGACAGAATTTGGTTTATGTTTATGGACTTGTGGGAAGTATTATTGTTTCTGACCTGGTTTCAGAAGAAGACCACTTACTATGCTTTCATTCTTTGATGAAATTGAAAGAAATGTAAATCCAAAATCCCCTCTGAATCTCAAACATCAGAGAGGATTTTTAAATAAAGAGGATTACACCAATACTTCCTCAGAATGTTCACTAATAAAATCAGCTGCTGCACCGATTAAGTTTGCATCATTTTTAAATTCACATGCCACAATCTCTGGCATAAATGGAGCAATTTTCACTTGGTCGAGAATTGCTTGCAATCGTTTATTGACATTTGAAATTAAAAACTCGGCTTGAGAGACTCCACCACCTAGGATAATTTTTTCTGGATCGAAGGCATATTGTAGGTTGTAAATTCCTTTGGCAAGATTGTAGTAGAAGATTTCACTTTCCTCCAAAGCCAAAGAATCTCCCTTATCTGCAAGTTCAAAAACTTGTTTTCCAGTGTATTCCATTCCATCATTTTTTCGTTTGGTGTAACGTCTTGCCATATTGACAGCTGTTCCAAGACTTGAGAACGAATTTTTATCGTCCATTAACATGAAGCCAAATTCTCCACCAAATAGATGTTTGCCATGTTGAACTTTTCCGTCAACAATCACAGAACCACCAATTCCTGTTCCAATAATGATAAATAAAACATTCTTCAAATCTTTTCCTGCGCCAAAACGCACTTCAGCCATAGCTGCGCAATTAGCATCGTTTTCAAAGCTTACAGGTAAATCAAATTGTTTTTCAAGTTCAATTTTAATTGGAAAATCATGAATGTAAGGTACGGCAGAAGCACCACCAATGATTCCAGTTTCTTTATCAACCGAACCCGGAGTGCTCATACCCACTCCAATAATTTGATGATTTTTCTTCATTTCATCAATGATTTGTGTTAATACTTTATAATATTCTTCTAATGTTTTAGGTGTATCAACTGTCCCCTTATCTATTAATTCCTCATTTTTCCAAACCCCATATTTGATTGATGTTCCCCCGACATCTAGTAAGCCAATTTCTGACATGCTCTAATTCCTCCTTAAGCTTCGCTTTAATAAGTTCTTTTCTACACAAGTATAAAAGTTATTTGCTGATTAATCAATAAAGGGCTTACAATTCCTTTAGAAAAAACAAAAGTTTGTAAGGTGTTTTTATAATAATGACTAGACAAATTACTGTGAAAACGTTATTATTATCTTGAGATGATTGAAAATACAAACTGAGAATAGTGAATTTGAAAAAGGAGAGTAATCCATGAAGCTAGAATTTCCCAAAGATTTTTGGTGGGGTGCTGCAACAAGTGGGCCTCAATCAGAAGGACGTTTTAACAAGCAACATGCGAATATGTTTGACTATTGGTATGAAGTTGAACCAGAAGCGTTTTACAAGCAAGTGGGACCCGACACCACTTCTAATTTTTATAATTCTTTTAAAGAGGATATCCGTCTGATGAAAGAAATCGGTCTAAATTCTGTTCGGACTTCTATCCAGTGGACGAGATTAATTGATGACCTTGAAACAGGAACGCTAAATGAGGACGGGGTTCGTTTCTACAATGAAGTAATTGATGAATTTATCGCAAATGGGATTCGACCAGTAATGAATCTTCACCATTTTGATTTACCAGTTGAGCTCTATCATAAATATGGTGGCTGGGAAAATAAACGAGTGGGTGAGTTGTTTGCGAATTTTGCCGAGCAATGTTTTAAGCTTTTTAGCGACCGTGTGACAGATTGGTTTACCTTTAACGAGCCAATGGTGATTGTCGAGGGAGAGTACCTCATGCAATTCCATTATCCTAAGATTGTAGATGGACCCAAGGCAGTACAAGTCGCTTATAATCTTGTATTAGCTTCTGCCAAAGCGATTCAAAAGTTTCGTGAAGTGAATACAAACCCTAAAGGACGGATTGGAACGATTTTGAATTTAACGCCTCCTTATCCAGCAACGGATAGCCCCGAAGATAAGAAAGCCTCACACATTGCAAATTTGTGGTTGAATCGTTTGTTTATGGATAGTGCAGTGCATGGAGAGTTACCAGAGGAGTTGGCAGCGTTATTTGATTCAGAGGGTGTCTTATGGGAATCTACACCAGAGGAATTAGCGATTATTAAGGAAAATGTGATTGATGTACTGGGCATTAACTTTTATCATCCACATCGTGTGGAACGTCCAGAGTTTTCTTCTAATTCTTTAGCGATTGATTGGTTACCAACGAAGTTTTGGAAAGATTACGATATGCCGGGACGTCGAATGAATCATGACAAGGGTTGGGAAATTTATCCCAAAGCAGTTTATGATATTGGCATGGATATCAAGGAAAATTATAACAATATTGAATGGTTTATGTCTGAAAATGGAATGGGTGTCAGTCGGGAAGAACGTTGGATGAATGCTGATGGAGTGATTGAAGATGATTACCGCATTAGTTTTATTCAAGAGCATTTGTATTGGCTGCACAAGGTCATAGAGGACGGCTCTAATTGCTTCGGCTATCATTTATGGACACCGATTGATTGCTGGAGTTGGGCGAATGCGTATCGTAATCGTTACGGTTTTATCTCGAACAATATTCATACACAAATCAAAACAATTAAAAAATCTGGCTATTGGTTTAAAGGAGTGGCGGACACGAATACAATGGAATTAACCATTCACGTGGAAGGAGCAGAAAACTTCAAACCTGTTACCAGTCTATAAAAATAAAACTAGGAAATATTCTCGTGGGAGGACATTTCCTAGCTTTTTAATTGAGTTTATTTAGTAGGTCTCTTGTGTAGCGGCTCCAGTCCTCGTTTTCAGAGTGATAGTGCTTTTCAATATAATCAAGCTCGCTACGTAAGTTAGAAAGGTCATTTTCAGCAATTTCTTTCTTTTGCACCTCAAGAGTTGGAAAGCTTTCTTCAATGCTGGTCGGAAATGCCTGCTCACCTAATAATTGATTCAGTTTTTCTTGAAAAGCTACTTTATCGGACAATTGGAGAAGAGCTGTTTTAAGTATTGGAATAAGTTCGTCATTTTCTATATGGAAAAGGGTTAAATTTCTTTCCATTTCATAGATAAGAAAAAGATAACGTGTAGTATAGCCGTCTACTTGAGCAGGGTTTAGATTTATCCGTAAGACGCCTGTTAAATCTGTACGATACAATTCTTCTATTTCCTTTAGTAAGTCACGTAATTTTCGTTGCTGGTGGAGTTCTCGTTTATGGAAAGCATCTGCATCGTTTTTCCGATTTGCAGTTTTCGTGGCATAAGTAGCGACTCCTAAAATAAGGATAACGGCAATAATTTCGATAGTAAACGTTCCCATAAAAGTTCCTCCTAATTACAGAGCTAAGAGAAGCGGTAGAAAGCGAGAAAAATAGGAAAATCACGTGATGATGTTTTTTATCATTGCGGGATTTTGTCTTTTTTCTTGTATTTCTGCTCCTCGTGCTCGACTTGAGAAAAATAACTGTCTTTACTATTAATTTTACAATAACTTTTGCGATAAGCGAAGCTGTATGTGGAAAAATATGATAAAATATGAGAAACTAGGTAGTCTTGTACATAAAACGTACAAATTAAAAAAGAAAAGTGGGAGGGAAAATGGTGGTTCTGCCTAAAAATAATGGAGAATTTCAAGATTATATTGAAAGACTAAAGGGTGACTACCTCGGAAAGCATGAGGATGTCGATGAAGAACTTTTAGATGAAGAAATTCGGAAAAAACTAGAAAAAAAACGGCAAAAACTTGAAGCGGCTTCTCATTCTGAAAAAGGAAGAGATAAATTAAAGCGTGAGTTTTGTCGTATGGAAGCCAAGCGTGTTCAGTTAGAAATTGACGGGAAAACAGAGGAAAGTAAGACCCTCCAAAAGAAAATTCAATTGAAACGTGCGCTTTATAAACAGAAATTTGGTACAAAAAAAGATTGAGGAAAGTGAGTGTGATTAGATGCACGCTATTTACTATGTAATTGCGTTCTTCACAGCACTAATTCTTTCTAATGTGGTAAACAAAATTTTCCCAAAGGTGCCTTTACCCCTAATACAAATTATTTTGGGGTTTGGCATGGGATTCATTGGTGCAGAGAACGTTGTTCGTTTAAACCCTGAAATGTTTCTTGCTTTAGTTGTAGCACCACTTCTTTTCCGTGACGGACAGGAGGCAAATGTTAGCTCGATACTAAAGCATTGGAAGTTGGTCGGTTATTTAGCGTTTATTGTTGTTTTTGCGACGGTATTTTCACTAGGATTAACGGTGCACAGCTTGTTGCCTGCGATACCGTTAGCCGCTTGTTTTGCGGTTGGGGCCTCTCTTGGACCAACGGATGTGATTGCGGTCGGTTCGATTTCTTCGCGATTGGAATTTCCTAAGCGGGTGTCGAACGTTTTAAAGGGTGAGGGGTTAATTAATGATGCTTCGGGTATCATTGCCTTTCAGTTTGCGATTGCCGCCTTAACCACAGGGAAATTTTCGCTACTTGATGCTGGTTGGGCAGTCGCTTTTTCTGCGGTTGGTGGAGCAGTAGTTGGGTTTCTTGTCGCTTGGATTCATAAAGCGGTAACGAGCTTATTGGAAGAAGTAGATGCAAGAGATATTACTGGTTATCTAGTAATAGAGATTTTTCTCCCATTTTTAGCATTTTTTATTTCAGAAGAAATTGGTGTTTCAGGAATTATTGCCGCAGTAGTGGCTGGAATTATGCAAGCATCAAGCTTTAAACAAATTAGTTTGTTTGATGCACAGCTTGATACGGTAACCAATACCATTTGGAATACCATTACCTTTGCTTTAAATGCAGTGGTCTTTGTTCTATTAGGGATTGAGTTACAACAAGTATTTTTGCCAACATTAGAGAGTGATGTGTACTCTAACGTATTTTTATTTGTTACAATTATTGTCGTCACCGCGCTTTTGTTTGTGACAAGATTCTTATGCTTAGTGCTTTATTATTTTGTTATCAGTCGGAGAAGAAAGCAACCTTTTAAACGATACATGCAGGATATGCTTCTAACTACCTTTTCCGGAGTCAAAGGGACAGTTTCGATTGCGACGATTCTCTTAACGCCGGAATATCTAGGAATTGACCATTTTGTTGAACGTCCGTTAATGATGTTTGTAACAGCTGGTGTAACGCTTCTCTCGTTTATTGTCGGGATTCTCGTTTTACCTTTGCTTTCAGAAACGAAACAGGTATCGAAAAATCATTTAGTTGAAATTGCTATTTTAGATGAAGTTGTTGCACAGCTTGAAGAGGATGCAAAGAATTTACGTGACAAGCGAGCGATGGAAGCAGCGATTGATAATTATCGGCTGCGGATCCAAGATTTAATTGTTGATTCAGAATCTGATACGATTAAAAAAGATTTACAGGAGCTTCGCCTGATGATTTTACAAATCGAAATTGAGGGGTTAGAGGAAGCTTATAAAAAACATGAAATTGATGAGTTAAGCTACACGGTTTATAAACGATACACGCAAGAAATGGAACGTGTCATTATTCATAAGTTTGTTTCTAGTATTAATTTTTTATTCGTTATTTTGAAACGGATGTTGTACTCCATACTTCACCAAATTTCCGATCTGCGTCAAGGACGGGGAACGGAGAAGAAGAGAAATCGTTTGACACACGATGAAAGAAAAGCTATGAGAAATGTTTATTTAGTCAATACAGAGCGTATTTTGACGGCGCTTGAAAACTTGGAAGGAATTTATGATGAACAATTGATAAACTTCCTTCAAGCAGAACGGATTAGACAAACAGAGCTTCTTCATGAACGTGCATTTATTGACCGTGTCATTCAGCGGGCAATTCCAAACAATACGGATGAAATGATGAGAGGCTACTACCTCGAACGGAAATTGATTTATGAATATGAAGATGAAGGGCTACTTTCCAAGCGTGAGGCACAGAATTTAAGAAGAAATGTGAACACATTGGAATCTTATTCCTTGAAAGAAAATTATTCGTCCTTACCTTATGAATTTTTCGATTATTTACGACATCACGGAAATTGATTAAATCTGAGCTAGATGACTTTAGTTGTCTAGTTTTTTATTATGCAGTAAATTAGTAAGAAAGCGTGGTTATTGGATAAGGAAATCAATTTCCGAAAAGCTCTAGGTATTTTCCTTGCATTGTTTCCGCTTTCCTTGTTACCATGACAAATGTGTCAATTTTCTGATTACGCTTCGGAATTGATGAATAATATTTAGAGGAGAATCTTTATGATTTGGATAATGGCTTTAATTCCAATGTTCGCTTGGGGAAGTATTGGATTAGTAGGAAGTAAAATCGGTGGCGACCCAAACCAACAAACACTTGGAATGACTTTTGGTGCGTTCTTATTTTCATTAGTTTTATTTGTTGTTGAACGTCCGCATATGGATTGGAAAATTGTTCTTGTTGGCTTAATTTCAGGGATTTTTTGGTCTGTCGGTCAAAACGGACAATTTCAAGGAATGCGTAATATGGGCGTTTCCGTTGCTGTTCCGATTTCAACAGGGATGCAATTATTTGTAAATACAATTGCTGGAGCTGTTTTCTTCCATGAATGGCGTCGGACAAATCAATTTATTTTCGGTTTTATTGCGTTAATTTTATTAGTCCTTGGTGCTTATTTAACAGGTTTTCGTGATAATTCAGAACAAACGAAAGCAAGTAATTCTTCCTTAAACTTCGCAAAAGGATTCCGCGCGTTACTTTTATCAACAGTTGGTTATGCGGTGTACACTATTGTTATCAATGCCTCTAAGGTAGAAACCTTATCAGTGATTTTACCGCTATCAGTAGGGATGATTATTGGTGCGACTCTGTTTTCAATAGGAAAAGTGAAAATAGAACCAGTTGTCTTTAAAAACATGATAACAGGGGTTCTTTGGGGAATCGGGAATTTCTTCATGCTTTTAGCAATGGAAAAAATTGGTTTGGCTTTAGCGTTCAGCTTTTCTCAAATGGGAATTATTATCTCCACACTTGGTGGAATCTTCCTACTTGGAGAAACAAAAACGAAAAAAGAATTTCGTTACGCATTGCTTGGAAGCCTGTTTGTCATTCTTGGTGGCGTACTTCTAGGTTATGTAAAATCTATCGGTTAATAAAAAATGGAGAGAGGCAAATTTGTCTTTCTCCGTTTTCATTTTTCTTATAAATCTTTTAGATTTAGAATAGTCTATTTCTAGCATTCTATAACATCCTTTGGTATAATCTTCTAAAAATGTAAGAAAAATGGGAGAACAATAAGATGTCGGTATTAAGAAAGAAAAAATTCCCGTCTAAACCGGTAGATTCGGGACTGAAACGTGAATTAAAAACCTTGGATTTAATTTTATTAGGAATTGGTGCGATTGTTGGAACTGGAATTTTCACTATTACAGGGATTGCGGCAGAGAAGTATGCTGGTCCAGCGCTAACTGTCTCCTTTTTGATTGCTGCAGTGGCAGTCGGCTTATCCGGCTTATTTTATGCAGAATTTGCCTCACGCATTCCAGCGATAGGAGGCCCTTACGCCTACATGTACTCAGTTTTTGGCGAGCTTATGGCGTGGCTAACAGGTTGGTTCATGATTTTAGAATTTACTCTGGCGGTGTCTTCTGTGGCTTCTGGTTGGGCAGGGTATGTGAGTGGCTTTTTAGACGGGTTAGGGATTCATTTACCTATGGCTATTTCGGGTGCTTTTCATCCAGAAAAGGGCACTTATGTGGACTTGATGGCACTTCTAGTCGTGATTGCCGTCACCTTTTGGGTTTCTCAAGAGGCAAAGAAAATGCTTCGCCTAAACAACGCAATGGTCTATTTGAAATTTGCAATTATTATTTTATTTGTTGTGGTTGGACTTTTCCATGTGAATCCTAGCAACTGGCAACCATTTATGCCTTATGGATTTTTCGGAGTAAATGGCAAAGGGGTGGTCGCGGGTGCTGCACTCGTTTTCTTCGCCTATCTTGGCTTTGAATCTGTAAGTATGGCAGTAGAAGAAGTGAAAAATCCTCAGAAGGATATTCCTCGGGGTGTGATTGGTTCAATTGTCATTACAACAATTCTCTATGTTGTCGTGACATTGGTGCTGACGGGTGTTGTTCCTTTCCATATGTTAGGTGTAAAAGATCCTGTTGCCTTTGCGATGCGCAGCATAGGGCAAGGTTTTGTTGGGTCAATCATTTCAGTAGCGGCAATTTTAACCTTACTTACGGTAACGATTTCCATGATGTATAGCTTGTCGCGTTTGATTTACGCGGTGGCAAAGGATGGCTTGTTGCCTAAGAGTTTAAGTAAGGTGGATGAAACGCACCATACTCCACGGAATGCGACTTATTTAGCTGGAGTGATTGCGATGATTTTTGCGGGAATTGTTCCGTTAAATTTATTGGCTGAATTTGTAAATATTGTCAGCTTGATGTATTTAATTTTCATGGCATTGGGAATTATCAAGCTACGTAGGGATAGTGGTTTGCCAGAAGAAGGACAATTTAAGACGCCACTCGTTCCTTTATTACCCATCCTATCCATTCTCATTAGTGCTTACTTGATGTTACAATTACAAGAAATTACTTGGATTGTATTTGGTATAAGTATCGCTGTCGGTCTGCTAATTTATTTCTTTTACGGTTTCCGACATTCCGCCTTAAATCATGAAGAATAGTTAAAAATTCCCCACTCGGTCGCTGTTGAAACTGAGGGGGGTTATTTTACAGATATTTACTTCCCTCACGTATAGCTAATTTTGAAAGAGTCGGATGTGTTGCAATAAAATCTGTGACCCAGCTAGGATTTGTCTTGCTATATTCGCGTAAGCTCCAGCCGATTGCTTTTTGAATGAAAAATTCGTCCGTGGCTAAATCCTTTTCAATCGCCTCTGTTAAGAGTTTTGTATTCGTTTTTTTTCTGAAAAGTAGCTGTAAATTAATAGCAATACGTCGCTGCCAAAAATCTTCTGAATTCTGGAAAATATAAAATACTCTCTCTAAATAATCAGGGTTTCTAGCTCCCCATAAAGCAAAGACTTTTCGCCAAGCATCGACACTATCCCACCAAGAATGAACGCTGACAAACGGTATGTAGGTTAAAATTTGTGAATAGTTCAGTCGATTGATGTTCTTTTCTAAAAGTAAGATAGCTAGATAGTGATATTCACGCTCAGGAAGCTTATAATAGTAACTCACCTCTTCGAAAAGTTTCTCGGGTGAAATTTTTTTGCTGACTTGGATAGTTTCTTTTGCAAGTAGAACTAGCTCTGTTTTTTGAATTCCTTTAAATGCAAAGTTATTTTTCATATAACGTTCCATTTGAGGCTTTTTCTCAAGATTTTCATGTAGCACTAATTTCTCCATTTTGAATATCTCCTTTTCTTTTTATTTTACTTGTTGTAAGCAGAGAACGCAATTTTTAGGACGCAATTTTTTAATCAGTAACATTTGACAGAATATCATTCTCTTGGTATACTGTGCTTTGTGTAAAATAATGCAGCATGAGTAGAAAGAACTCGTCAACAGTCTGTCGCCAGTAGGTTTAATTGTGTAACTGCGGCTGCAAAGGTGAAGATTAAAGGACAAACTGAACGAAACTGATCTATCCAAGTTATTATTTTACTCCAAAAAACTATATTATTTTATTGGAGGAAACAAAACATGTCACGTTATACAGGACCATCATGGAAAATTTCACGTCGCTTAGGTATTTCATTATCAGGAACTGGTAAAGAATTAGCACGTCGTCCATACGCACCAGGTCAACATGGACCAAACAGCCGTAACAAACTTTCTGAATACGGTATGCAATTAGCTGAAAAACAAAAATTACGCCACACTTACGGTATGAACGAACGTCAATTTAAAAACTTGTTCGTAGCTGCAAGCAAAATTAAAGAAGGTAAACATGGGGCTAACTTCATGATTTTACTTGAACGTCGTTTAGACAATGTAGTTTACCGTTTAGGTTTAGCAACTACTCGTCGTCAAGCACGTCAATTAGTTAACCATGGTCACATCACTGTTGATGGCAAACGTGTGGATATTCCATCATTCCGCGTTGAAGTCGGTCAAGTAATCGGTGTTCGTGAAAAATCTAAAAATGTTCCTGTAATTAAAGAAGCTGTTGAAGCGACTGTGGCTCGTCCATCATTCGTAACTTTCGACGCTGAAAAATTAGAAGGTTCATTAAATCGTTTGCCAGAACGTGATGAAATCAACCAAGAAATCAACGAAGCACTTGTCGTTGAATTCTACAACAAACAACTTTAATTCTCGTTTTTTTGAGAGTACAAAAGCACTCATTCCTTGTTGGTTTGGGTGTTTTTTTTGTCGAAGTTATTTATGACTAAAAACTATTTATAAATCGTTTTCAGTTGACAGAATTTTTTTTTTGTATAACAGAGATACTTAACTTAATATGTTAATTTATCTTGAAGAATAAGGATTGATAACGTGACAATAATTTATAAGAAGAAAAATTATACAACAATAGTTGAAGCTTCAGGTAGAATAAGCCACTTGAGCACTTCTGAAAGAAACTCCACGTGGGTGAACGATTTTTCTGAAAGCTTCGGACTCCCCTTTGTTAATGGGACTCAAAACGAAGAAGTTTATCTTTCTGGTAATTTTGAGAAAACTTCGGATGAACAAGGATTTTTTTCTTCAGAATCTAAGCAAACACAAATTCAATATGATTTTAAAGAAGAGAGCATTCATTATTCAGCAACTTTACCGCTTAACGTTGGTCCACGTTCAGGAATTGATTTTAGTTTTAATTTATTAGATTCCAATGTACTGACAACAGACCACTGTATGCCAAAGATTCTTTATACAGATGAAAAGCAACAATATGCTTATTTTGTTTTTCATAGCACAACCGGAGAATACTTGGCTTTAACGGTCAAAACACCCTTTGCTGCTTGGAGAATTAAATATTCTAAAGCAGGGCATAGAATGTTAGGCTTTCAGCTACTAAATCAAATAGATGATTTGGTGGATAATCCGCTAACTATTCGGACAAGGAAATTAGAAGGAAGTTTTTTATTTTCAGATACCTTAGAGGATATATACGAAAAAATCGCAGAGTATTTGGAAATCAGCATTGCCTACTATGAGATAAATGGTGGCGTGATTGGTAATACAATTCCATTAAAAATTGCTGGAGAAACGACAAAAATGGAAGTAATTTCGCCAGATGGTGGGAAAAAGGAGCTATCTTATCTAGAAGTTTTATTAGAGAAAAAAGGAACATATCAAATTCAGAGCTATGCTAAAAATGGGAAACAACATGTATCTTCCTTACTTGCTGTGGGGGAATGGAAAGATTATTTTGTTTCTATGACAGAGTTTTCAATGGATTATTTTCAGCACGAGGTTGGTGCGTTTTATCGAGCGATTCATACAGATACCTTGTCTCCTGATGGAATTACTTTTGAGGGTGTTTCTTTTGGAAACCCTTTTAAAATGGTGTCGTGTAGAACTGGAGAGTTTGGTGGCTTTGCTGGTTGGGGAATTTTGAAAAGAGCCTTGTTATTTGGGAAGAATGAGAAGATTGCAAATAGTTTAAAACGCTATTATGAAAATTGGGCACTCAATTTAGGCCATGAAAAGGAACCATTTTTGGGACAGTATCAGCAGAAAAACAAATGTTTGAAGGTCGTGAATACGGTTCGTATCATTTATAATCAGAAATGGGAAATCGGATGATGATATTAATTATTATGATGAGTCAAAATATAAAAATTATTCTTCTATGAATGCTTGGAAAAAAGAGCTAGTCACGCGAGCAGAACTAGATGTTTTAGGGGCACCGTATCAACCAATTTGGTTTGCTAACGGAGAAAGAAATTATTATGAGTATATTCGGGACTATCTAGGATATAGAATTGAGTGTACCAGCCTCACTGCGGAGAATATTACAAAGAAAAAGAAGGAATTCCGTTTTTCGTTTGTGAATCACGGATTTGCAGCACCAGTTGGTCTAAAAGAAGTGACGATTGTTGCAGTAGATAAATCTGGAAAAATTCTTAAAAAATCAGCACCAATCTGTGATCTATCGGCATTACAGACGAATGAAGAAATAACTGGACGAGTTGTGCTAGATTTACAGAAAGTTCAAGAAAAAGTAAGTTTTGGTATTTATCTTTCTGATAAGGCAGGTATGGGAAATCGTTTAGCAAATGATTGCGAATTTTTCTGTGGTGTGAATTTGTTTGAGCTAGAATAGACTTACTTAATACAGCAATAGAGAAGAAATTTTTCTATTGCTGTATTTTGAAAAAGATGACAAATTTCATGAAAGAATCAAGAATAATTAACGAAAGACATCTGCGTTTATTCGTGTGCTTTCAGAACATTATTTATTACTAAAAATATTTAAAAAATAGAAAATCAATCCTTTTTTTATTGATAAAAAATAAAATTCGAGTATACTATTCAACATAGAAAATGTTTAATGTCCATACATATAAGAATAACGGAAGGAGAGAGTTCTATGAAAAGAGTATTACAAGTTTTCGATGCAAGCGATACAACGATTGAAAATATATTGATAGAATGGGAACGACATGTCGATTCTTCACAGATTGAATTTGAGTATGCTATTTTAGAACCAAGTGGAGAAAATGTTTCTAGGTTAGACATAGAAACAACGGCGAAAGTTTCTCATCTCTCTAGGATTGACACGATGAAGTCTAGGGCGTTTATTCAGTATATTCGCACCTATCTACGTAAAAATGGACCGTTCGATAGTATCCATGTTCATACTTATTATCGAAGTGGGTTGGTCTTATTTGCAGCTTATTTAGAGAAGGTTCCTATTCGCATTACACATGCTCATTATGAGTCTAATGTTTCAGAAATAAGTGAAAAGAAAAAAATTTACACGCATTCAATGAAATGGTTAATCAACAAATATTCAACAAAGCTTATTTCTACTTCTAAAAAATCTGGGCAGCTTCTCTTTGGTTCAAAAAATTTTGAGGTTAAGTGTCATGTCATACCGGAAGGAATGGATGCCTTTAAGTTAGTGAATATGAAACGAGAGGAGAATCGTTCGAAACGCATGATAGAAATTCAAGCGTTAGAATCTAAGAGTGTGGAGGGGATGCGGTTCTTGCTGGAAGTTATGGCAGAGCTGAAACGGCAACGACGTGAATTTAATTTAAGTCTTGTTGGTTCCGAAAATTTGTCACAGCTCCTGTTGCCAGAAGTTAAACGATTAGGTCTTGAAAAATTTGTCCAATTTCGTTTGTCACAGCCATCTGTTACAGAGGTCTATGAAAATGTGGACATTGTCCTATTGCCAAAGGATTTAGCTACTTATGAACTTCCTTTATCTATCGTGGCTGCACAAGCGAGTGGTGCGAATTGTTTAGTGACGGAAAACTATCCTGAGGAAGCAGATTTAGAGCTTGGGATGATTCATGTCATGTCACAAGTAAAGGATGCTAAACTTTGGGCGAAAAAAATCTTACAGGTAAGCTCTGTGCAAGTTCCAGAACCTGATGAACGTATTTTCGCTTTGACAAAGCATAAATATGAAATAGGTGTCGCAACCGAGGAAGTCATGAAATTATATGTAGAGGTACAAGGCTAGAAAGAGTCGGCTCTTTCTAGTCTTTTTGTCATATATAATATGGACAGATAGGCAGAAACATCTATTTGACATAATAGAGGCGCTACATGAACCGATTAAAAGACTATCGAACGAAGAAAGGACTTAGTCAACTAGGAAGTGGGGGTTTCCAGACAGACGATTAATTTGATTGAAAATCATAAGTACAATCGGTCGTTAAGCCTTTGTGTGAACTTAGCAAAAGCGTTAGGAAAATTATCCTCTTAATGAAAACGCTTCATTTTTAAAGCCAATCTGTTTTTTTCCGTTGTGTATTGCTGTGGGTCTATACATCGGTCGCATGAGACGACTCAAAAGAAGAATTGTTTTAGTAGATAACCTTTAGAGATTAGAATGAAATTTGTTATAATAAGAACAGCTTATATTTGTGAGCCGAGATGAAAAGAAAGAAGTTGAGAGATTTATGCCACGTTTTTATCCAGATGATAGCTTAGCATTACATACTGATTTGTATCAAATCAATATGATGCAAACGTATTGGGAACTAGGCCGTTCTGAAAAGAAAGCTATTTTTGAAGTATTCTTCCGTGATATGCCCTTTGAAAACGGGTATGCGATATTTGCCGGACTTGAGCGCATGGTGGAATATTTACAAGATTTAACCTTTAGCAAAAGTGATATTGCCTATTTGCGTGAAATTGAAGGGTATCCAGAAGCATTTTTAAAGTATCTTGAAGATTTTCGTTTCAAATGTACGGTTCGTTCGGCATTAGAGGGAGATTTAGTTTTTAACGGAGAGCCTATTGTGCAAGTAGAGGGTCCTTTGGCGCAATGTCAATTGGTCGAAACGGCTTTGTTAAATATCGTTAATTTCCAAACATTGATAGCAACCAAAGCAGCTCGGATTAAGTCCGTTATTGGAAACGACCCACTATTAGAATTTGGTTCTAGGAGAGCGCAAGAAATGGATGCAGCTCTTTGGGGAACACGTGCCGCTGTGATTGGTGGAGCAGATGCGACAAGTAATGTTCGTGCAAGTAAACTTTTTGGGATTCCAGCAAGTGGCACGCATGCGCATTCTTTGGTTCAAAGCTATGGCAATGATTATGAAGCATTCAAGGCTTATGCCTTAACACATAGAGATTGTGTCTTTTTAGTTGATACGTATGACACCTTGAGAATTGGTGTTCCTTCTGCAATTCGTGTAGCAAAAGAATTTGGGGATGACATTAATTTTCTTGGCGTGCGGATTGATAGCGGAGATATGGCCTACATTTCAAAACGAGTTCGTGAACAACTGGACGAAGCTGGTTTCCCAGAGGCAAAAATTTATGCTTCTAATGATTTAGATGAAAATACTATTTTGAATTTGAAAATGCAAAAAGCCAAAATTGATGTTTGGGGCGTTGGGACGAAGCTTATCACGGCTTATGATCAACCAGCTCTTGGCGCGGTTTATAAAATCGTGTCGATTGAAAATGATAAAGGTGCGATGGAGGACACGATTAAGCTTTCAAGTAACGCAGAAAAAGTGTCTACTCCAGGGAAAAAACAAGTATGGCGGATTAATCGTAAGGGTGACGGAAAATCTGAGGGAGATTACATCTCATTTTGGAATGATGATCCTCATAATTTAGAGGAACTTTATATGTTCCACCCTGTGCATACGTTTATCAATAAGACGGTGACGGATTTTGATGCGAAGCCACTTTTACAAGATATATTTGTAGATGGGGAGTTGGTTTATGAGTTGCCAACACTTCAAGAGATTAAAGACTACGCCAAGGAAAATTTGGAAGAACTATGGGATGAATATAAACGGGAATTGAACCCTCAAAAATATCCAGTTGATTTGTCACAAGAACTTTGGAATCATAAAATGAGATTAATCGAAAAAGTCCGTAAATCAGTGAAGTCGGAGATTCAAACGACAGATTTTAATTCATTATAAAAGGGGAAGTTGGTTATGACATTACAAGATAAAATTGTTAAAGAATTAGGTGTTTCACCAGTGATTGATGCAAAAGAAGAAATTCGCAAAAGTATTGATTTTTTAAAAGCTTATTTGAAGAAATATCCTTTCTTGAAAACTTTTGTGTTGGGCATTAGCGGAGGTCAGGATTCTTCTTTAGCCGGGCGTTTAGCACAACTAGCTATTGAAGAGATGCGTGAAGAAACGAAGGATACCAGCTATCAATTTATCGCTGTTCGCTTACCTTACGGAGTGCAGGCGGATGAGGAAGATGCCCAACGAGCATTAAAATTCATTCAACCAGATGTTTCTCTTTCTGTGAATATTCAAAAACCAGTTGATGGACAGGTTGAGGCACTTAGTGATGCAGGAGTGGAAGTTTCAGACTTTGTGAAAGGCAATATTAAGGCACGTCAACGGATGATTACCCAATATGCAATTGCAGGGCAAAAATCTGGTGCAGTTATTGGAACTGATCATGCTGCTGAAAATATTACGGGATTTTTCACCAAGTTTGGCGACGGTGGAGCGGATATTTTACCTCTTTTCCGTTTAAATAAACGTCAAGGGAAAGCTTTACTTGCAGAGCTTGGCGCGGATCCCGCTATTTATACAAAGGTTCCAACGGCAGATTTAGAGGACGGAAAACCGGGACTTGCGGATGAAGTGGCGCTTGGCGTGACGTATGATGACATTGATGATTATACAGAAGGCAAGAAAATTTCAAAAGATGCGCAAGAAAAAATTGAAAATTGGTATTTGAAAACGCAACACAAACGTCACTTACCAATCACGATTTTTGATGATTTCTGGAAATAATGAACAGTTTTGATTGACTTAAGGTTTTGATGTGTTAGAATGAAAGCATAAAAACGAATGTATTCACAATGACGTGGATGAAAATAGACGGCGAAGGAGCCTAGGGAGATGTTGTATTCTTCTTAGGCTCCTTTTATTCTTTTTTGAGGTGAAAAGGGTGAGAAAGATTATTTTTATGGGGGCAATTGGTTGTGGGAAAACAACTCTTTGTCAGGCAATCCAAGAAGAAGAACTCCGGTATCACAAGACTCAAGCAGTTTCCTTTTATCCTGATATGATTGACACACCAGGGGAATTCATTCTTCATCGACAATACTACAATGCGTTAAATGTGACAGCTGCTGATGCGAGGGTGATTGGCTTAGTTCAAAGTGTGATCGAGCAGGAACAGATTTTTTCTCCGGGATTTGCCTCAATATTTGGAAAAACAGTCATTGGGATTGTATCAAAAGCTGACTTAGCGAAAACTCAAGAAGAAATTGAACGCATAAAAGTTCATTTATTGACCGCTGGAGCGAAAAAGATTTATGTTCTTTCCTCGTTTGATAGGCTTGGGATTGCTGAATTAGTGAGTGATTTAGAAGAAATGGAGTAGGCTTATGAAAATTTATACAAAAACAGGGGATAAGGGGAAAACAAAATTACCGGGTGGATTTTCTGTAAACAAAGATTCAGATAGAGTGGAAAGCTACGGAACTATTGACGAGCTTAATTCATGGGTTGGCTATTGCGCAGCATTGTTAAAAAAAGTACATCCAATCTTAGCAGATGAATTACAAACGATTCAAAATTATCTGTTTGATTGCGGTACGGATTTAGCAATCACAGATGAAAGAAATCGGTCACTCAAACTTCCAAAAGAAGCAACGAAGTTTTTAGAGGAAAGAATTGATGTTTACACAAGCCAAGTGAAAGAACTTGAAACCTTTATTCTTCCGGGTGGGAGTGAGATTGCCAGTGCGCTTCAAGTGGCTCGGGCAATTACCAGACGAGCAGAGCGAAGAATTGTTCGGTTAACATGGACGAGTAAGATTGACCCTGAAATTATCGTCTTTATCAATCGTCTGTCGGATTACTTTTTCGCCCTTTCAAGATTGCTAAACAAGCTTGAAAATGTCGAAGAACCGTCTTATGTCAGAGGAGTGAAAGTTTTTCATTAAAAATTTAAGAGAAGGAAGTGATAGAAAAATGGAAGAAATCGTTTTTCCAACAAAAATAGTTGAAGGAAATGATGCGTTAAAGAAATTGTCTGATTACAAAAGTTACAAAGCATTTATTGTAGCAGATCCTTTTGTAGTAGAATCAAAAACGATTGACCAAGTAACAAAGCATTTACAAGATGAAAATTATATTGTTTATTCAGATATTATTCCAGACCCACCAATTGAAAAAGTGATTTCAGGAATGAATGAAATGGAAGCTTTTCATGCAGAAATAATGATTGCGATTGGCGGTGGTTCAGCAATTGATGCAGCTAAGGCAATGAAGTTTTTCAGTGAAAAGATTTTCCATTCAACCATTTTAGCATTTATTGCTATACCAACAACAAGCGGTACAGGTTCAGAAGTAACAAATTTTTCCGTGATTACCAATAGTGAACTAGGCATTAAATATCCATTAGTCGCAGATTCTATTCAGCCGACACTAGCAATTTTAGATACAAATTTGGTTTTGACTGTTCCGCCAACTATTACCGCTGATACTGGAATGGATGTTTTAACACATGCGATTGAAGCGTATGTCTCGACAAAATCATCCATCATTAGCGATGCACTTTGCGAGAAAGTTGTGAAGTTAGTTTTTGAAAACTTAGAAGAAGCTTATCAGCATGGAGAGACTGAAAAAGCTAGAGAAAATATGCACTTGGCTTCGGCTATGGCAGGTATGGCATTCAATCAAGCCTCTTTAGGTCTAAATCACGGGATTGCTCATGCAGCGGGTGCGAGGTTTCATGTACCGCATGGCAGAATGAACGCAATCTTATTACCAGAAGTCATCAGATTTAATGCAGATATTCAAAATGGAAAGAAAAACGATTGGTACATAGCAAAGCGCTATATGGCTTTAGCTAATTGCATCGGTGAAACGACAACAAATCCAAGACTTGGCGTTCAAAATCTAATCCGAGCAATCAAGGATTTAAGAAGAAAATTAAAGCTTCCAGCAAGCTTGAATGAATACGGTATTGCAACGTCTGAAGTACGAGCGGCTAAATCTGAAGTAGCTCAAGCAGCAATGAACGACGGGTGTACGGCAACGAATCCAAGGGTACCTACACAAAATGAAGTGGAACATATTTTAGAACAAATATCATAATATATTTATTAAAAATGAGATTGACGGTGGCAGCGCTTTAGTGATACAATTTTGTTGCACAACGGAGTGCTTCAGATTATATAAGTGCAATGATGCCTTAAATACGCCGACAGTACTTCTCTCGGTTTGTTTTAGGCATTTTTGTGATTCTTTTAAATAAAGGAGTGGCGCTCGTGGAAGAAACAAAACGGATGATTCAAGAATACGTTCCTGGGAAACAAGTGACCTTGGCACATGTGATAGCTAGTCCAACCAAAGAGATTTTTGTAAAATTAGGTTTGATAGATGTTGAAGCTAGTGCACTTGGGATACTGACTATTACACCAAGCGAGGCAGCGATTATTGCGATTGATGTGGCAATGAAAGCTGGAGACGTGAAAATCGGATTTATCGACCGATTTAGTGGTTCTGTTGTCATAACGGGTGATGTCAGTTCTGTTGAATCGGCACTTGAAAGTGTCCTTTCAGTGTTGAAAAATGTCTTACAGTTCTCTGTTTGTTGTGATATTACCAGAACATAAATTCCGCTCAAGGAGGAGTAAGGTATGTGGGGAAGGATTGTTATTGCGGACGATGAACCAATGACACGAATGGATTTAACGGATATGCTTGAGGAAAAGGGCTACGAAGTGGTAGGTGCCGCAGCAAATGGCTTTGAAGCAATTGAAATTTGTAAGCGAGAACATCCTCATGCAGTGTTAATGGACATTCAAATGCCGATATTAAATGGGATTAAGGCAACGAAAGTGATTTTAAGAGACAAGTTGGCTTCAGGGGTAGTATTTTTATCTGCTTATAGTGATGAGAGTTTCACTTCTAAAGCAAAAGAGGCTGGAGCAACAGGGTATTTAGTGAAGCCTGTTGATGAAAAATCATTGATTCCAACGATTGAGATGTGCATTGGAAAAGGAAAAGAAATTCACTATTTAAACAAAAAAATTGATGAACTTGATGAGAAATTAAGCGACCGAAAAGTGATTGAAAAAGCAAAAGGAATCTTAATGAAGGAAAATCAATTAACTGAAGAACAAGCTTACAAAATGTTGCGCGATTTAAGTATGCGCTCTAAATGTAAGATGAGGGAAATTAGCGATTTGATTGTGATGGACAATGATTAATTTTGATGAAATGTATAATTTATGTCGACAATATTCTTCTTTAAATGTGGAAGATATTGATTATTTGGTGGGCTTTGCACACATGCTAGAAAATACCAATGACGATGATGACATTGATATTTTTATTGACATCTATAATGAAATTACCAGACAGGCAGTGGTCATTTATCATAGACCCCCTAGAAGAAATAACTCGCTTTATGAAGAACGAATTGTCGGAAAAGAAGCTAGAATTGAAAATGAACCAGGTGCTTTGCGGACACTTGCTACAGGATTGCCCTCTCATGATATTTTAGCTCTAACTCAAGAAGATAAGATTATTAAACAAACGATTTTTCCAATTATCAAGGATATGCGCAATATTGCGGTATTAATATTTGAACGAAGTGCAGAAATACCCTTGGATGAGCCACCAGACAGAAGCGGAAATCCCGCACTTTTAAATGACGGAGAGTTTTTAGTTAAGGGTTTTCAAAATCGCTTTGTGAATCAGCTACACGAGGCAATATTAGTTTTTGGAGATGACGGGAATTTACAACTGGCGAATAGTGAAGCAGTTTCTCTCTATCATAAGATTGGGTATCGTGATTCTATTGTTGGAATGACGTACGATAATCTTTCTTTAGATCGTTCAACCTTCCGCTCGTTGTGGCAACAGTTGACGAGAAAGGAAGAAGCAGAATATATCAAGGTTGAAACACATTATTTCTATTTTTGGTTTTCAATTAAAAAAGTTTATTTGAAAGAAGAAAGTAAGCTCCTTCTTTTAATTCAAGATATTACTGACATCAAGAAAAAAGAAGAAGAAATTAATTTAAAAACGTCGGTTATCCAAGAAATTCATCACCGTGTGAAAAATAATCTACAATCTGTGGTATCACTTTTGCGTATTCAAGCACGAAGGACGGATAATGATTCAGCACGCAAGGCATTAGAAGAAAGTGTCGGTCGTATTATGGCAATTGCTGGTACGCATGAATTACTTTCCAAACAGATTAGTGATGAAGTTTCGCTAAATGAAGTGATTAATCACATTGTAGGAAATTTCAGGAAAATTTATTCCATAAATCGTATTCAAATTGAAACATACGTTGATGAAAATATTTATTTGAATAGCGACCAAATGGTAAGTATTGCAATTATTTGCAATGAATTAATCCAAAATGTTTTTGAACATGCGTATGATGAGCATGAAAACGGAAAAATTATGATTAAAGGATTTTATGATGAACAGGAGTATATTCTTGTTTCAGTAGAGGATAATGGGAAAGGCTACAACTCCAAAAACGTACGAAAAAATAGCCTTGGTAAAACGTTAGTCGAAAGCTATGTGAAAGAAAAACTTAATGGGAAATTAATCATTCAATCAAATAATAAGGGTACAAAAACAAGTTTTTATTTCAATAAATAAAATTAAATTTAAAGAGAACAACGAGGTCCTCTTAAATAAAAAGCAATGGTGCTTAAAAATGCAAAGTTATTTGTGTTTTTAAGTACCATTTTTTCATTAAGAAGAAGGTGATAGGGTGCATGATGAAAAAATATTAACCGTTGGAATAGACTTAGGGACATCCACCACACAATTAGTAATTTCTGAATTGACCATTCAAAATTTCGCTTCAACCTTTACTGTTCCGAGAATTTCTATTTCAGATAAGAAAATTCTTTATCAAAGCGAGATTCTATTTACACCACTTTTAAACCAGACGGAAATTGACGGTGAGAGAATCCGAGATTTTGTGGAGGAGCAATACAAAAAATCTCATACACACAAGGAAGAGATTCAAATGGGTGCGGTTATTATTACTGGCGAGAGTGCGAGGAAGAAGAATGCTAATAATGTCTTAGAAGCGTTGAGTAGCTTTGCTGGAGATTTTGTTGTCGCTACTGCTGGACCAGATTTAGAGAGTATCATTGCAGGAAAAGGTGCTGGAACACACCTACTCTCTAAGGAACATGCAGGTGTTCTCGTCAATATTGACGTAGGTGGTGGAACGAGTAATCTTGCAGCATTTCGTACAGGGGAAGTGGTTGGCACCGCCTGCTTTGATGTCGGTGGACGTTTAATCCGACTTCATCCGAAAACGAAAGTAGTCGAATATATTTCTCCAAAAGTGAAAGAAATGATTGAACGTAAGGGCTTTTCTATTAGGGAAGGCAAAGTCACAACGGTTGCCGAGCTACAAAAAATAAGTGATGAATTAACCAAAATTCTTGAAAATAGCATTGGTCTGGGAACAAGAAGTGAGTTTTACGAGATATTTATCACCAATCATGTTTTATCAAGTACAGAAGATATTCAAGGAATTACTTTTTCCGGTGGTGTGGCTTCCTGCATGTTAGAAAAAGAAGAGAACGACGTTTTACGATACGGAGATATTGGTGTCCTACTCGCACGGTCCATTCTTAACTCAGCAATTTGTAGAGAAAAAACAATTCTTCCATCACAGGAAACGATTCGTGCAACAGTGGTAGGAGCTGGCTCACATACAACAGAGGTCAGTGGAAGTACGATTGCCTATAAGGAAAAAGTTCTTCCAATAAAAAATCTACCAATAGTCAAAATGTCAGAAGAAGATGAACAAGTTTCAGAAGAAGGCTTTGCCAAGCTGATTTCAGAAAAAATTCAGTGGCAAGTTTTTGAAGATGAATTACCTAATGTGGCACTAGCAATCAAAGGGGTCTCTAACCCGTCTTTTAATGAAATTCAACAATATGCACGAAGCATCGTTAAAGGAATGAAGGAAATTTTGAAAAAAGAATATCCAATGATTGTCATGGTAGAGCATGATATGGCAAAGGCACTAGGTCATTCATTATTTAGTTTGCTACCTAGCAACTATCCATTTGTTTGTATAGATAGTGTGAAGGTAGAAAATGGCGATTATATTGATATTGGGAATCCGATTGCAGGAGGACAAGTGCTTCCGGTAATCGTTAAAACATTATTTTTTTGTTAAAGGAGAGAGGAAAGAATGATTTTAAAAACAAAATTATTCGGAAAGCTTTACAGTTTTTCTTCTGTTAAAGAAGTTTTAGCAAAAGCAAACGAAGAAAAATCTGGCGATAAGCTTGCTGGAGTAGCTGCACAAAGCTCGGAAGAACGTGTTGCGGCAAGAGTTGTCTTAGCACAATTAACTTTAAATGATTTATTCAACAACCCAGTAGTTGATTACGATGAGGATGAGGTCACTCGAATCATCATTGACCAAGTAAACATGCGAATTTTTGAATCTATTAAAAATTGGACCGTTCAAGAATTACGTGAATGGCTCCTATGCGACAAAACAACAGATTTTGATATTAAACATGTTTCTCGTGGGTTAACCTCTGAAATGGTTTCTGCAGTATGTAAATTAATGTCAAATATGGATTTAATTGTAGCGGCGAAGAAAATTCGTGTAGAAAAGACAGCGAACACAACGATTGGACGTCGCGGAACATTTAGCTCACGTTTACAACCAAACCACCCAACAGATGATGTTGACGGAATTATGGCTTCAGTCATGGAAGGTTTATCTTACGGTGTCGGCGATGCTGTTATCGGTTTAAATCCAGTAGATGATTCAACTGAAAGTGTCATTCGTATTTTAAATAAATTTGAAGAATTTCGTAGTAAGTGGAATGTGCCTACACAAATGAGTGTACTGGCTCACGTGACTACTCAAATGGAAGCAATGCGAAAAGGTGCACCAACTGGCTTAGTTTTCCAATCAATTGCAGGTTCAGAAAAAGGAAATACTGCTTTTGGTTTAGATGCTGCTATGCTAGAAGAAGCTCGTCAATTAGCTTTGCATTCTGGTCAAGCTGCAGGTCCTAACGTCATGTACTTTGAAACAGGTCAAGGTTCTGAATTATCTTCTGATGCAAACTTTGGTGCGGACCAAGTAACGATGGAAGCACGTTGTTACGGCTTTGCGAAGAAATTTGATCCATTTATCGTCAATACCGTTGTTGGTTTTATTGGACCAGAATATCTCTATGATTCTAAACAAGTCATTCGTGCAGGTCTAGAAGATCACTTCATGGGCAAATTAACAGGTATTTCAATGGGTTGTGACGTTTGCTACACAAACCATATGAAAGCAGACCAAAATGATGCTGAAAACTTAACTACATTACTAGCTGCAGCCGGTTGCAACTATATTATGGGTATTCCTCATGGAGATGATGTCATGTTGAACTATCAAACAACTGGTTACCATGAAACAGCGACGATTCGTGAAATTTTTGGTTTACGTCCAATCAAAGAGTTTGAAGAATGGTGCGAAAAAATGGGAATTATGGAAAATGGCTTGTTGACAGATCGTGCGGGCGACGCATCTATATTTTTACAATAGGGAGAAGGTGATTACTGATGAATGAAAAAGATTTGAAACAAATGATTGAAGAAATTTTAGCAGGTATGAATTTAGAACAGGGACAAAGTGAAGAAGTTATTTCTAAAGTAGTCAATCCGTCTGAATGTCACTCCGTTGTTGAAGAGGGCATTTTAGATGATATTACAGAAATTGATTTAAGAAAACAATTACTTGTGCCACATCCACATGATAAAGAAGGATATTTGAAGATGAAATCTTATACTCCATCACGTATTGGTGTATGGCGTGCAGGCAATCGTTACTTAACACAAACAAGTTTGCGTTTCCGTGCTGATCATGCAGCTGCGCAAGATGCGGTGTTCTCAGATGTTTCTGAAGAATTGATTAAGGAAATGAATTTTATTCCTGTACAAACTATTTGCCAATCAAAAGACGAATATCTTACACGTCCAGACCATGGTCGAGTATTTGATGGTGAAAATATCAAAATCATTGAAAAACACAATACACCTCGGGCAAAAGTACAACTAGTGGTGGGTGACGGATTAAGCTCTGCAGCAATTGAAGCAAATATTCGCGAAGTCATTCCAGCAATTAAACAAGGTCTTAAGGTTTATGGCTTAGATTTCAATGAAGTGATTTTTGTAAAATATTGTCGGGTTCCTTCCATGGATCAAATTGGTGAAATTACGGATGCAGAGGTTGTTTGCTTACTTGTTGGGGAACGCCCAGGACTTGTTACGGCGGAATCTATGAGTGCCTATGTTGCTTATAAACCAACAGTGGGTATGCCAGAAGCACATCGAACCGTTATTTCAAATATTCATAAGGGTGGAACACCAGCAGTAGAAGCGGGAGCTTATATTGCTGAACTTATTAAGAATATGCTGGATAAGAAGAAATCTGGTATCGAATTAAAGGAAGCAGAGTAGGAGGACAAGTCAGTGAAAAATGATCGTTTAGGCGCAACAGTACTAAGTGTAAAGATTATCGCAAATGCGGATCAAACGCTAATTGATACTTTGGGACTAGGAAAAGGAAAACGCGCATTGGGTATTTTAACGGCAGATTGCGATGATGTTACCTATGTGGCGTTAGATGAAGCAACAAAAGCAAGTGATGTAGAAGTTGTTTATGCAAAGAGTTTTTATGCTGGTGCAGCGAACGCATCAACAAAATTAGCAGGGGAAGTCATTGGTATTTTGGCAGGTCCAAGCCCGGCAGAAGTAAAAAGTGGTCTGCAAGCAGCGATTCATGTTATCGAAGAAGAAGCAAGTTTTATCAGTGCGAATGATGATGATAGTATTCCTTATTTTGCACATGTTGTTTCTCGTACAGGTAGTTTCCTTTCAAAAGAAGCCAACATTAAAGAAGGAGAAGCTATTGCCTATCTTATCGCTCCACCGCTAGAAGCTGTCTATTCAGTAGATGCTGCCTTAAAAGCGGCAGATGTAAGTGTGGGTGTTATGTACATGCCTCCATCAGAAACAAACTTTGGTGGTGCACTCTTAACTGGTAGTCAATCTGCCTGTCGTGCTGCTTGTGATGCCTTTGCAGAAGCTGTTCAAAACATTGCAGAAAACCCAGTGAACTATTAAGGAAGTGTGAGGCATGAGTACACTGTCGTTAGGATTAGTAGAAGTAAGAGGCTTTTTAGGGGCAATTAGTGTCGCTGATGCTTCATTAAAAGCCGCAGATGTTCATTTACAAAATGCAGAACGGATAAAGGGCGGACTGACAACGATTGAGTTAGTCGGCGATGTTGCAGCGGTGGAATCAGCAGTGTCAGTTGGAGTTATAGAAGCGAAAAAGTTAAATTGTCTTATTGCTAGTCATGTGATTGCAAGAGTTGATGAACAGACTTGTAAAATAATTCCAATGCAGCATTTAGAAATGAAAAAAGCCGAAGTTGAGCCGGTGATAGTTGAAGATGAGAAAATCGAAGAAGAAGTTATAGAAGAGATTGTCACGGAAATAAGTACCGAAGAAATAACTAAACTCGTACCAATGGAGTTGCCAAAAGAGGAAGAAGAGCAACTAATTGTTGAAGAAGTAGATATTCCGACAATTCTTCAAAAGTTACAAAGGAAAAAAGTGACAGATTTACGAAAATTAGCAAGAAAGTTAAATCTTCAAACTTTATCAAAAGAAGAAATCAACTTCGCAAGTAAAAAAGTATTAATGAATGAACTCAGAAAAGCGATAGAAAGAGGTGATATTCATTGGAAATAATGGATAAAGATTTATGTTCTATTCAGGAGGTAAGAAATTTAGTCAAGGCGGCTAAAAAAGCTCAAAAGAAATTGGCGACATTTTCACAAGTGAAGATTGATAGAATTTGTGAAGCGATTGCTCGTGTCAGCTATGAACATCGTGAAGAACTAGCAAAGCTTGCAAATGAAGAAACTGGCTTTGGTCTTTGGGAAGATAAAATTTTAAAAAATGCGTTTGCCTCTAAAACGGTTTATGACAACATCAAAGATATGAAAACAGTTGGAATTATCAACGAGGATATTGATGAAAAAATTATGGAGGTTGCTGTTCCCGTTGGAGTGATTGCTGGCTTGATTCCGTCAACGAATCCAACCTCGACAGTCATTTATAAAGCATTGATTTCGGTCAAAGCAGGAAATGCAATTGTCTTTTCACCTCACCCCAATGCGTTGAAATGTATTTTAAGAACAGTGCAAATCATTGAGGCAGCAGCAGTTGAAGCAGGCGCACCAAAAGGAACCATTCAGGTGATTACAACACCGACTCGTGAAGCAACAGACGAATTAATGAAACACAAGGATACGAACTTGATTTTAGCAACTGGTGGCGAAGCAATGGTTCGAGCAGCTTATTCTTCTGGGACTCCCGCTATTGGTGTTGGTCCGGGGAATGGACCAGCCTATATCACACCAAGCGCAAATATTGCTCAAGCGGTTAGAAGAATTATGGATTCTAAAACATTTGATAATGGAACAATTTGTGCCTCGGAACAATCAGTGATTGTTGAAGAAGGAAACAAAGAAGCAGTTATCCGAGAATTTACTAAACAGGGGGCCTATTTCTTAAACCCAGAAGAATCTAATCAATTATCAAAATTTATCTTACGTGACAATGGGACAATGAATCCACAAATTGTTGGAAAATCAGTTCAACACATTGCGAATTTAGCGAAACTAACGATTCCAAGTGGGGCTAGGGTATTGATTGCAGAAGAAGTCAACGTTGGAAAGAAATATCCATTCTCACGTGAAAAACTAGCACCAATCTTAGCATTTTATACGGTCAAGGGTTGGGAAGAAGCTTGTGAGTTAGCGATTCAAATCTTGATGAATGAGGGTGCGGGTCACACGATGATGATTCACACGGAAAATAAAGATATTCTGAGAGAATTTGCTCTAAAGAAACCCGTTTCTCGTTTACTAGTAAATACCGCGGGCGCTCTTGGAGGAATCGGGGCAACGACCAACTTGGCACCAGCCTTAACATTAGGCTGTGGCTCTGTGGGTGGAAGTTCAACCTCTGATAATATCGGACCTCAAAATTTATTTAACATTCGTAGGATTGCTTACGGTGTGAGAGAGGTATCAGATTTAAGAGAGGCTGAAAAATGCCCAGCTACTGGACTTAACACACAAATGATTGAAGAAATTGTCCAAGAAATTTTAAGTCGATTACAAAAATAATTTGTAATATAAAAAAAGAAAATACTGGAGGAAAATACTATGTCAAGCACAAACGCATTAGGAATGATTGAAACAAAAGGTTTAGTAGGAGCAATTGAAGCAGCAGATGCAATGGTAAAAGCAGCAAACGTTACATTAATTGGGAAAGAACAAGTTGGTGGCGGATTGGTAACAGTATTAGTTCGTGGCGATGTTGGCGCAGTCAAAGCAGCAACAGATGCAGGTGCTGCAGCAGCAGAACGTGTAGGCGATTTATTATCTGTTCATGTGATTCCACGTCCACATGCTGAAGTAGATGCGATTTTACCTCACCCAACAACAGTAGACTAAGTGAATAAGACAGGGGGAGCATCTTTGCTCCTTCCATGTTTTTAAGGTGGAATGAAGTATGGGAGTAGTAACAGAAGAAGTTCTTCGTCAATTGTTCAGAAAGCATCAACTATCCGATAAGGGAATACTTGGGCTAAAACCTGAAGATATTCTTACCCCATCAGCACAAAGCTTTATCAGTGAACACCGATTAGTTATTTGTGAAGAAAAGGAAGAAAACAGGAATGATTCTAACTCTCTTGATGTGTCACTAGCAGAGTTTGAGGGCGTTCAAAAGAGAGTGACTCAAAGAGTAGAAAATCAAATGCTTCACGATTTATTGCTTGAGCTGGCTAGATTAGAAAATGAGTTTGCTTATCTTGCTTCTAAGACTGTGAAGGAGAGCATGGAAATTTGTTTGTATGCGGAGCAACAAGAAAAGTATTGTCGGCAGTTTGCAACATGTTTAAAAGACAAAAAGGCAGAAGTCATTTGTTTAACGAAAATGTCTTGTCCGAAACAAATAGGTTCCCTCTATTTCTATCATTATCGCTCGATTGAACTGTTTATTGAAACAATTTTAGATGAGCTTGCTCTCTTGATTTCTAATGAGGAGGAGATAAATAGGCGACCTCACTTAGTTTTATATGAGCAGTTTGAGGAATGGTCGATGCAGTTTGTAAAAGAAGGTGAAGAGAAAACGTGGAAAATATAGATGTAATTGTAGATGAAGTAATGAAACAGCTTCATTTGCAAGATAACTCATTTGAAGTAGAAGCAAGTGGCCGTCACATTCATCTAAGTCGAAAAGAGATTAACGCACTTTTTGGTGAGGGGTATCAACTGACAAAGGTAAAAGATTTATCGCAACCAAATCAATTTGCAGCGAAGGAAAGAATTA
The DNA here is from genome assembly GCA_031261705.1 of Lactobacillales bacterium. GTDB lineage: Bacteria > Bacillota > Bacilli > Lactobacillales > Streptococcaceae > JAISJD01. The sequence continues at coordinate 46,598 of JAISJD010000033.1, forward strand.
CCATTGCTGGACCAAAAGGAAGTTTTCAAAATGTGGTGATTCTTGGACCTGAACGAAAAGATTCTCAAGTGGAAGTTTCCTTGACAGACTCTCGTATCCTTGGAATAAATATTCCGGTGCGGGAAAGTGGCGATATAGAGGGAACTCCGGGTATTACACTGATAAATGGAGGCAGAGTGGTTACCTTGTCTATTGGCTTGATTATCGCAAAACGTCACGTTCATATGACCCCCGCATCAGCTAAGGAAAATGGTGTAGAAAACGGACAGATTGTTCAAGTAAAAGTTGAGGGTGCTCGTCCACTTATCTTTGATGATGTAGTGATTCGAGTAAGTCCAGATTTTGCGACTTACATGCACATTGATTATGATGAAGGAAATGCCTGTGGGTTTAAACGTGGAATGCGAGGGCATATTATAAAGTCTTAACAAAGGAAATTAGGAGGAAGAGAATGGAGCAACAAGAGATAGAGTCACTCGTCCAATATGTGACCGAAAAAATAGTTCAAAAGCTCAATCTTTCCACTCGTTCCGAAAAACACCTACTTTTTGTCGACCAAGCAGTAGCTGATTATCCTAAAGAAGTGATTGAACCACTAAAAGAGGAATTTCAACTGATCGTTCCCTATGAGATTGAGAAATCAGAAGCAGTTGGATTATTGGTCAAGCGTTTATCTTTTCAACAAATGAGCGCATTATCACAGCTTCAGGTGGTTGATTATACAACAAAGCTTTGTGTCCGTTGCCTTTTGAATGGTTTGCCAGTTTGGGTATTGTCCTATGAAGTTGAACCAAAACTTCTTAGAAAAGAAGCTTCTTATCCGTTGTGGAAAAAGGTTTCTGAAATTTATGAACAAGTTCAGCGATTGGGCATTGTTTCAATAAAAAACACGTACGAACTAACAGAAAAAATTCAATGCTACCAGTCGAAGAAACAGAAAAGTACTCAAGGGAAAAAAGAATTTTTAACTGAAAAAAAACTAAAAGAACAGCTAACTAAAGGAAGAAGTTTTCAAGATATTTTAGCAGAAAATCAGTTAACCCCTTTAGCACGAGATTACTATCTTCAATGGAAATTGAATAGAAAATCGGAGTGAATGCTATGTTGTACGGAAAAGTAACAGGAAGCTTATGGTCTACAAGAAAAGATGAAAAATTGAATGGTTGGAAATTCATGATTGTAGAAATAATTAATGCCACAAATACAGAAAAAGCGACCTCTATTATTGCCGCAGATAATGCCGGTGCAGGAGTGGGGGATGAAGTATTAATCACTTTGGGAGAAGCAGCGCGTTTATCCGCTGAAAATTCTTCTCTTCCTGTGGATGCAATGATTGTAGGTGTAGTAGATTCTATTGAGAAAGAAGAAATGGATTGAAGAAATGGTTTTTCTACAATGATGAAGTCGAGTACGAGGGAATAGAAATCGTTAAAAAGTCTCAAATTCCCCTTAAAGCAAGGTGTTTTTCTCGATTTCTAAAATATCCCTCCTAGCTCTGAGTGAAAGGAGTGAAATAAGTGAGTATTAATGAAATTATTATGTATATTATGGTCTTCTTCATGTTCCTCGGCGGGTTAGATAAGTGTATCGGAGGAAAAATGGGTTTAGCCGATCAATTTGAAGAAGGAATCAATGCAATGGGAGCCCTTGCTATGTCAATGGTAGGGATTATCGTTTTGGCACCGGTTTTAGCTAATATTCTTAGTCCAGTAGTAGTACCCTTGTATAAATTTTTAGGTGCCGATCCCTCCATGTTTGCAACAACCTTACTTGCCTGTGATATGGGTGGTTTCTCTCTAGCACAACAAATGGCGATTGACCCGCAAGCAGGATTATTTGCCGGTACCATTTTAGGTTCAATGATGGGGCCAACGATTGTGTTTACGATTCCAGTAGCGCTTGGAATTATTGAAAAGGAAGATGAACAATATCTTGCAACGGGGGTTCTTAGCGGGATTGTTACGATTCCTATTGGTTGTTTAGCTGGTGGACTTGTAGCTAAAATGCCTTTGATGATGATTTTGAAAAACTTAGTACCAATTGTTTTATTTGCTATCTTGGTTATGCTTGGTTTATGGTTTATCCCTAAGAAAATGATTAAAGGATTTACCGTTTTTGGAAATGGTGTAGTAATTGTTGCAGTTATCGGTTTAGTGCTTGGAGCAATGGATTTACTGGTTGGATTGAAACCGATTAAAGGAATTGCGCCCGTTCAAGAAGGGATTAGCACGGTTGGGAGCATTGCGTTAACATTAGCTGGAGCTTTCTGTTTAGTTAAGGTTATTACGAAAGCTTTTAACAAACCATTGATGAAGTTAGGAAAAGCTCTAGGGATGAATGAAGTGGCTGCTGCAGGATTAGTTGCAACGCTTGCTAACAATATCCCAATGTTCCAAATGATGAAAGATATGGATAGAAGAGGAAAGATTATTAACGTGGCTTTCGCTGTTTCAGCAGCCTTTGTATTTGGAGATCATTTAGGATTTACCGCAGGGGTGGCAAAAGAAATGATTTTCCCTATGATTGTCGGAAAATTAGTCGCTGGTATTACTGCAATTTTTGTTGCTATCTTTATGGCAAACCGTGTCATTGCAAAGGAAGATAAGAAATAATTTCTCAAGAAGGAGGAGATGTAAAGTTGGATAAACAAATGATTGAACAGCTAGTTCGACAAGTGATTGAAGAAAAACTAGGTGTAAATAAAATTAGCAGCCAAGCTGGAGTAACTTCCATTGCGATTCCTAAATGGAAAGTATCTGAGGAAGATCGCCTAGACACCGGAAATCCTAGAGACAAGGTTTATACGAAAGACTTTTTCAGCTTAGATGAAAGTCCACAATTGGGTGCTGGGTTAATGGAAATGACGGATAGTACTTTCCCTTGGACATTGAATTATGATGAAATGGACTATGTGATTGAAGGTCAGCTTGATGTCCTCATTGATGGAGAAAAAATCTCAGCAAAAGCTGGAGAACTCATTCATATTCCGCATGGTTCAAGTATAGAATTTTCAGCAACAGGTTTTGCACGCTTTATCTATATCACTTATCCTGCAAATTGGCAGGAACAATAAAAGGTTTGTTTTCAGGGAAATGAGGTGTGAGACCTCAGCAGCCCTATCTACTGTAACGTTGCTTATCAGCAAACGAAGCCAGAACACCTGAACAAACGATATTAAAATGTATAAATGACGGACAGGGAGCGTTGTTTGGACAAAACGAAAATCAGAATTTTTTGGTTAATGTTTTTATTCAGACGCTCTGACTTATGTGTGAGGGCGTTTTTTGCGTGACCTTGCACAAATAAGGAAGAATGGAGCGATTCATATGAAGAAATTTTATGTTTTTGTAGTAGCGGTTACCATGTTTTTACTTGTAGGTTGTGGAAAGACAAATGAAGCAACAACTTCGACAACGCAAAGTAGCAGTTCAGAAAAAGTTGAAGGAGCAGCTGTGAAAATTACAGTAAAGGCAGAGGACACAAGTAAAGAATTTTCAAAGGTAATTAAAGAAAAAGAAGCCTTAACAAAAGTTTTAGATGATACCGTGCCTTATAAACTTGAGAAGGGATTCTTAGTTTCAATCAATAATATTGAACAGGATTCGAAAAATAAACTTTATTGGGGGTTTAAGGTGAACGGAACGGTTGCTTCTGAGGGAGTGGAAACTACAATGATTTCTCCAAAGGATCATGTAGAGTTCTACTTACAAAAATTTGAATAGCACAGTAACGCACGAAAATGTGCGAAGAATAACCAGCACAGCGATTCTTATTGCGATTTGTGTGGTAGGCAGGGTACTCTTTCAATTTATCCCAAGTGTTCAGCCAGTAACTTCAATTGTTTTGCTAGTTGTCATGTATCGGGGACTTTTTGACGGTATTTTAATTAGTTCATTGACTATGGTGATTACGGGAATGTACTTTGGTATGGGGCATTGGGTGATTGGACAAATTATTTGTTATGTGGTTCTTTGTTTGCTTTCATCAATGCTTTTTCGAGTGAAATTTATTCAAAAATCTAAATTATTAACTGCCTCTGTTTTCTTTTTATCGGGAATAGTGTACGGATTTGTGATTTCGTGTGTTGAATATAAGTTATTTGGTTTTACGGCATTTCTTCCGTATTATCTAGCGGGAATCTCATTTGATGTACTTCAAAGTATTGGGAATTTGTTATTCTTTTTATTGCTTTCACCGATTCTTATGAAGAATAAATATTTTTATCAGTTTATCAGTGGCAGCTCTTTTGAAAATAAAAGAAAAAGGTGAAGTTTCTTGTTTTTGAAATAATGAAAAAGAAAATTTGATTATAAAAAAATACAATGGTATTTTAATCGGTTATTTGCATATAAAATGACAATTTTTAAATAAAAAGGGATACCCGTAGCTGAGGGGAGTCAACTACGGGCAATTGGGAGAAATATGTTAAGTTTTGCTTCCGAGTAGTGCTAAGTAGGGAAACTTAGCTGAAGCGTAACGAGTAAACTTGTTTAAGTAGAACTAAGAAACTTTCTACACCTATATTGTACCACACATACCTTGTTTTGGCATTGTAGAACCTAGAAATAAGTGATTTTTTGATAAAGAAACTCTCCTATTCCCACGTTTCTAATATTAATCTTTTTTTAACATTTTGGGTTGAATCTTCTATATAAAATAACAAATAAGAATAAGGAAACACGGATTTAATGACGGTAATTTAACGGTTTTTAGTTTAATTCATATTTTTCTTATTTCATGAAAAATATGAATTAAACACTTTCGTCTAGTCATTTGCATTTTTTATCCGTCGTGTTTTTTAAAATTATTTTCCAATATTGAATTGTTCAAGAGTGTCATTTCATGAATGTTTTTCTCCATGTTATAATTTTTTATAGGAACTGGGGTAAGAGGGTGAAAACATGAGAAAAATGTTGAGTTCAACAGAACGTAGGCGTTTAGAGATTATAGAACGCTTAACACAAGAAAAAAATTGGGTTGGTTTAGAGGAGTTGGCAACAGAGGTTGGTTGCTCTTCTAAGACGTTAGGAACAGATTTTCAGTTTTTTGATATGGTGTGGAAAGACTATTTTACAATTGAGTTTTCTAAGAAAAAAGGTGTGAGGATTCATCAAAACAGAGAAAGTAAGATGGAATCTATTTATGCGGAAACGTTGCAGCAATCGTCTACTTTTAACTTTTTTGAGCAACTTTTTTTCATGCCTTATCAATCTGTTGATTATTGGAAAAATAAATTATATATCAGTGAATCTTCATTGTACCGCTTGGTGAGCCAGATTAATGTTGAAATGGAGAAGTGTGGCATTCATGTAGAACGTCAACCATTTATTGTTAATGGAAAAGATGAGCGTTGGCTTCGTATTCATTATACCAATTATTTTGAACAAGCTTATGGAGCAAATGGTTGGCCTTTTGAACAGCTTGATCGCAAAGTCATTGTAGGTTTAGTCCAAAAAATCGGTGAAAATATCCACTTAGATCTTACTGACGAACAAATTGTCCGTTCTTCTCTTTGTGTAGGAGTTTGCTTGACACGTATGCAGCAAGGATTCATTTTAGAAGAAAGTATTACGCATGGCGTTCCTGACGATTACTATGAATTGGCAATTAAAGAGGTTACAGAGCAAACACAAGCAGCCGTCGCTTTTAAATTACCGCCATATTGGTATAAGGGAATTTCTCGTACAGTTTATCATCATTTATATGGTTGGGATAATGCAGAAGAAAAGAAGCGGATTGAAGGCTATATTGATGAGATTATCACGAATATCTCTGAAGCAAGTGGGATTAAAATTAACAACAAAGATAGAACAAAATTAGTTTTTAGAATTACAGGATTATACACACAGTACAAAATGTTTCCGTATATCCGCTTTAGCTTGTTTAATAATTATCACTATCAAGCGCAACGAATGTACGAAAATTATCCATTTTTTTCAAAATTTATGGAGGATTCTTTAGAACGTTTGGAAAAGAAAACGAAATTTCCATGGAAAACGAAGTTGCGTGACCATGTGACTTGTATTTTATTTGCTGACTGGAGCAATTTACCGATTCTCTTAGAAACTCTTCGAGATAAGGTACAGATACTCGTAATTAGCTCAGTTGGAGAAACGCATGCAAAAATGTTGGGTTCGATTTTGGGCATGTATTACCATTATCATATCGAGACAGAAATCTTTCATCGGTCAATGTTGACGATAAGTGAGGCGGATAAGAAAGCATTCAATCAATATGATATGGTGGTTAGTAATTCAACTTGGAAAGAATTACCAAAAGAAAAATTATTTGTTGTGGATAATATTCCTAGTGTGAAGCAAATCTCAGAAATTGGTGCGGAGATTGGTCGCTTACAATTGATGGTACACAAAGGAGAAAAGTAAAAACATCCACTATTTCATTAATAGAAGAAATAGTGGATGTTTTCAATTTTTTACCAAGAAGCCTTTTTAACACCAGGAATTTGCCCTTTGTGTGCTAATTGGCGAAATTTAATTCGACTCATGCCAAATTTACGCATGTAGGCGCGTGGACGTCCGTCAATCAAATCGCGATTTTTTAAGCGATTAGGATTGGAGTCCTTTGGTAGTTTAGCCAGTGCTTCGTAGTTTCCTGCGGCTTTCAACTCTCTGCGTTGATCCGCATATTTTTCAACGAGTGCTTTTTGTCTGTTGAATTTTGCAATTTTAGATTTTTTTGCCAAATTTTTTCCCTCCAATATTGTGTGTTATGTGTTTGTAAATAATTATCAATTTATTGAGCCTGCTATCTAATCGGAACCTTTCCGATTTACATATTTTAGAATAACACTTTCTGTTTTTTTGAGCAAGCAATCAGTTTCTGGCTGTTTGAGTGAGATTGAGTTATACTTTGTGATAGAAAGAACTTTTTTGAGGGGGGAGAAACATGTCAGAAAATTTAATCCTGTTCAACTGGGTACTAGAAAACTTCAATGAAGAAAAAGAATTTATCAAAGACGGGTATTATCGGGTACGGGAAGTGTTGGATAATGTTTATGATATAGACTTTACCGTGTCAGGTCCATGTGGAGAATCCATTCTACATCCGCAAATTCGTGTGGAAAAATCTGATGAAGGATTGGTTCCTATTCAGGAATTTGATACCTTTGTGACGCCAGTGATTTTTATGAAACGTGATTCTAAGGAAAATGAAGCAAAATTAGATCAAGCATTCACAGAATTATTGAAAAAATTTCAAAAAGCAAAAAATTAGAAAGAAATAGGATTAGGACAAAATGAATAAAGTGTCTTAATCCTATTTTAATTCGTTGAGAAATCATTGAAAACCACCTATTATAAAGAACGGAGAAAGGGCGGGGTTATATAGTCCTAATCTTTATTTATTGGAGGAACAATAAGAATGAAACATATAAAAAATATTGCGACATTATCAAAATTAGAATGGAAACGAATTTTAAAAAATCCAGTGGCACTTTTTTTACTGGTGGCGTTACTTATTTTACCGTCACTTTATGCGTGGTTTAATATTCAAGCATTATGGGATCCGTATGGAAAAACAGGTGATTTGCCCATTGCTGTTTACAGTGCGGATGAAACGACCACCTTTAAGGATAAAAAAGTCAATATTGGTGAGGAATTGACGCAAAAGCTACATAAGAATAAATCGTTGGGGTGGCGGTTTGTCTCTTCTAAGAAAGCCTTGGAGCAAGGAGTGAAGTCGGGGAAATATTATGCAGGGATTTATCTTCCAAACGATTTTTCAAAAGACTTGTTGAGTTTCACAACTGGTGAAATTAAGAAACCTAAGATTGAATATGTGGTTAATGAAAAAATTAATGCGATTGCACCTAAGATTACAGATAAGGGAGCAGAATCTTTACAGGGACAAATTTCAGAAGAATTTACTAAGACAGCTAGTGATACTTTAATGAATGTGTTTAATCAGATTGGGGTCGATTTAGAGAGCAATTTAATTAGCATTAACAAAGTAAAGAATGTGATTTTAACTGCGGATGCTAATTTAGATGAATACGATAATTATGCGAATAAGGTTCTTTCTATTCAGGCACAGTTACCAACTATTGAAAGCAAGCTAGCACAGGTCAATGAATTTGCAGACTACTTACCCGAAGTGGATAAATTAGGTGAAAAGGTCGTCGCACTCAATGGAAAAGTGCCAGAATTTAATAGGCAGGCAGCGGTTATTTTAACTGTTCAAAAGAAAATTCCAGAAATTGAGAATGCGGGCAAACAGCTAGCTATGGTAAATTCCGACATGGATAAGATAGAAAAAACGATGGATGGAGCGATTGATGAGTCACAAACCGCATTAACGATTTTGAAGCAAGCGGAAAATGTCTTACCAACAGTAGAAAAACTAGCGGGAGATGCTCGTTCGATGATTGATTTAACCGATCAAGCGCTTGCGAAGATTAAAGAAAGTTTGCCAAGTATTACCGCAACGATTGCGACGAATTTGGAATTAGTTAAAAATATTTCCAAGAATATTGCAACGATTACAAGTGCAATAAATCAATTACTAGAAGACAATCAACTAACCGATAGCGAACGAGAACAGTTGGGAGAACTGGTTAATCGTCTAAATGAAATTGTGAAAGCTCAACAAAATATGTTGTCCTCTTTAATTACAACACTACAAAATTTACAAGAAACAGCGCATTCCACGGTGTTAGAGCAAACCATTGCTACTTTGCAAACCCTAAAAACCAACGTGGATCGTTTGCAACAGCGCACACAATATTTAGTGGATAATTTCGATAAGCTTTCGGTTGAAGAGATTCAATCGACATTGTCAGACATTAATGAGCTTGCGAATAATATCAATAGTTTTGCAAATAGTATTGATATTCAGGCAATTAGCCAACAGGTAGCGGCACTTGTTGACCAACTTCAAACGGACTTATCCTCTGCAAAATCGCTACTGGATAAAGCGCAAGCAATTGATTACCAAAAGTTACTATCTAGCACAGAGAGTACGCTAACCGATGCAATAAGCATGTTGAAAAAATATCGTGCACAAATGCCTATGTTACGTGAGGAAGTGAAGGACGCAGATGCGCTTCTTAACGGACATATGAACGATATTATCGGTGGGATTAATAAGGGGGTTAGTTTGTATCAAAATGACTTACCAACCGCCGAAGCCAAGCTTGCAAAAGCCAGTGAGTTTATCCAAAATGATTGGCCAAGTTTAAAACAAGAAATGACAATGACCTTAGCAGTGGTCAATAAAAAAATGCCTGAGATTTCAAAAGCAGTGAATACCTCAAGTACATTGATTAAAGAAGATTGGCCGATGTTAAAACAAGGCATTCAAAAAGCCGCGAAAGCTATCCGTGAGGGCGAAAAAGAGGTGGATTTAGAGGAATTAATCAAACTCTTAAAGCTAGATGCAAATAAGGAAAGTGATTTCTTTGCCCATCCTGTAAAGGTTGAAACTTCTAAAATGTACCCTATTCCAAATTATGGTTCAGCAAGTACACCGTTTTATACTGCGTTAGCGCTTTGGGTGGGGGCAGTGCTATTTTCAAGTATTGCGGGAACAGACTTCTATCTAGAAAAAGGCATGAAAGGCTTTAGTAAGCGAGAAATGTACCTTACTCGTTTTTCTACATTTGCATTAGTTGGTTTAGGTCAAGCATTGATTGTGACACTCGGAAATCTCTTTATTCTGCATACTTATGTAGAAAACCCTGTTTATGAGCTCGTGTTTGCCCTGTTCATTTCATTTGTCTTTATGTCACTTATCTACATGCTTGTCGGGATGTTTGGAAATGTCGGGAAAGGAATTGCGATTATCATTCTCGTTCTTTCCATTTCTGGCGGTGGCGGAAACTTCCCGATTGTGTTGTCGGGAGACTTCTTCCAATTGATTAACCCCTACTTACCATTTACTCATGCGGTGAATCTCTTACGTGAGTCGACTGGTGGGATTTATTGGCCAAATACTATCGGATTTATCCTAAAGTTATTAGTTGTCGGAATAGGTGCGAGTGTCTTTGGTGTATTGGCTGCTCCACTCATTGCTCCACTGGCTAAAAAAGTCGGGGAACGTGCAGAAGAAAGTCATATTTTCCATTGATTTTTCATAAATAGACTTTTCTTTGACAAAAATTAAGGGCAAGAGTAATATCTCATTATGTAAGATTAATAAAATCTTAAACTTTTATTTTAGGAGTAAATAGGAGAAGAATTATGGACTATTTAAAACGTTTTTTGGTTGGGAAACCACTGAAATCAGCCCAAAATGATGACCACAAATTAAGTAAATTTGCGGCACTTGCAATGCTTTCAAGCGATGCTCTTTCTTCTGTTGCTTACGGGACAGAACAAATTGTATTAGTCTTAGTGACGCTTTCTACTGCAGCTATTTGGTATTCATTACCAATTGCTCTTGGAGTGATTATTCTATTAATTTCTTTAACGCTTTCTTATCGCCAGATTATCCATGCGTATCCTCATGGTGGTGGAGCGTATGTGGTAAGTAGTGAAAACCTTGGAAAGAATTTTGGTTTAATCTCAGGAGGTTCACTCTTGATTGATTATATGTTGACGGTAGCAGTATCCGTATCTGCTGGAGCAGAAGCAATTACTTCGGCAATTCCCGCTCTTTATGAGCATCAGGTGGCAATTTCGGTCACGATTGTATTACTCATCATGTTGATGAATTTACGTGGGATGCGTGAGTCAGCTAGTATTTTAATGTTCCCAGTTTATTGTTTTATTGCGATTATTACCTTGCTGATTCTTGTTGGAGTGTTTAAGATAGCGACGGGTATCTTGCCTTATCATGCGACGTCGCATGTCGGAGCAGTAGTTCCAGGTATTGGAATTGCTTTGATATTACGTGCGTTTTCTTCCGGTTCTGCCTCATTAACTGGGGTGGAAGCGATTAGTAACGCCGTTCCGTTTTTCAAACAACCGCGAGCAAAAAATGCGGCAGCAACATTGACAATGATGGCGACAATTCTCGGCTTTTTCTTTGTCGGGATTACATTTTTGAACTACTGGTTGGGTATAGTACCTGAAAAGTCAGTGACGGTGCTTTCTCAAGTGGCAAGTGGAGTGTTCGGACATAATATTCTGTTTTACATTTTCCAATTTGCAACGGCGATGATTTTAGCTGTTGCGGCTAATACTGGTTTCTCTGCCTTTCCAATGTTGAGCTATAACTTAGCAAAAGATAAGTATATGCCTCATATGTATATGGAACGTGGTGACCGGCTTGGCTTTTCTAATGGGATTATGACATTGGCGTTTGGAGCGATTTTCCTATTGTTTATTTTCCAAGGGTCAACAGAGCGCTTGATTCCACTGTATTCTATTGGGGTGTTCATTCCGTTTGCGTTATCTCAAACGGGGATGGTCGTTCACTGGAAGAAAAACGCTGGGAAGAAATGGTTTGGAAAATCGATTGCCAATATGATAGGCGCGTTTATCTCTTATGCGATTATTGTGATTCTGTTTGCCTTTCGTATTGGGGACATTTGGCCTTTCTTTATTATCATGCCGATTTTACTTTATATTTTCTATCGGATTCATGAGCATTATGTTCGAGTGGCAGAACAGCTTCGTTTACGTGATGAAGTCGATGAGCATGAATTTTCTGGAAATACGGTGATTGTTTTAGTTGGGAATGTGACACAGGTGGATATTGGGGCGATTAACTATGCGCGCTCCATTGGTGATCATGTGATTGCAATGCATGTTGCAACCGATGAAAATAAGACGAAGGAAGAAGAAATTCGTAAAGAGTTTTCAGAGCATTTTCCAGATGTCCGTTTGTCCGTTGTTCATTCAAGTTACCGTTCGATTGTTGGGCCAGTTGTCCGCTATGTAGATTTGGTAAGCAAAAATGCGATGAAGCATAACTATACGACAACCGTCTTGGTACCGTCCTTTGTACCTAATCGACGTTGGCAACAGATTTTGCACAATCAAACAAGTTTGCGCATTCGTTACTATTTAAGCTGGCGTGAACACATTGTTGTGGCGAACTATTCTTATCATTTAAAAAAATAAAAAAGTCGCATGAAGTTCGTAGTAAAAACGAATTTCATGCGCTTTTTGTTAGTCTAAATAAATGTTTATTGGATAGGTTAAATATTGAAGGTTTTCAATTTTTTCAGCAGTATAAAATCCCGCTGGAGCAGAAAGAATAGTTGGAATTCGATTGACAATCGTGGCACAGGTATGTGCTACTGTATCAGGTTTTTCTACACTGAAGATGACATCAGGTTCTCCTAAAATCTTCCAGTCGCACATATCTCCATCGTCTTTTCTATAAACTTTTCCGATACATTGCAATTCAAGCTCTACCCCTTGGTAAGTTTTGATATTTACCACTGCGGACATGCCGATAGCATTACCAGCTGGGATTGTTTTTCCAAGTGTTTCAGAATAAATATCCTCGTCAAGTGTCACTGGAATACTTTTTTGAGTAATTGATTGAATCGTCCAATTGAATTTTGCGCAAATTGCTTCGCCAGAGTTCCAAACATAAGAAGGGAAACTTTCTGCTTGAGCAATTTCTTTATCAAATTTTTCTAAATCATAACCAGCTCCATGCGCTTCTGCTAAAGCTAGTCCGTAATCCTCAACATTGTAGCTTACCGCTCCTTCGATTTTACGAATCTTGTTTACGCCACCCGCTACGGTATATATCAGATTATTCCAGTAAATATCCTGCATGCCGCTACCTGTAATCGTGATTTCATGGTCGATTGCTAGACGGTCTAAGCGGTTGGTATCTCCCGTTGCGGTATTCCAAGGATAGATAGCTTCCTCACAAGTGGAGATAACGTTTACATTATTTTCCGCACATTTTTCAAAGAAAGGATACATGTCACTGATATAGCTGAAAATCGTGACGACGGCAATATCTGCTTTGCATGAGGCAAAAACTTCATCTGCATTACTGCTGATTTTTACCCCAGTAAGATAACCTAGATTTGCAAATTCACCGATGTCTTTTCCTACGACTTCGGGATTTGTGTCAATTGCTCCGACAATTTCAGCATTATGCTCCAACAAATAACGAATGATTACCTTTGCCATTTTTCCACAACCATACTGAATAACTTTCACTTTTTCCTTTTTCATTTATCTCACTCCATTCCTTTGTTGCATTAGTCAGCTCGAGTATAAACCCGAAGTTGATAAAAGTAAAGAGAATATAAACCGCTTTTTATGGGGCTAGATTTGAAAAAATGAAATAAAAAATCTGCCCATAAAAATGAGCAGATGAAAGTTCTAATCAATTATTGTTTCGCAGCATCAGCAAATTCTGGTTTTGAGAACGCTTCTTCAATAATGCTCTTCAATTGTTTCGCTGAAGCAGCCATTTGTTGTGATTCATGGTCATTCAATGGAATTGGAACGATATGTTGGATACCATGAGCAGTAACAACTGCTGGAGCACCGATAAATACGCCATTGATACCATATTGGCCTTCCATGTAAACAGATAATGGTAATACTGCATGTTCATCATCTAAGATAGCTTTAGTAATACGAGCTAAGGCAACCGCAATACCGTAGTAAGTTGCGCCTTTCTTTTCGATGATTGTATAAGCAGCGTCACGAACTGAGATGAATAAATCAACTAAGTCTTGATCGTCTAAATCTTTATCTTTTAACCAGTCTTCTAATTTTACACCGGCTACATTTGCATGTGACCATACGGCAAATTCTGAGTCACCATGTTCACCCATGATATAAGCGTGGACTGAACGAGCGTCAACGTCAACTTTTTCTGATAACGCTTGACGGAAACGAGCGGAATCAAGTGAAGTACCTGAACCGATAACGCGCTCTTTAGGGAAACCTGAGAATTTCCATGTTGAGTAAGTCAAAATATCTACTGGGTTGGCAGCAACTAAGAAGATACCATTAAAACCAGAGTCAACGATTTGTGTTACAACATCTTTATTGATACGCAGGTTTTTTTCAACTAGGTCTAAACGAGTTTCACCTGGTTTTTGTGGAGCACCTGCTGTCAAAACAACTAAGTCTGCATCGTGTGCATCAGCGTAAGTCGCTGAATAGATTTTCTTAGGTGAAGTAAATGCTAACGCATGAGATAAATCAAGCGCATCACCTTCAGTTTTTTCTTTAAAGATATCAACGATACCTAATTCTTGTGCGATACCTTGAGTTACTAATGCAAAAGCGTATGAAGAACCTACCGCACCATCACCGACTAGGATAACTTTTTTGTGTTGTTTGCTGTCTGACATTTTAAAATCATTCCTCTCGAAATTGTTTAATTAACAGAGTAATAGTAACATTTTTTCACAAATATGTCATTTATAGACCCTCTAATTTCAGAAAAATATCAGAGAGTTTCAGAAATTTTTTGAAATTGACCGTACCTCTCACTTTTTTCGTTGGTCTGTGCTATACTAAACATGACAAAAAATTGAACAACAAACACCGGGTAGCTTATGCTTGCCGGCATTTTGTGCGTTATGGCTTGATAAATTGTTTAAAAAGCGTTGAAAATTTCAATTTACCAGAATTATTGGAAATGGAGTAGGAAAATGACAAAAATGATTGTAGGTCTCGGAAATCCGGGAACGAAATATAGTGAAACAAAACATAATATTGGTTTTATAACTTTAGATGAATTGGCGTATCGTGCAGGCGTTCGCTTTTCTTATAATAAAACTTTTGAGGCGGATATTGCGGAATATCGTGAGGGTACGGAAAAAATACTATTAGTGAAACCGACTACTTTTATGAACGATTCAGGTCGCGCAGTAGGACCGCTATTGACTTATTTTAATATCCCTGTGGAAGATTTAGTCGTCATTTATGACGATTTAGATATGGATTTAGGAAAATTACGCTTGCGCCAAAAAGGGAGTGCGGGCGGTCATAATGGGATTAAGAGTATTATTAGTCACATTGGTACGCAGGAGTTCAAACGGGTGAAAATTGGGATTGGTCGTCCGCAAAAAGGAATGACGGTGGTTAATCATGTGCTAAGTAAATTTCCTAAAGAAACGCATGAGGATATGCTGATTGCCGTGAAGAAGGCAGGAGATGCTGTGACTTATTGGGCGAGTGGCAATGATTTTGTCGATACAATGAATAAGTTTAATTAATCGTTCTTTATATAGTAGAAAGTGAGGAAAAACCTTGAACATTATAGAAAAAATACGACAAAGCAGTCTTGTGAATGACTGGCAAAAAGGCTTTTCTTCCACTCGCAGACAGCTGATAACAGGTTTATCAGGTTCAGCGAAGAATTTAGTCATGGCAACCAGTCTTGATGAATGGTCGAAAAAAATCATTGTTGTGACACCTAATCTTTATTATGCGCATCAGGTGGTAGAAGATTTTAGAAATATGCTTTCACAAGAACAAGTGCACATGTTTCCAGTGGATGAGGTCATGTCGGCAGAAATGGCATTTGCCTCTCCGGAAGCACGTGCAGATAGAATTGAAGCACTTAATTTTTTGATTTCTGATGAATCGGGAATATTGGTTGTTCCAGTGGCGGGAATCCGGAAATTTTTACCTAGTAAAAAGACTTGGCAGGAGGCACAGCTTCATTGGAAGATTGGAACGGATCTAGACCTTGAACATTTAGCTAAGCAATTAGTTTTAGCAGGCTACGACCGTCAGCAGATGGTGGGGCGTCCAGGGGAATTTAGTATTCGTGGCAGTATTATTGACGTTTATCCACTTAATACAGAGTATCCAGTGCGGGTGGAATTATTTGATGTGGAAATTGACTCCATGCGTTTTTTCAATGCAGAAACGCAGCGCTCGGTGGAAAATATTCAAGAGGTTACGATTTCACCTGCGACAGAACTAGTTTTCTCCTCTGAAAATTTACAAAAGGGGATTCCATTGCTAGAAGAAGCCTTGGAAAAACGTTTGGCAGTCACAGAGGACAAAACGGATAGAACGTTCATTGAGGAATATTTTGGACAATTAATCAGTCAGTGGCAGGAAGGACATCCTTCAGAAGTAGCGAATTTATATACAGATTTCTTGTACCAAGAAAAAGCTACCTTATTTGATTATTTCTCCAAGGATACGCTTATCTTTGTGGATGATTATGGTCGCATTCAAGAAACCGAGCGGGAAATTCTCCGTGAGGAAGCGGAATGGCACACCATGAAGATTGAAGAATTGCGTGTCTTTAGTGAACAAGCATTTGGCGCTGATTTTCATGAGTTGGTGAAAAACACACGACAAAGTACGACATTCTTCTCATTGTTCCAAAAAGGCATGGGAAATTTACGCTTTGATGCGATTTATAATTTTACGAACCATGCGATGCAACAATTCTTTGGACAAATGCCTCTGTTAAAAGCAGAAATGGATCGCTGGGCAAAAAATAAAAATACAGTAGTTGTATTTGTGCCAACAGAGGAACGTATTCAAAAAGTGGATGAGATGTTTCGTGATTTCGACATTGTGGCGGCTCTGACAGAACCCGATGAATTAATTGACGGGAAAATTCAAATTATCGAAGGAAATTTACAAGCTGGTTTTGAACTTATTAGCGAAAAATTAGTGGCGATAACCGAAAGAGAAATTTTTCATCATACGACAAAAAAACGTGCAAGACGTCAAACCATTTCCAATGCAGAACGGCTGAAATCTTATAATGAGTTAAAAGTTGGCGACTATGTGGTTCATGCAAATCATGGGATTGGGAAATATATTGGTATGGAAACTATTGCAGTCGACGGGGTTCACCAAGACTACATGACGATTCTTTATCAAAATGACGATAAACTCTTCATCCCAGTGACACAGTTAACGTTAATTTCTAAATATACAGCGAGTGACGGAAAAACTCCGAGAGTTAATAAATTAAGTGATAGTAAGTGGCATAAGACGAAATCAAAGGTTTCCAAACAGGTAGAGGATATTGCCGATGATTTAATCGCTCTCTATGCTAAACGGGAGTCAGAAAAAGGATTTGCCTTTTCACCTGATGACGAATATCAAAAAGAATTTGAAGATGCCTTTGCGTATACGGAAACAGAAGATCAGCTACGCTCCACCTATGAAATTAAAAAAGATATGGAAAAAACTCGCCCAATGGATCGCTTACTTGTCGGAGATGTGGGCTTTGGGAAAACAGAAGTTGCGCTCCGTGCGGCATTCAAAGCACTGCAAGACAATAAACAAGTAGCCTTTCTGGTGCCAACAACCATTCTAGCACAGCAACATTATGAAACAATGATTGAGCGTTTTGAAGGTTTTCCAGTGAATGTCGGCTTGTTGAGCCGTTTTAGAACGAAGAAACAGCAAAATGAAACATTGGAACAATTAAAACATGGACAGATTGATATTGTCGTAGGAACGCATCGCTTACTGTCACAGGACGTTGATTTTTCTGATATTGGCTTGTTGATTATTGATGAAGAACAGCGTTTTGGTGTAAAGCATAAGGAACGCTTGAAACAGCTTCGTTCACAAGTAGATGTACTAACGTTGACGGCGACACCAATTCCACGGACACTTCATATGTCTATGCTGGGTGTGCGTGATTTATCCGTCATTGAAACACCTCCAGCAAATCGTTATCCCGTACAAACCTATGTGATGGAAAATAACCCAGGGGCAATACGAGAAGCGATTCATCGTGAAATGGCGCGTGGTGGACAAGTTTTTTACCTTTATAATCGAGTTGAAACCATTGAGCAAAAGGTTGATGAAATTCAAGCACTTGTGCCAGATGCCCGAGTTGCCTTTGCACACGGACAAATGACAGAGGTTCAATTAGAAAATATTCTCCTTGATTTCATTGAGGGACAATATGACGTTCTGGTAACGACAACAATTATCGAAACAGGGGTAGATATTTCTAATGCCAATACGATTTTTGTTGAAAATGCGGATTATATGGGGTTATCGACCCTTTATCAATTACGTGGACGTGTGGGGCGTTCCAACCGAGTAGCCTATGCGTATTTCATGTATCAACCTCAAAAGGTTTTAAATGAAGTTAGTGAAAAACGTTTGCAAGCAATCAAAGATTTTACAGAGCTTGGTTCAGGCTTTAAGATTGCCATGCGTGATTTATCTATTCGTGGGGCGGGAAATTTATTAGGTGCCCAACAGCATGGCTTTATTGATGCGGTCGGTTTTGATATGTATGCGCAAATGTTGGAAGAAGCGGTAGCAAGAAAGCAAGGAAAAGAAAATCTCGACCCACGCACCAATGTTGAAATTGATTTGGGCATTGATGCTTATATTCCAGCCGAGTATATCCATGATGAACGACAAAAAATTGAAATTTACAAACGTATTCGTTCTCTTGAAAATCAAGACATGTATGACGAGCTAGAGGCTGATTTACTCGACCGCTTTGGAGAATATCCCGATGAAGTTGCTAACTTATTGACGGTTGGGCATATTAAAATGGACGGAGATCGTGCACTACTAGAAACCATTCGTCGTAGGAAAGAAGATATTTCACTTGTATTAAGTAAGGCTGGTACGAGAACCTATCTTGCGGAACAAATTTTTGAAGCATTAAGTGCGACCAAGCTAAAAGCAACATTAGGTGTTGAAAAAGAAAAGATGACGATTCATTTATCCATACCAAAAACAATGGCGCCTGCTGTTTGGCTTCAGGAAGTTTCAATGTTTGTTGAAGCCTTGAGAAAACAAAAACATGTGGTGAAGAAAGACTAAGGGGTTGAGGTCAATCATGAGTTCAAAAGGAATGAAAAGAACGGTGCAGGGTGCAACGATTTTAACGATTACCTCATTCATTGCGAAAATTTTAGCGGCGATGTACCGAGTTCCTTATCAAAATCTGGTCGGAGATGCTGGTTTTTATGTTTATCAACAGGTTTATCCCATTTACGGTATTGCGATGACTTTGGCTTTGACGGGGTTACCGATGTTTATTTCCAAAATGGTGGTGGAGCATGAAACAGCGGAGGAGCAAAAAGTAGTTTTGAGGAAACTTTTTGTCTACATCACAATTATGTCAGTGTTTTTATGGATAGGCACCTTTTTTGGAAGTGAAGTGATTGCGCATTTCATGGGAAACGCCAAGCTCCAACCGCTTATTCAGGTCAGCTCCTTGAGTTTCTTGCTAATTCCACCGCTTGCTATATTACGTGGGACTTTTCAAGGAAATCTTTACATGATGCCGACTGGTGTTTCACAAGTTGTTGAACAATTCTTACGTGTTTCGATTATTTGGCTTGCCGCATATAGTTTTGCTTATTATGGCTGGTCAATTTACCATACTGGAACGGTGGCGATGTCAGGAGCCCTCGTTGGTGGCTTAGCAGCGCTCGTTGTGTTACTTTTTTATAATAGAAAAGCTCCAGTTGTTCCTAATTTCTTTGCAATGAATAAAGTGAAAGTGTCTGGGAAAAACATTCTCAAACGATTAATTTTTGAGGGTGGTACGTTGTCGATTTATAGTGGCTTATTAGTTCTCATGCAATTAGTGGATTCATTTACGCTAAAGAATGCCTTGGTGCGTATTGGCTTTTCCGAAACGGAAGCTCAAATAACCAAAGGAATCTATGACCGTGGGCAACCGCTTGTGCAGCTTGGATTAGTCATCGCTTTGGCTTTAAGCTCTAGTTTTTTGCCGACATTAACGAAAAATTTTGTGGAAAGAAATAAAAAGTTCTTTAAAGAAAATGTTGAGTTATATCTAAAATTAACCATTACTTTTTCAAGTGCGGCTACAGTTGGTTTAATTTTACTTTTACCCTATGTGAATTATACCTTGTTTGAAGATGATAAGCTAAATGCTGTATTAAGTGTCTATTTGGTAGCTATTTTCCTAATGGCGCTAATTCAAGCGTATCAAAGTATTTTTCAAAGTAAAAATCAGTTTCGATACCCTATTTTTGCCGCTGCTGTGGGAATTTTATTGAAAGTGCTATTGACCTACACACTAACCGTTCATTTCAAAGAATTTGGCGGCAGTCTTTCTACAGTGATTTCTCTTTGTGTGACCTTGCTATTACTTTACTTTCATGGGAAAATGTACAAGGTTCGTTTTTCGTTTTTAGGAAAAATAGGAGGAAGTTTAATAGGAATGAGCTTGGTGCTTTTCATCTATCATTGGCTAGTTCCTGTAAACTCCAGTCGGTTGATGACCTTACTATTAGCGATTTTGGGTGTTGTTCTTGGAGTGATTGCTTTTGTTAGTTCTCTACTTCTATTCAAGGTGTATTCCAAGGGAGAATGGCTCGCTATTCCATTTGGCAAAAAAATAGTGAAGTGGTTTAAATAATGGATAAAGGAGAAAATTATGCGCTTAGATAAATTTTTAAAAGTCTCACGAATTATTAAACGTCGTACCGTTGCAAAAGAAGTTGCGGATAAGGGAAGGATTCAGGTGAATGGGATTCTTGCAAAATCATCTAGTATGCTAAAAGTGAATGATTTGGTGCGGATTCAATTTGGAAATAAAATTTTAGAAATAAAAGTGTTAGCACTTCATGATTCAACGAAAAAAGAAGATGCTAGCAAAATGTATGAAATTATTTCTGAAACCCGTGTTTAATAAGATTATTGTTATTTAAATAAAAACAGCCGTTGTTTTTAAATTGTATTATTCAATTTAAAAGAAAGTATTGAAAAGAGAAAAGAATACAAAATTAAAAAAGAAACGGTTACAATAGTAGAAAATAAAGGTTTTCTACCTATTTATAAAGAAGAAAGTCATGAAATTTTCACTTTTTAGAAGTTGAAATTCCGTGGCTTTTCTTTTTTTATTTCATAAAAAATAAGTTTTTTGATGAGCAGAACTTTAAGGATTAGTTTGAATATTATTTGAAACGTGTTATTATTAAAGGTGGATATAACTATTTTAATGTTATATTAAATATTTGGGGGATTAAGAAGTAAAGGAGTGTGAAAAATGAAGAAAAAATTAGCTTCGTACTTACTAGTAGGCAGTGTCTTATTAAACAATATGACTGCTCTAGCAATTGAAAATTCAGAGACGGAAACCTCTCAGGAAGTCGTTACAAAAGAGGATGACGCCAAGAGTGAAGTAGGAAAAATGATTGCCAATCCTGCAATTGAATCGAATGATATAGAAACGAGTGCTGATGAAGAAATTCCTGAAAGTGTGCCAGCAGAAGAATCTACCAATATTCCAATGGGATTTTACGCTTCAGGGAAATCCATAAGTGTGAAAGCAACGAAAGAAGCTATTACAAAAATGTATGAAGCTCCAACAGGACGAGCAGCGATGCTTCGCTCTTTAGAACCCTCAACCATTTACTCGGATGATCCTTCATTACCAAATCATGATTTCATTGACATAGCAAGCTATCAATATTGGTTAACAGCGAATGATTATAAAGTTTTAAAGAATAGTGGGGTAAAAGGGGTTGTCGTCAAATTGACTGAAGGTACCACTTACCAAAACCCTTATGCACAGGAGCAAATTTCTAGGGCGAGAGCGGCAGGACTTCAAGTGGCAGTCTATCATTATAGTACCTTTAATTCTGAAAGCAGTGCTAGAAATGAAGCGAAGTATTTTGCTGATTTTGCCAATCAATTGGGATTACCTAAAAATACGGTTATGGTAAACGATGCGGAAGATCCAAAAATGTCTCCTTTAACAGTGGACGCAACGCAGACTTCTCTAGCTTTCAAGACAAGATTAAATGAACTAGGTTTTAATACAGTAAAGCATTATTGTTCGGTAAGTTGGATAGGGGACTACACTGCATCAATGGAGCCTCGTTTTCTAGGGGCAAAAAATATTTGGGCAGCACAATATTTATACGGGAAGCCGTCAAAAGACAATCTACAAAACACTGCGTATGCTTCTTGGCAATTTTCTTCTTCTTACATTCACCGTGGACTAAGTAGAGGAGAATTTATTGATACGAATGTGGATTATGGTGGGATGTTTGGTTCGGCCGCAGGAGATATGACTCCGCCAACTATTTCAAAAGAAGAAAGTGGAGTAGTCAATTTAAATCCTACCCTAGGGACTTTTTCTGTCAATGTGAAAGCAGCGGCTACTTTAGGCATATCTAGTGTGAATATCTTGGTTCGTCATTCATCAGAAAGTAGCTGGAAAACTTATAAAGCTACTTCACAGGGAAATGATATTTACAAAGCCGCTATTAGTGTGGAAAATCATGGGTTTAAAAATGGTACTTATTTCGTTCGTGCGAATGCAATTGGGCAAAATGGGCAACAAACTGAAATTGAAATTAGTAATTCAGTAGTTGTCAATTTAACACCAATTAGTGCAAGCACAAAAATAGAAACTCAGAATGGATACTCAGTAAAAACAACCATTAGTTCACAAGGTGGATATAAAATAAAATCAATTTATCATGCAATATGGAGTGATAAAAATGGACAAGACGACCTAATCTGGTATCCAGCTTCTAAAAATGGAAATGTATGGCAAACAACTGTTGATTTGTCTAAGCATAAAACAAGTGGTAGATATACTGTTCATACCTATGCTGAACTAACAGATGGGAGTAAAATTGGCTTAGGCGCTGACTATTTTGATGTAGAAATGAATGAGCCAAAAATTAATGGAGAAATAAAAAATATCAACAAGGCGAATGGAACCTTTGATGTGATTATCAAACCACAGAATAGTATCCCATTAAAAAAAGTTGAAGTACCTGTCTGGTCAAGTAAAAATGGTCAAGACGATATTAAGTGGTACAGTGCAATAAAACAAACAGATGGGACCTATAAAGTAACGGTAGACATCAAGAATCATAAGCATATAGGTGTGTTTAACGTTCACGCTTATGCAACCTCTACAGATGGGATTCAAGCTGGAATAGTAGTTGGAACAGCAAGCTTAACTATTGCTGGAAAAACGACTGTAAATGGTTCTTCTGCCACTGGAAGTAGTTTTGTTTCAACGACGAATATCAGCCAATTGAATAGTAAAATTAGTCGGATTTACCATGCGGTGTGGAGCGAAAAAGACGGACAAGATGATCTTGTCTGGTATGTTGCCAATCCATCGGGTGCAAATTATGAAACAACAACAGATATTCGTCGTCATAAAACTGCAGGGATTTATAATATTCATACTTATGCTCAACTTGCAGATGGTGAAATGGTATTTGTGGATGCAAAAACCATTAATATAGAAGGTCCAAAAATTAATGCTGAAATTAAAAACATTAATCGAGTGGATGGAACTTTTGATGTGATTGTTAAACCACAAAATAAAGTTGCTCTTGATAAGGTGGAAGTTCCTGTTTGGTCAAATAGAAATGGACAAGATGATATTAAATGGTACCGAGCAACAAAACAATCAGATGGAACTTATAAAGTGACTGTTAATTTAGATAATCATAAAAGTGTGGGTGATTATAGTGTACATGTTTATGCCTATTCTTCATCTGGGTTACAAAGTGGCATCAGTATTGGAACGATTAATATGAATATTGCAGGAAAAACAACAAATAATGATGCAGAAAAATCTGATATGAAAGTTACAGCTAAAACAGATGTTCATCAATTAAATAAGAAAGTCACTAAAATTTATCATGCAGTATGGAGTGAACAAGGTGGACAAGATGACATTGTCTGGTATGTTTCTGAAAAAAATGGCAATTCTTATCAATCAAATGTTGAGATTAAACGTCATAAAACGGCGGGTGTCTATAATAATCACACCTATGCTTTAACTTCAGATGGAGAAATGGTTTTCCTAAATTCAAGTACATTTACGATTGATGCACCGAAGTTTACTCCAGAAGTGAAAAGTATTGATAAATCTAATGGATCCTTTGATGTAATTGTTAAACCAACTCAGGTGAAATCTGGTGTAGAGAGAGTTTCAGTTCCAGTATGGTCTGAAAGAAATCAAAGCAATATCAAATGGTACGATGCGGTTAAACAGTCTGATGGGACTTATAAGGCAAGCGTGACTATTAAAAATCATCAAAATAAATTAGCAGTGTATCATGTGCATGCGTACTTGTATGGGAAAAATGGAATAAGTACAGCAATAAATGCGGGTGATGTTAATTTAGTACCGAAAATTACTGGGAAAACAACAGTTACCAATAATGGAAACATGTATAAATTAAGCACAAAAGTCGACGGAGAAACAAATTTCATTACGGATGTTTATTATCCAACTTGGGGCAATGTAAATGGTCAAAATGACATTGTTTGGTATAAAGCAACAAAGCTTTCAAATGGAACCTATGAGCTTAATTTTGACATTATCAAGCATCAGGAAACAGGTTTGTTTACGACACATACGTATGCTCAATTGAAAGATGGAAGTATGAAGGCACTAGACGCCTCAAGCTTTAGTTTCCCGCCTAAAAAGTAAAATAAAATTTTTATGAATCAACGAAATTTTTGAGGGTGAATTTTCATCCTCTTTTTCTTTTTTCCGAATAAATTTCATCAAGGAAATTCACAAGACTTCTTATTTATTTTCTTTATAAATTATGGTAAAATTACTCGAGTTGTGTTCTTTTGCACAACAGTCTGAAAGAAGTATTTGAAGATGAAAATTATGATAGATAAATATATATATTGAAAGAGTGAATAAAAATCATGAAAAAAATTGTGATTAATGGGAATCGTCCACTAAAGGGTGAGATAACGATTAGTGGCGCTAAAAATTCTGTTGTTGCATTAATTCCTGCGGCGATTTTAGCCGATAGTCCCGTGATACTAGAGGGTGTACCGGACATTAGTGATGTTGATTCACTAAAGGAAATTTTGGAAATCATGGGTGCCAAGGTTGAGCATGTTGGAGAAACCATGATGATTGACCCAACAGAAGTGCAATCTATTCCGATGCCACATGGAAAAATTAATTCCTTACGAGCTTCCTACTACTTTATGGGTGCGTTGCTTGGAAAATTCGGTGAAGCAGTGGTCGGACTTCCTGGTGGTTGTAATCTAGGTCCCCGACCGATTGATTTACATGTTAAAGGGTTTGCGGCGCTTGGTGCAGACGTGCGGAATGAATATGGTGCGATGTATTTACGAGCAGGGGAAGAGGGGTTAAAAGCCAACCATATCTTTATGGATAACGTTTCCGTGGGCGCAACGATTAATATTATGTTGGCAGCAGTTAAGGCAAAGGGGCGAACAGTGATTGAAAATGCAGCTCGTGAGCCTGAAATCATTGACGTAGCAACACTTCTTAATAACATGGGAGCTGTCGTGCGTGGGGCAGGAACGGATGAGATTCGGATTGACGGCGTAGAGGAGCTTCATGGGACACGTCATTCAGTAGTTCCTGATAGAATTGAAGCGGGTACATACCTTGCGATGGCAGCAGCGCTAGGAGAGGGCGTCGTAGTGAAAAACGTCATCTATGAACATTTAGAAAGCTTTATCGCCAAGCTTCAAGAAATGGGTGTAGAAATGACGATACGTGAGGATTCTATCGAAGTTTTTCCGTCTCATGATTTGAAAATGGTGAACATCAAGACCTATCCATATCCCGGTTTTGCAACGGATTTACAACAACCTATTACTCCCTTACTACTTAAAGCACACGGAACTGGTGAGCTGATTGATACGATTTATGAAAAACGGATCAATCATGTTCCTGAATTGGCTCGTATGGGGGCAAATATTCAAGTAGAGGGCAACATGATTGTTATGAAGGGACCAAACGAGCTGACTGGAGCGGAAGTTGTAGCTTCTGATTTACGAGCGGGTGCTTGTCTAGTAACGGCGGGTCTCATGGCGAAAGGAACAACGACAATTTTCAATGTTGAATTTATTTTACGTGGTTATGACCATATTATTGATAAATTAACAGGCTTAGGTGCAGATATTAGGCTTGTTGAAGAAGATGAAAAAAACTAAATTTTTGTTGAGACAAAAATTTTCTAAATGAGAGGAGTGAGAGTTTTTGGCAGATTATTTAACAATGGCGGAATTAGAAGGAATTACTTTAAAAGAAATTTATAATTACGCTCGTGAGTTTAAAATTACGAATTACTCAAAATTAAACAAAAAGGAACTTTCTTTAGCAATATTACGTGCGCAGGCTGAAAAACAAGGATTCTTTATTATGGAGGGTGTCTTAGATTTAATTACGACACGTGACCGTGAAACAGGTAGAACGGAAACATTTGGCTTATTACGTCCGATTAACTATTCTCAATCAGAAGAAGATGTCTATGTTTCTAATTCACAAATTACTCGTTTTGGTTTACGTGAAGGGGACTTGGTTTCTGGGAAGGTACGCCCACCTAAAGGTCGTGAGAAAAATTATGGCTTAATGCAAGTGGAAAGTGTTAACGGGCGTGACCCAGAGGAAGCAAAAACGCGGGATCATTTCCCAGCTTTAACAGCTTTGTATCCTGAAGAAATGATGACGTTAGAAACGACTTCTGGTAGACTTGCTACACGTATGATTGATTTATTTGCCCCAGTCGGTTTTGGACAGCGTGGGCTAGTAGTCGCACCGCCAAAAGCAGGGAAAACAAGCATCATCAAAGAAGTCGCAAATGGAATTACAACAAACTATCCAGATGTGGAATTAATTGTTCTTTTGATTGATGAACGTCCAGAAGAAGTGACCGATTTGGAACGGAGCATTAAAGGGGAAGTCGTTTCCTCAACCTTTGATAAAGAACCACTTCATCATACTCGTGTGGCTGAGCTTGTGCTTGAACGGGCTATGCGCCTTGTGGAAGATAAGCGTGATGTTGTTATCTTGATGGACTCAATTACTCGTCTAGCGCGTGCCTATAACTTGGTCATTCCGCCAAGTGGTCGTACCCTTTCAGGAGGAATTGACCCCGCCTCTTTCTACAAACCGAAGAAATTCTTTGGCGCAGCGAGAAACGTTGAAGAGGGTGGTAGTTTGACCATTTTAGCGACTGCGCTTGTTGACACCGGTAGCCGTATGGATGACGTTATCTATGAAGAATTTAAAGGAACTGGGAATATGGAGCTTCATCTTTCACGTGACTTGGCTGAACGTCGTATTTTCCCAGCAATTGATATTAAAAAATCTGGTACGCGTAAGGAAGAACTTCTCATGAGTCCAGAACAACTAGAGGAAACTTGGAAGCTACGGAACAATATGACAGGGGACGCTTTAGATTTTAGCGAACAATTTAATCAAATTTTACGTAAGACAAAGAATAATAAAGAATTACTAACAACTTTTAAAGATGTGAATTTTGGCAACAAAGGAACCACTCGTCGAACAGTAAAAAGATAAAAAAACTCCCAAATTGCAATAGTAAGTTAGCCACTTACTCAAAATTCTTTTATACACTAGTTTTTGGCTTACTGTGGAGATGGAGGCGTATTATTGAAACGCAAGATGTTGTAAAATTTTGGTCGT
>JAISJD010000021.1 GCA_031261705.1 Lactobacillales bacterium
CGGCCTAAATAGCACAAAACGAAGTTTTAGACCTTCAAAACCAGCAAGTTGGCTCAAATTGGGAGAAATATGGCTCAGGCTCCGCCTGGGCATAACAGCCAAAACGCTTGCGTTTCGACATATTTAAACCATGAAATTATTGAGTTCTTCTTAGTTGAAGCCATGTTCTCATGACCTTAGTAAAATATCTTAAAATCTAAACATGGCAAGTCCATCAGATTTGTTTTAAAAAATTACCAAATACTATTGACAAGCAACTCTGCATTAAATTTTTCATTATTTTCTATTAACAATTTTTGTCCACTTGATAAATCTTCGTGAAGTGAGTTCCTAGGGTTGAATTTCTTAATGTTGATATTCTTTATAACCCCAGCCGACATCGTCCAGTTAGAAGATGTCTCGATATATTGAGAAACTAAACTGGAATTCAAAATTGCCATTACGTAATATGCTTCATCAATATTCTCAAATGGTATGTACATAACATTAAGATCTGGCAATATTCTCTCAGCATTCGGTATAATAAAAGTTCTAAATTCTTTTCCTATAAATTTCCACCCTAGTTTAACTGGGGCTTTAGTATATTCTCCAATATTATACAAGGAATAAAATGGTTGTCCCTTCAGAAATTTTTTATATCCGCTTCTTCCAAGCAGATCAGTTTTGAGTCCTAAGAAATATTCTAGTAATTCGGGTGAGATGTCTTCAAGTTCATCCTCTTTGATTGGTTTTGCTAAGTTATTAGATTGCTGCGGAGTAATAATACCAATGCTATTCTTAGGTTGATAAAAATTCTCGATATTTCTCGCTTGAAGTAAATCAAAAACTAAGTCACTCTTTACGTTTACTTGAGAGATTTGTACCTTTTTCTTGCCAGAATTTCCCAGATTTTCAACCGACGTCATCTCTCCTGACTGAGAATTTTTTGAAACCCAATACGCGCCATTCAGCCAAGTACAAACACCGGCTCGTGCTCTATAAGAATTTTTTCCTACTATATTCTTAGAATTCTTACTAGATTTACAGACAACCTGAAATTGATTATATTTACTCTCTGGCATAGTGTTAGCAAAGCAGATATTTTCGCTTTCTTCTCCCAGAGATAATGAACCTACCTTTTTGTTATATTGAATTGGAAAATTCGTTTTTTTATTTTTTGTTGCCTCGAACACGCAATATGGAATCGTTATACCTGGAATTAACTTGCATTTTGAATAATCATTAATCCACTCAACGCAAAAATGTGTATTACTTTTTTCTATAAAGAATTTTCTAAATTCACTTCCTGATGTGTTATTGAGAAACAAAGACGAGTTAATAATAAATCTTAATTTTCCAGAATCATTCAAAAAATTCTCAATAGAAAAATAGGTAAAATATGATGAAATATCGTCATTGCAAGCCCCCATATTTTTTCGTGATACAGATGTTTTAAAAAGTCCCATCGATCTCCAACTGTCGCCTATTAAATTTTGATAGGTCGAAGAAAGAGATTTCCAAGCAACCCATGGTGGGTTTCCAGTAATTCTATCAATCTTATTATAGAATTGTGAAAAATCTCCAACTACAGAAATAGTTTGATTTTCGAAATGATAATTTTCGTTTAGCAAGGAGTCACCCCAAAAAATATTCGCATTTTGTACTTTAGTATCATCCTTGAGGTATGAGAGGCATAAAACTGCTCTCGTAATGAAGCACGATAAAGGATTTACTTCTATGCAAATAAATTTTTTATAATTTTCAACTCCGTATTTATTCAAAAAAGAAAAAAGAAATGACCCGTAACCGCTCGAGTTGTCCATCCAAATGTCATTTAGTTGCGGGGTTGGAATATCTTCAATAATCTTATCTGCAAAATCTATTGGCGTAAAATATTCACCCAAAACTTTTCTAAACCCCTTTGGTGTAATTTTTCTATAAAGCTCTTCGCATAACGAATAATAATTAGTCTCCAGACTTGCATAATTGCTTGACACCTCAGTGATCAGTTCTCTTTCGGGATAACTTAGGGATAAAACAGCACTCTCAAAAAGAGGTTCGGTTATTTTAGAGAAATCATGTTTTTGCAATATTGTAATTAAGGTATTGTAGATAACTAAATTTGCAACAAAAATACATTCATAAACAGAATCCTCAGGAATTTGAGTCTTCTCTTTTTTTGTCAAGTTTCTAAAAATGATTGAATCATCAATATATTTTGACATAAAATTATGCCAAACTTGATATTGTGGCAAATGTTTAACTCTGATTTTGGTCAGAATTGAAAAATCGAATGTTTTCTTATTTTTTAACATAATTTACAACTTGCGTCCATTTTCTCTTGCCCATTTTATGGTAAATCCAATATGAGAAATATCATTTGAACTTGCATCGAGTTGTCTTTCCGCCTCAGCCAGCATTATGTTTGGATTAACCTCATAAATCTCAAGAACTTCAAGGGGGGAATACTTATTGAAAACCGCACAATACACAAACTTATTGCGAGTAATTCTTTCTAGTGACTGAGCCCTTTTGTCTGGTGGACATTTGAACATTCTATCAAGTTGAAAAGTTCCCCCTTCGAAACAAGATAAATACTCATACATGATTGAAGCGTCATTTGGATCAGTAGCATCCGCATCATGTTTTGTTGTATGAACCTCATGTCCAAGCATCTTACCAATTATCAACTCTTTTACAAGTCCTGGCTGCAGCAAATTTCTATAACCATTTCTCGTTCCAATAGACTGCGCTTTGATAATCAAATTTACTATATCTCTAATATCATCTTGTTTACTCATATCTATATTATATCACATCCTTCTCTTAGAATTCGCTTAACATGCCGAAAAGCGAAAATATTCATCCTAATCTACTTACAGTTTAACACATTTTTTCAACGTCACAGTGAATTACACACCAAAAGAGGAATTTAGTAAAAGTGTTAATTATGGTTGACTATTTAAAATCCATTATTGATCGGTTAAATCTGAAGCCGTTTTCTATACAGGTCGTAATATTTTATAGGTCGAAACGCAAGCGTTTTGGCTGTTATGCCCAGGCGGAGCCTGAGCCATATTTCTCCCAATTTGAGCCAACTTGCTGGTTTTGAAGGTCTAAAACTTCGTTTTGTGCTATTTAGGCCG
>JAISJD010000006.1 GCA_031261705.1 Lactobacillales bacterium
GTGTACAAGATGTACTTGTCCATTCCGTTGTATATGGTAATTTCAGAGTCGCTAATCTTCACACGTGCAGCAATTTTAGCACGTTGCGGATGTTGCGGACTTGGTTCGCGACCAGCGAATTGAATCGGGACAATATCTATTTGATCCATAATAAAAATCCTCCTGTCATTCTTGATGTCTCAAGTATGACAGGAGAAAACTGCGGACGATAGTCACCGTGCTATAGGACGCTTACGATTGAACTGGATCATGGCGGCGAATATTATCTGGTTGGATATTCACCGGGACGATGTCTTGGATTTTTTGCATATTGAAAACCTCCGATCATTCTGAATTATCTTAAGAATAACCGGAGGTTGATCTCTATCCAATATACCTTGTTACTTCCCGCTTACAGTTTTCTCACCCACATCATTTGACAAAGAACCAATAAATTACGCGTGAGAAACAACAAAATCTTCAATTTTAGATAATTCATCTGTTCCGTGAATAACAAGAACTGGAGCACTATCTACTAACTCTTTTTCACTTTGTAGCCCAAAACCGTAAGTAACTGCCACAAAAGCAACACCAACTTTTTTAGCTCCTTGTGCATCGTGGTTACTGTCACCCACCATGATAGCTTCAGAATTTGCTACAGACATACGTTTTAAAGCAATTTCAATATTAATTGGTTTATTTCTCTTGTTCTCAGTATCCATACCGATAATTTCATCAAAATACTGAGTCAAATCAAAGTATGCCAAAATTTTCTTAGCCATTTCCTCTGGTTTCATTGTCGCAACAGCGAGCTTAATCCCTTTTTCATGCAATCCAATAATCAATTCTTTAATCCCTGAATAAGCAGAAGATTCATAAACGCCTTTAGAGCCTCCGTATTCACGGTGAATCACTACTGCTTTTGAAGCGGTATTTTCATCTATATTAAACTGTTTCATATAAGAATCAATTAATTTAGGACCAATAAACTCTACTAACTTTTCATTTGGTAAAGGGGTAA
This sequence comes from Lactobacillales bacterium, assembly GCA_031261705.1. Lineage (GTDB taxonomy): Bacteria > Bacillota > Bacilli > Lactobacillales > Streptococcaceae > JAISJD01. The sequence continues at coordinate 1,001 of JAISJD010000006.1, forward strand.
GTCCCATTTTCCCTTCCGTAAATCTAACAGAATTAAAAATTCCTTCTGAAGTATCAATCAATGTTCCATCCAAATCAAAAATTACTGCTTTATACATCTAATGCCACCCGTTCTCCAATTTTAAAGTTTGAGGAAGTGACAAATTCAATATCCGCTTTTTGAGCGTAATCATTAATCACTTCTTGCATTCCAGCATTCATCAAATGACGAACTTGTTGTTTCATTTCAAACATATAATTTTCATCCGCATAATTCAACCGTGCCTCCGCTGAATATCCGTCAATTCCAGCTAGGTAAATTTTCTTGACTCCTAGATGTTCAAATAAATTAATTGCCATTAAACCAGCATTATCTTCAACAGTCGCCACCTCATTTACCAAGTTCGCATAACTTACCTTTAAAAAGTAATCTTTTGCAGACACATTGGAAGTCACAATTAGCTTGTAGCCTAAATCATCAGGTAGAGAAGATAATCTTCTAGCATTACTTAGAAAAACAAAATCAGGTTTAATTTCTGGAAATTCATGATTGATAGACACAACCACAACATTTTCATCATTCGCAAATTGTCGAAGCTTTTCCACTTCGTCCTGTGCACTTTTCCCTGGTCCAATAATCAATACCGATTTATCAGATAATTTCTCTTTTAATTCTCCAATATGCTGTTCATTGGTTTTTCCTTCACTCATGTAAGCAATATATAATTCTTCAGCATAATCAGGAGAAAATCCACTTTTCTTATCCCCTTCAATGCGGCTAATAATCGTGTCTAATCCCTCAAAAGTTAGTGTATTTTTATCATCAAGGAAAGATGCGTAATTAGGATGAACATTGTGTTTCGCTGAGATATAAAACGGTAACGAATAGCCCCAAAAGTTTTTTTCGTGTTCCTTAGCGATAACTTCATCTATCACCTTAAGAAGTGGCTCTATCGCATAATCTGTTCCTTTTGCTTCATTTAAAAATTGCGTAAATAATTCAGTATTTAGATTTCCAGCACCACGCCCCATACCAAAAATACTTGAGTCAATAATTAAATTACGAGAGGTCACCAATGTTGCAAAAGTTTGTGCATTTGAATAAGCTAATTGCAAATTATTATGAGAATGGTAACCTAAAGTAATCTCTTCATTCAGATTGTTGTGTGATAAGAAATAAAAACGCAATAAATCTTGCTGTTTCATCACACCGAAGCTATCAACGATATAGAAAGCAAAGGGATTAATCTCATTTGCAGACTTAATTGTTGCAAGAAATTCGTCATCAGTATAGCTCATTGCTACCATTGGTTGAAAAAAGACTCGATAACCTTTTTTAGAAAGCTTTTTACAAAATTCAGCTGCTCCTTCTAATTGCTTTTTATGGAAAACCACTCGTATTCCATTAATCGAAGAACCGTCATAGTCAGGAATATCTTCAACGTTGTACTCACCAAAATTTATCATGACCACAAACATTTTATTCCCACGGTTTGTTGGTAATACCTCAGAAATTTCTGAAAGCGTATTATAAATTGTCCGACCTTTTTCATGTTTTCTCGTTTGTGAGAGGTAGCCCACTTCAATAATATCTATTTCAGAAGCAACCAAACCTCTAATTACTTCACGTGTATTTTCAAATCCAAAGTACCAATCATTGATGTAGCCACCATCACGCAAGGTACAGTCTAACATCGAAATTTTGTTCATTTTAATCCCCCTAAATTTATTATGTCCTATGTATAATTAAAGATAGAAACCTATCTTTAATCAAAACTTTACTTGTTCTTCTTTTCCTTCGGAAGAATAATATTATTGTAGATCGCATTGGCTATTTCAAAATCAATCGAGTTATCAATATCTGAAGCCTCAATTTTTGAAACTTCTACTAAAAATGGTTTGTGACCAACTCTGCGATTTTCTTTTTCCGCTAACTCTTTAGTAAACACATAAAACCCTGATGTTTCTTCATAGATTGGTTCTAAATCTTGAGTCCGAGGAATACTATCTAATGAATAATTAAAAGGTTTTCCATCTTTCCACAAAAAGTCTTGAATTTTTGAAACTGAAAGAGCGGAATCGTTTTTTCCACTTAAGACAGCTCGGACGCCTTCAGAGATACTCTCAGTAGATATAAAAGGCGCAGTAGCATGTACTAATACATAAACATCTGCCTCAACATCAGAGATAAAAGAGCTAATGACTTCATTGATTTTTGTTGTTGATTGATCTAAACTTTCTGAACGTACAAGGTATTTTGCCGTACTTGGAATATACTTTTGAATTTCAGGATTACTACAATAAACATAACTTTCATTCACTTCTGTTACATTTGAAAGAGTGTTTAAAACTCTAGTCACAAGAGGCTCTCCATTGTCAAAACTTTTAGTATTTTTCCTTGGTAAACGTTCATTATTCATTTTTATTGGTACAAATGCTACTATTTTCATAAAAATCAGCTCCATATACAATATTATAAACATCATGATACCTTAAACTTACTACACTTTTAATTAAGGATAGTAAAATTTCAATTTCTCTTTGCTTTGTGTATAATTAATTTATATAGTGATAAAAACAGCTTTTTATTCACATATAAAACGAAAAGAAACAGGACTGTCTGAATTAAATATAAAAAAACACCGGTTAAGAAAAATAATGTTGAAGTTTGTAAAAGTATTAATAACAAACTAATTCCATACGATAAAAAATGTATTTCAAATTTAAAATATTTTCTTGTGTCAAACATTCTATAGATTGCAGCTACAATCCAACCAAACATTTGTCCTAAGCCTGCACCAATATATCCCCATAAATAAATTGAAATAAAGGATATTACAATGCTTACAATTCCCGAAACTGCAGCGGTCTTAAAAATCCCAGTGGTTTTTTTCATTACACTATAAATTGATCCAAAAAAAGCATTTATACTAGAAAAAATTGCGCCTATGAATAAAAACGGAACTAATTGCCAACTATCAAAATAAGAGTTATCAACAATAAATGACATCGTCGGTTTAAGAACAATCAATAGCATTGAAGCTCCAATTGCCATAATTCCAAAATAATAATCCAAAACATTACTATAAAATTTTGAATTGTCGCTAGCACCATTTTCTTCTACAGCTGACATTTGCCAACCTTGAGAAAAAATATTAGAAATCATAGTCAACATTGCTGGAATCTTAGTAGCGACTGCAAATAATCCATTTGCAGAAGCCCCTAAAAAACCTAATATGATATACCTACTAGCTCCTGTTACAAACCACCATGATACGCTTGTTGGTATAAGCGGTAGTGAATAAGTTAAAATTTTTTTTACTAGAGGTATGTTTACCAATGAAAAATCAATATATTGGTAAACATTTCCATTAATAAACAAAAAAATAATTGAAATCAAAACGCTTAAAGCTTGCGCAAGTAAATAGCCTTTAATCCCCAAATGAAAATAAACTAAAAAAAGTATGTTCAAAAAAGCAGCCGCAAATGCGTAAACAGCACTATTCATTGTATAACTTTTATCTTTACCGATTCCACGAAGAAACTGTGCAAGAATTCCTTGAAAAATCTGCAGTATAAGAATTACAGCAAAGTACACATACATATTTTTCATGAAACCAAAAGAAAGTAATATAGGGCTTAGTATCGCAAAAATTGAACAGCCAATAGCTGCTAAAATTATAGATGTCGATAAAACCCCTTTATTGTCGTTTTCTTTATCCAAAGAAAATCTAAATACTCCTTCAGTTACAGATAACGATACAATCGGAACAGCAATAGATATTGTAGTAATGATAATATCAACTTTTCCATAATCACCACTCGTCAAATAATAAGTATAAAGAGGAACTAATAAGAAAGAAATAAATTTGCTTCCCATATTTCCAAACGCAAAAACCAGAGAATTTTTTGCGAGTTTTTTATATTTATTCATATATTGAACCTACTTTTTTATAAAAATCTGTTTCATTATCTGGAATAACAACAGATTCGTCATCTAAATTTTTAACAATACTATAAAGAAAATTTTCAGCTTTTTCTTTATTTCTTATTGGGATTTCTTCTCCAATACAATTAAATAAAAAATACACCTGATTTTCCATATTAAAAAGTAATTTTGTATTTAGTACGCTTGTCGAATACAATGTTAATAGTTGGGTATCCTTTAATTTTGCAAAGAAAAGTATCGCTTCCCAAGGAATACCTACAGAAGAAATCGTATTAATTCCAATCTCAGAAAATCTGTTCTGCTTGGAATTTCTTGGATGAAGCTTAACTAATATATTTTCATGTCCAACAACTTTCGCAAATTTTGAGATAAATTTATAATCACCATTAAAATCATAATCAGCAAAATAACTTTCTTCAAAGAAAATAAATTTATATTGTTCAATATTTGCTACCCTTTCAACACCAGGATATAACATCTTAAGAATTGATTTCATTTTGAAATTTTCATTGAGTGCAGACAACTGTTTCATTTCCCCAATTACGTCATTCTTTTCAAAGATAACCAAGTTTGGTTTATAAAAATACGTAAAATGTTTATACGAATAAAAATCATCAACATGAAATTTTCTATAAATAAAATTTCTAATTTTTAGCGTAAAACCCACTAATGGATCTTCTTCAATATAATTAACAAGACCATCTTCAAATTTTGACCAAACGGCATTATTATTAACCTCATGAATTTTTTTAAAAATAAAAAGCATGACTTTTGAACTACTCGAGAAAATCAATTCATCGTAATCATAATTCATATTAGCTGGCAGAAGATAATCACCATAATGTTTTATTGGAATCAAAAAACGTTTATACTTGTTGACTGAGTTAAAAAAATCATTTAGTTCTATATAATAAGCATTTCTAAAAACTTCACCCTCATTTAGCTTTTCTGATATTTCATCAAAGCCTAATGAGTGGTCTGTTAAAATAATATCACAAATTTCTTTTGATAATATAGTAGTCGCCATATTAATAGCTGTAATTAATTGATAATGTGACCCTACGACAAAAAGTTTAGCCATCGTTTTTACATCCACCCTCTCATAAAAATATTTATTGATTATTATATATTTGGTTTTCTTCAATAAGCCAATTTGAATAATAAAATCCTGCCTGTTTCTTATATTTTTTAAACTCTCTCTCTTGTAATCTTACTCTTATAAACTCCTTTATTTTCCGAAATATTACTGACTTAAGCAGTTTTAACTCTATTGTATTTTTCAAAGGATTTTTAGTATTTTTTTCAAAATAATCCACAGACAACTTAGAATCAAAATCAAATAAATTAGGAACTATTAATAATTCTTTAATATCTTCAAGTGCTATATTTTGTTTATTAGCTATACACATTTCCCTTTTTTGCAAATGCACGTACGCAATCTCTTCAAAACAAATTTCATTATCACATAAGCTTATCCTAAACAATGAATTTTCTTTATATTGATAAATTTGTTTTTTATAGCCATCCTGCTTAAAAACACTTTGAAATCGAAATGATTTTCTCCAAACGTCAGCAAAATCAATTTTATTATATGTCCTAACACACAATTTTTCGGCAACTAATGAAACTCCTGGATATTCATCAAAACGAAAAGCCCATGGTTTAGATAAAACGTCTTTCCAATAAAAAGTATCTCTACCCGTTTCCATAGGATTGCTCATTTTATAAAGAGAGTTCATTGCCTCATTATTTTTAATCAATGTTAAATGACCGTGAGTGTATATTTTATCATTATTTTTCAAAGCAGATTTAGTTACAAACTTACTTAGGTTTCCAAAAATAACATCCGTATCGCAATATCCCCACCAGTCAAATTTAGTAATATACTCGCTAAATATTTCTCCATAACAAGGTCTAAAATCACACAATTTATAAGGATTCTCTAAAGAGATTTCAAAATCAAAATTTCTTTGTACTCTCTTTTTGCAATCATTGAATGACTCATAATAAAATTTAACATTTTCAGGAACATTATATACAGTTCTATCATCAGTAAAAATAAAAAATTGAAAATTTCTGTTAGCCTTAGCAGAATTTAACCATAATTGAAAACTCTCAGGAAGCTTTCCAAAATAAGGAACTATCAAAACTATCTTCTCCAAAAACATTTCCTCCTACGTTCTAAAATTGAACAACTTGCTATTACGCATCTTATATCCTAAATTAAGCAATGGATAGTAAAAAATAGGAAACCATCCAATTAAAATTATTTGCATTTTTCTAACAAATGGGATTCTTATTATTTTAGAATATTTTTTATAATTTTTTTTAATGTTATCAGATGCCATTTTTCTTATATTTTTCCGAAAAACGTCATTATTCTTTTCCAGAAAAGACAGTTGAGTTACCGCAGCGACCAAACCCCGTGTATAACCATATTCAGCAAATATAGTAACCTTAGAATATTTTTCTTTTACTAAATCTAGCATTTTATGAATAGATTTTAATGGGAACAGAGAAAATTGTGAGTGTGAGATACTATTTGCTCGTAATCTATAATAGTACAATGGTTCTGAATCATAAACTATTTTTGAAGCTTTATCTATTGCATGATAAATAATCGGATAGTCTTCCCCTATTTCTCCAACTTCAAATCGAATATTTTCAAAAATATTCGATTTGAACAGCTTATCCCACACCACAATTCCAAAATATCCATGAATATTCACATACTTAAAACCATCTGCGCTATCAAAAACTAAATACTGATTAGGAATATTCTCAGTTTTTCTAACACCATTTCCAAAATCACGATAAAATGAAACAATGGAAAGTTCAGCATTTTCCTTGAGTGCATTAGTTAACAACTTTTTATACATATCTTCATTAATCCAATCATCTGAATCAACAAAACCTATAAAATCACCTGTCACTTCATCTAATCCAGCATTTCGTGCAGATGCCAGTCCACCATTTTTCTTTTCAATTATTTTAATTCTATCGTCACGTTTCATATATTCTTTTGCAATTTCAAGACTATTATCCGTTGAACCGTCATTAACCACGATTATTTCAAGATTAGAATAAGTCTGATTAATTATTGAATCTAAACAGCTGCCTAAATATTCTTCTACATTATACACAGGGACAATAATTGATATTTTAGGGGGCACTATTCCTTTCAAAATTTCATCTCCATTTCTCAATTTTTCCTTTTTTCACTATAGAATTATCTGGGATAATTCCAGAAATTATATTACCTGCACCAACTACAACATTACTACCTATTTTACTTCCAGACAAAATCACAACATTCGTTCCTACCCAAACATTGTTGCCAATCTCAACATTTCCATGAGACAATCCCTGAATTCTTATGGGTTCAAGTTTTGACTTGAAAATGTGATTATGATCATAAATTTTTACATTCTCCCCAAAAATACAATCGTTTCCAATATTAATTTTTCCTACTGAATGAATTGAGCAATCATTATTAAAAAAAACATTTCTTCCAAAAATAACTTGTCCTCTATCAATTGTAAGTTGAAATCTTTTTCGGAAATTTAAATTTTTTATACCAATTAATTGCTTATTAAAAAGAATCTTAAAAAGAATTTTTTTTAACAAACAACATATGTGATAATACAATTTAAGAAATAACATTTTTTTCTTCCTCTCAAAATATTTTCATATTATTTTTGAACTTAGAGATATCTTTTCATTCTCCTTTATATCTTTTAAACTAGATTCGATTTTCTGTGTCATCAACAACGGGATAGGAATACTAACTACTAACTGATGTCTAAATGCAGAACCGATATCGGGTTCAAAAAAACTTTGAATCAAAAGAAAAGAAAAGAAAAAGAAAATTATATATTTCAAATTACCTTCAAGAATATCAATCTTAAACTTGAATTTTGCTACAAAAATTGTCGCTAACACAGTATATAGCCAAACGTAATAAACGATTTCATTGACTGAAGCTAAACCATCCAATGGAATTATTAAATTAATCAAACAATAAGCATTGTTCACTATATCTGTTAATAAATTCGTAGTAGGTATCCAATTATTAATAATTGTTTTTGCAAAAATGCTCCCTATTCTATCTGCATTCGCACCTTCTTTTATTTTAGATATAAATTCATGTGTGAGAATGAAATAACCTACAGATGATACAATTTGTATAAAAAAAGATATTGTAATAAATAATCTTACCTTAATTTCACGAAATTTATTAATAACTAAGAAAAAAACAAGTATAGATAACGCTAAGAACCAGTAATGTCTGAAAAATATGGCATAAACTAATATTGCACTCAGATAAAATATATAGAATTTACTCTTTTTGTAAAATAAGTATGAAACAGTTAGTAATGTAAATGGTATTAAATCCTTAGATACAAATGAAAAATACGCTCCGAAAACAAATATTTCAAAAATTAACAGAACAATTGAAAAAAAATTATTCATGTTTATCTTAATTATAAAAAAAACAAAAAATAGAAATATTGTAAATGAAACAAATGCCATGCTTGCCTCAACAACGTGAGGAGAATCAGCTTGGAATCCTATTAGTCTGTAAAAAGAAGCTGTGCTTTGATACGATGAGTCCCCTGAAAATACCATTCCTGAACTTGCAATAAATCTCCTTATTGTATTACTATCCGAATGGAACCTATTAGGAATTATCTTAGGAGAGCTCAGGAAATAAAGTAGCATCCCTAACAAGATAAAAAAGAATAATGATAAATTACTATATATTTTACTCACTGTTTTCACCTCAAAACATTTAAAAATCAATTTGTAAGAAAAGAATTGTTTCTATAGATATTCTAATTTTATCTGTTTCATCATTTTTTTTATTGAAAAACGATCAACATAGTCCATACTTAAATTATATTGATCTATTATATTCATTAAATCATTTTGAAGACATACGATTGAAGACGCCGCTTGGTCAATATCATTTTGTTTATACAACAAACCATTTACTGTGTTTTTAACAACTTCCCGATTCCCAGTGACATCCGTAGCCACCACTGGAACACCCGCGCGTAAAGCTTCAATCGGTGCATAAGGCAGTCCTTCATAAAGCGAGGTTAATAAGAATATATCATATGCTGAAACAATTAACTCGGAATCCTCTCGAAAACCTAATAATTTTACATTTTTTTGTAAATTGTTCTCGTCAATATATTTCTCAACCTCATCTTGTAATGGACCATCTCCCACCCATACAAACAAAGCTTTGGAATTTTCTTTTACCACTTCTTTAGCAATCTTCACAAAAGTTAATGGATCTTTTTGCTCCGAAAGCCTAGCATTGTTCCCAATTATAAAAGCCTCTTGGGATAATCCGAGAATATCTCTAGCTTCTTTTTTTGTTGGTAATTCAATTTCAGGTAGTCCATTATAAATCACTTGAAATTTATCGGGTTTATCAATATTCACTTGCAAAGCGGCTTCTTTTTCACCTTCAGATACATTGAATGTTTTAGTTGTCGCATACCTGCTTAAAAAGCGTTCAATAAAGATAAACAGAGCCTTCTTTTTTTTTGAAAATTCCTTTGCTTGAAAGGAATAAGCATGGGGAGTGTAAAAGACTTTCTTAACCCCTCTGCGTTTTGCTGCCATTCTTCCTATTACTCCAGCCTTTGAGCTATGTAAATGTACTACATCTGGTTTATTTGTTTTAATCCACTGGCTAATGAAATTATATGCAGATATATCTTCACTCGGATTTATTTCTCTCACTAAATGCGGGCATTCAATCAATACAGCCTTTTTTTCTAAATCTTTTTTCTTTTCTTGAAAAACATTATCCACAGATAAAGTTCCATGAATCAAAAATACATCGAACTTTTCATCATCTAGCCCTTCAATAAGTTGCACAACATGTTTTCTTAATCCTCCGCCAAGTGATTCCGCAATAAGTAGCACTTTTTGCTTCATTCTTCTTCCTCCCTACCTACAAAAACATCCACAAACACCGCACAAACCAAAAAGGTGTTTATGGACATTATTTATTTTCAATATTCTAGTAAGCACCATTTTTAGATGCCTTATTTACAACTGACTTCACCAAAATGCCAACCGTCTTAGCAATAATCACTACATCTTGTCTAATAGATTGATTCTCGATATACCGAATATCCAGTTCAACCATTTCATCAAAACTAAGCTCATTACGTCCACTGATTTGCCACAAGCCTGAGCAACCTGGCTTCACTGTCAGACGTTTTAAATCATTCTTTGTGTATTCTTCCAGTTCACGAGTGATTGGAGGGCGTGGACCAACTAAAGTCATATCACCTCTTAACACATTCCAGAGCTGTGGCAACTCGTCGATAGATGTTTTGCGAATGATTTTCCCAATACGAGTGATTCGCGGGTCATCCTTCATCTTGAACATAGCACCTTCTATTTCGTTGAACTGCTTTAATTCTTCTAATTTTTCTTCTGCATCTACGCACATGGAGCGGAATTTCCACATCTTAAAGGTTTCTCCACCTTTACCAACACGCTCCTGTGAGAAAAATACAGGACCTCCATCTTTTCGCACGATAACTGACACTACTAAAAATATTGGGCTTAAAAGAATTAATCCAATACTAGCGCCAAAAATATCCATGGATCTTTTTACTATTTTGTATCTCCTTGTTGTATGTACGATTTCAGGAGGGACATCAAAATGAGCAGAATGTACTGGCTGCTCTACGTTTTTGAATTGACTATCTTTTGAAGCTTCCATGAGCGTATCCCCCTGTATATTATGTATGTTTTCTATGTGCAAAGAAAATGATTTTTTCATTTGCTGGACGTCAAGCATTTGTCAAAAACAGTATAGCATGTTTTCTTTCAACTTACAATAACACTTTTAAGCTACATTCAAGTTTTTTTCGTTTATTTCGGTATTTCCTTTTTTTCTCTTAAAAGTTGATGAAATCACAGCAAAATATTAAGATTCGTTAATAAAACCCATGCAAGACAATGAATTTTTATGATAAAAATAAATATTAAGCTACTTATTATTCGTCATTTACCTGTTTGTCTAATTTCTAAAGCACCTTGACTGATTGAAATTAAATAACAGTTATCTCTAAATTTTAGGTTATCTTATTTTCCTATAAAAGTACCGTTTTTTGTAAAACATTAAAGAAGACAAGCCCGAAACGTCTCCATTTTCTTTTGTTTTCATGAAACTTTCTGGTAAATCTTGCGTTTTCATAAGTGACTTTCCGTCTTTTAGACTAAAATATAACATTGTAACCGTACAGTATTTCACCTGTCTATTTTCCTATAAAAAGTTCAGGAAAAAGTACTGTTATAAAAAGCGCTATTAAAAGATTGGAAACGTTCTAATTCTATGAAAAAATTTTTTTAATCGAACCTAAAGCACCTCTAAAGCGTGAGGCGCTCTAAGTTAATATCCGGTTAAGCCTCGTCTCGTCTTTTCTGATAAAATTGCTGAGATAATCCCCAACACGACAAGCACAAGCCCGATAATAATGAACATCCATAAGAAGCTGTTAATGTAGCTAGTTAAAAATTGATACATCGCTGGGCTTTGAATCCCGACATTTGCGAAAATATCTTTTACTAAAAGATAAGCAGGAACGCCTATCCCCATTAAGCCCGCACCAATCAAGCTATAAGATGAAAAACGCATGAGACGGTGTTTATATCCTCTAAGTGACACAAGTAATGCGGCACTAACTAGCCCCCACAAGACCCCCATAGTCGCAGTCATCATGGTTAAAGTATTTTTATATTTTGTAATTTTTTGCCCAAATTCCACTAAAAACGGCAAGCGTACGTAACTAGCGTAAATATCCACTAGCTCATCGCCTAACTTATTGACCGATTCTACCGATTGAACTTCTTTGCCTTCTTGCTTGGCATACGTGTTGATTTTATCGACAATCAAGGTTTTTAGCTCTGCTGTCCCTGTAATTTCATATTTCACACCCGGATTATACGCTGCTTTGAAGTAATTTTTGACATTGGCTTCGACGGTTTCGACAGGTACGGCATTTTTCAACACCTCTTCAGGCACGTTACTTCCTAGCGCATAGCCCGCAATGTCCTTATTGATTTCTCCAGTTAGCTTAGTGTAATACTCCGTTTTGTTGGCGACGCTTTCCATGTGTTTTTCGTTAAACAGAGTCACACGGATACTTAGTAGAATCAAGAATAAAAAGAGAAAAATCGTCCCAATAAACGTTAACATCAACCGTGGGAGATTTTTTGGCAAGCTGTTATGTTTCTTCATTACAATCTCCCTCCTAGTGATGTTCGTCCACAGTTGGACCACTGATTTGTTTTCCAATGACAATCGCCCGATCTCTCGCCCAACCAATCGCATCAAGTGGATAGCAGGTATAAAGAAAGGCGCGTTGTTCCTTGGTTTGCCCTAGCTCTTCAAGTACCATTGGATCATCTGATTGAATGATTTTTGTCTCAATCACTCTATAAGTAAATTCGCCATAGTTCGTTTTAATCACAAACTCATCACCCACTTGTAAATAATAAATATTCCCAAAAATGGGTTGATTATGTCCTCCAATAATCGTCGTTCCCATTTCACCCGGAAACTTACTGTTTGCGTACATGCCCGCACCTTGAGCTAGTACGTCTGTGCTATCACCATAAAATAGGGGAGTTTTGATGTCTACCTTGTCGATGATAACCTCTCCATAGCGGTCGCCCACTTTCGGATAGGTAATTTGAGAAGCAAGTAGTTTCCCATCATCCGATTTTTGGTTATCCACACCGTCATATAAATTCACTGATTTCTTTTGAAAATCAGGTTTGTCATTTAATAAAAGTAATGAGGTGGTCGACTTAGCAAAATCAATGACAGGTTTTCCCACTGTATTGATGATGAAGTAGCCTACAATCATAAAAATTAGAGGCATATAAACATATGCCCCTAATCGACGCCATCTGTTCATTAAGCGTTTTCTTGTTTTTTGCTTACGAATGCTGCACCTGCTGCAACAGTCACTAAGCCTAATAACGCAATACCACTTGTCGCATAATTTGCGCCAGTGTTCGCTAAGATAGCACCAGGTTTTGTAGTACCTCTTCCAGTAGTTGCGCTACCATTTGACCAAGTACCAGCTAAAATTTGCGCAATAGATACGCCCACTTTTGCTTGGATGTCAGCTGCTAATGCTGAAACTTTTGAAGCTACATCTGCTGGTAATAAAGCTAATAAATCGTCAAGAGTTTTTACATTTGCTGTATCTACTCCTGCTGATTTAACTAACGCTACTACTTCATTAATGTCGCTAACAGCTGCTGCTGCATCCGCATCTGATAAGTCTACTGTTTTAAAGTAGTTATTTGCCTGATTAAGATAATCAGACGTCATGTGGCTCCCTGCAGCTGCTTGAGCCGCTGAGATAACAGATTGCTCTGCCGGTGTAATTACACTAACTTCAGCAGCTGATGCTGGTAAAGCAAAAGAAGCTAAAGAGAGGAAAGCCACGACAGCGAGTAAACCTTTTTTCATAGAAAGACCTCCTTCAAAAATTATATATATAATTAGCAGCTAACAAGATATGTAGTATGCTAAGTATACCAACTAAATCCTCAGTTTTATGACATGATTTAGGGTCAACCACTTAGAGTGCGCGGTAACGTTTCACCTGAATGTCGTCTCCATTAATGACAGAGCGTGCGACATCTGTGAAATATTGTGTTTTTTCGTCTCCATATTTCTTCTCAATCACCTTGAATGCTTCTTTTAGATAGAAATTTCTATCGCCTAAACGGTGCGCATCACTCGCCACCATCTGCACTAGGTTATTTTTTATGAGAAGATGAGACAGCTTTTTCACCTTGCTGCCGTATTTTCCGACAACAGACGGTGCAGTTACTTGTGCTAAACATCCCATATTCAAATAGTTCACTAATAAATTAGGATTTTCTTGAATCTCCGTATAGCGCTCTGGATGAACAATGACCGGAACAATCCCCCGTTCAAGCATGTCACTAAGCATCTTATCGGTGTACTCTGGAATATGTGCGGTTGGAAATTCCAACATTAAATAACGGTCATTCACATCTGCAAATAGAATTACATCAGAGTCGATTTCATCCATCAACTGATGATGAATCCGTACCTCCTGCCCCTCAAAAAGCGTGATGGGAATGTTTTCCTCATCTAGTTCCTTTTGTAAATCCGATACCGCAACAAGCACTTTCTCTTTTGGATTTGAGTATTTCATATTATGATGAGGTGTGCATAAAATATGTGTGATGCCGTCTTTTGCCGCTTTTTTCGCCATTTTCAGACTATCATCCAATGTCTGTGCGCCATCATCTACCCCTGGAAGAATATGACAATGTAAATCTATCACTTCTTTTTTACTCCCCTCGTTTAACCACTCTGACTGACAAAGTCCCCCAATCCTTTACTCCGTCTGGTCTTGTGACTTGGAATTATATTCGTAGTAGTAGCCACCTTGCGCACCCTTCGTGCCATTAAAGACGACCCCTACAATATTCGCTTTCGCCATTTCTAACAATTGTTTGGAAGTTTCTAGTTCCACCTTATCTGTTTGTCGTTCACGAACCACTAAAATTGTTCCGTCTGTACGACTGGCTAAAATTTGCGCATCCGTCACAGTCGCAACGGGCGGTGTATCGAAAATGACTAAGTCAAACTTTGTTGATAAATCGTGAATGACTTCATTCATTCGATTGGTTCCTAATAATTCAGATGGATTCGGCGGCTGTGGTCCACTCGTCAAGACGGACAAGCGTTCAACACTCGTTTCTTGGATATAGTCCGAAAAACGAGCCGTGCGGTCACGGAGTAAATCCGATAATCCATGATTATTTGGTAAATTCCATGTCAAGCCAACGGTAGGTTTTCGTAAATCGGCATCTACGAGTAGAGTCCGAATCCCCGCATCCGCAAAAACAACCGCAAGATTATTCGCTGTGGTTGATTTTCCTTCAGATGGGCCTGCACTGGTGACTACTAATGTTTTTAAATCTCTGTCGACCATTGAAAAACGAATGTTTGAACGAATGGTCCGATATTGTTCTGAGACGGTATTTCTTTTTTCAGAAACGGTAATCAGAGATACTGGTTTGGTTTGTGAATTGTATTTATTTCGTTTAAAGATACCCACGCTTCGTCCTCCTTATACTCGTTCACGTCTGCGACGATGTTCTTCTAATTGTCCTGTATCAACGGGTGGTCGTTCCATTTTTGGCTGCACCTTTTTAACGGGTGGTTCCATAGTACGCTGCTTCACTGTCCGAACGGCCGCCGCTGACGGTGCTGCTTCAACTTTTTTCTCTTTCACTGGCGTATGCGCATGTTCTAGCATTTGTTTGCGTGGCTTCGGTTTGGCAGGCACTGCAACTGGCGCACCAGTCAAAATAGAGTTTTGTAGCTCACGACTCGTTAACATAGAAACTTCACCTAAAATTGGCAAGCCAACCACATCGGTGATGAATCGTGGGTCTTTGACCGTCTTATCCAGAAATTCTAATAAGAACGCAATGCCGACACCTAACATTAAACCAATCACGGCACCAATCGCCACATTTAATTTGTTATTTGGTGAGACAGGGCGATCGTTTATTTTTGCGGGACTAATAATAGAAACTTTATCTACTTTTAGCACCTCACCTGCACGTTTTTTAAAGACAGTTGCCGTCTTATTGGCGATTTCCATCGCTTCTTTTGCGCTTGTTGAGATGACTTTGATTGAAAACATTTGTGAATTTTGGCTTTGTTCCACACTAATCATACTGCTTAGCTCGCCAGAGGAATGTTGAATCCCATCTTCTTTCGCAAGTTCTGAAGCTACTTCATCAAGCACGACATCTGATTGAATCAAGTCTTTATATGTATTGACCATCAAAATGTTCGTGTTTAATTCACTTTGTGAGCCTGCTAAACCATTATTTTGCTCATTTGACTGAACAACGAGCTGTGCTTCTGTGCCATATTTCGGGGTAATAAAGAAAAATGTTACAGCAGCTGCGGCTAACGCTCCTAAAATTAGGGTAACTACGATTAAGCCAAAACGTTTTTTGATGACTGCAAACATCTCTTGTAAACTAACGGTTTCTTCCATCTATTTGTATGCTCCTGTATATTTTTTTCAGTTTCACATCTAAGTATATAGAACGGTTGCTGTAAAAACAAGTCTTTCTTAAATATTTCTTCATTTATAAAGTTATTTAAACTTTGAATATTGCTTAATAAATCCTTATAGCATTCAAAGAAAGAGTTCAATCATGCTCTTTGTTTACCGCTTTCATCCTTTCCTTTCTTCTTTTTTTTATTTGAAAAAGAACAATTAAAGATACCCATTGAATGTTATTTTAGTATATAAAAAATGCACCATTTATCAAATGAATCTGTGAATTTAAACGTTTTTTCTAATAAATAATGAAAAGGGAAAACGTTTTTTATTCCTCACGAAGATTATCCGTTTTCATTATCTCACGTTTTCCTCCTAAATGAAACTTTTTTAACAAATAAGAAATAGTTATTCAATTAATAGAAATACCACCATTTTCGTTCATTCGTCACGGATTCGTAACCTTTTGTAAAATTTTCGCAAAGAAATTGTAAAATACTCTTGAGAGAAAGAAAACAATTTGGTAAAATTATTCCTGTTCTATTCAATGATTCTCGAAAAATTTACTTTATATAAATGCTTAATAAAAATGGAGGAAACCATCTTGTTTATCAAAAAATTTACGAAAAAGCTTACCTTAATCACTGTTACCGCAATCACTCTTGGCACTTCTCTTTTTTCTTCCATTCCCGCTTTTGCGGATGAAAGCGGTTTTGAAGCGGCTGCCGAGTCGGCGATTGCGATTGATGAAAAAACTGGCAAAATCTTTTATGCAAAGGACGCAGATAAGGTTCGTGGCATTGCTTCGATTACCAAAATCTTGACCGTCTATCTCGTTTTAGATCAGATTAAAAGTGGCAAGCTAAAATGGGACGACAAGGTAGAAATAGATGATTATACTTATGCGATTAGCTCGGACAATAATTTATCCAATGTCCCCCTTGAACCAAACGCAAAATACACGGTCAAAGAACTTTACGAGGCGGCTTTAATCTCTAGTGCCAATGCTTGTGCGATTGCTCTTGCAACAAAAGTCGCTGGTTCAGAAAAGAAATTTGTCGCTCTGATGAATAAGCAGGTCAAAAAATGGGGCATTACAGATGCCAAGCTCATCAATTCAACTGGCTTAAACAATGAAAATATTCCTGAACAATACCGTTACCCAAATTCTTCACCAACCGAAGAAAATCAAATGAGCGCAAAAGATGTCGCTCTGATTGCACAGCACTTGATTCAAGATTTCCCTGAGGTTTTAGAAACTACGAAAAAAACAGAAGGAAAATTTGGTGTAGGGACAAGCTCTGAGGTCGATATGCAAACATGGAACTGGATGCTGCCGGACATGGATTATGCTTATGAAGGCGTGGACGGGCTGAAAACAGGCACCACTACTGAGGCGGGACAATGCTTTGTAGGGACTGCCACTCGTAAGGACTGGCGCATTATCACCGTGGTTCTTCATGCAGATAACAGCGACCTAGATACTGGTGCTCGTTTCACCGCCACAGGAGAGCTGATGGATTTTGTCTACAATAACTGGAGCCAAAAGGAAATCCTCAAAAAAGGTACCACTTTTAAGAATGTGAAACCTTATCCAGTAAAAGACGGAAAAGAAAAAGAGGTGGCTCTTGAGCTAAACGCTCCTGTGACCACTTGGATAAGAAGTGACATGGACGACGAAAAGTATAAAGTCGACTTCCGATCTGGAAAAGAAAAAGAACTTATAGCGCCTGTCGATAAGGGCACGGTAGCTGGCATGGTGACCGTCAGCTTGGAACAAGACAATCTAGGCTACATCTTGAAAAAAGACAAGGTAGAATACCCTATGGTCGCTAAAAAATCTATCAAGCGTTCAAATTTCTTTGCGATAATTGGGGAACACTTTTTAGAATTTATTAACTCACATCTGTAATGCAAAGTGTTGACAGCAACTAAAATTTTCATTATCCTGTTAGATAGATAGAAAAAGACTGAGGAATAGTATGCAAGAAACGTTTTCAGAGAGCTTACGACTGGTGCAAGTAAGTAGCGACACTTGGAGAATCCACCTCAAAAGGTTATGTGGCGAAATAAGTCGCATCGGCGTTCGACCGTTATCCGAAAAAACGAGTTGCAGAATCCTTGTATTCTGAACTTGGGTGGTACCGCGAAATGAACTTACCGTCATCTCGTCCCAAGAATTAATTTTCATGGGGCTGAGGTGGCGTTTCTTTTTTGCCAAAAACAACTCACGTCCCAATAAAAGAGAGGAAGAAAAACATGTTAGACATTAAAATGATTCGTCAAAACTTTGACACTGTGACAGAAAAATTAGAAACACGTGGCGTAAAGCCTGAAATCTTAGCGAATTTAAAAGAATTAGATGAAAAACGTCGGGAATCTTTAGTGAAAGTGGAAGAATTAAAGAAAGTCCGCAATGATGTTTCTGGAGAAATCGCTGCCTTAAAACGCAACAAGGAAGACGCCACAGATAAAATCGCAGAAATGCAAAAGGTTGGCGCTGAAATCAAAACACTTGATCATGAGCTGGCTGAAATTGATGAAAAATTAACAGATATTGCGGTCAATCTACCCAACCTACCACATGATGATGTACCCGTTGGAAAAAATGAAGACGATAATGTCGAAGTTCGCCGTCATGGTGCTACCCCTACATTTGGCTTTGAACCAAAACCACACTGGGAAATTGGGGAAGATTTAGACATCTTAGATTTTGAACGTGGGGCAAAGGTTAGTGGTGCTCGTTTCCTATATTATAAAGGACTTGGCGCTCGCCTAGAACGGGCAATTTATAACTTCATGCTAGACGAACACCACAAGGAAGGCTATACCGAAATTATCCCGCCTTACCTCGTGAATGATGAATCTATGTTTGGTACAGGACAATTTCCAAAATTCAAAGAAGACGTATTCCAAGTGGATGGTGGCAATCTAACCTTGATTCCAACGGCGGAAGTTCCTTTGACAAACTACTATCGCGGTGAAATCTTGGACGGTTCCGAACTACCTATCTACTTCACTGCTCTATCTCCAAGTTTCCGTTCTGAAGCTGGTTCAGCCGGGCGTGACACACGCGGACTCATTCGCCTGCATCAATTTAATAAAGTCGAAATGGTGAAATTCTCTGATGCGGAACATTCCTATGAAGAATTAGAAAAAATGGTCGTGAATGCAGAAAATATTCTCCAAAAACTTGGCTTAGCCTATCGTGTCATCACGCTTTCAACGGGCGACATGGGCTTTTCTGCAGCGAAAACTTACGATTTAGAAGTGTGGATTCCCGCACAAAATACGTATCGTGAAATTTCATCTTGTTCCAATACGGAAGATTTCCAAGCGCGCCGTGCAATGATTCGCTACCGTGATGAAAACGGTAAGGTGCAATTCGTTCATACATTAAACGGTTCTGGACTGGCTGTGGGTCGGACGGTTGCTGCCGTCTTAGAAAATTTCCAAAACGAAGACGGTTCTGTAACCATTCCAGAAGTGCTTGTGCCTTACATGGGTGGCGTGACAACTATCACAAAGGCAGAAGCTGGTAATAATTATTAAACACTCTGAGGCTCTATACATGGTATAGGGTCTTTTTTCATGGAAAAAGCGTTTGTTTTCATACATACTTGTTGATATAACAGCGATAACGTTGGAGAATGAAAAAGAAAAGAATGGTTTCACTGTTTATGGGATAGCTCTGCACCTCAAAAAACAAAGAAAAATGACAACTTTAAAAAATATCTAAACGGAAAAGACAAACTCCTCGTGAATGTACAGATTCATACAAAAACACAAGCTTTGACCGTGCAAACTAAGAGTACCGCAGATGATACGAAAAAAGTCCGGACACAAAACTTTCTTTCGCTTTTGAGATGAAAACAAAACCAATCAAGAAAACGGAAGAAATTAACGTCCCTGAAAAGAAAGATGTCCTTTCCTCTTTTGTTTGCATGAAAGAACTTTTACGATGTATGGAAGATTCTGTTAAGTAGGCTTCTAAAAAAACGGTTTCTTCTACTTTTCTTTCAAAAAATTCCTAAATCATTCACCAAGCGACACTATCATGTTTCTTGGAAAAGAAAAGAATTTCAAGTCAAAAGTTATTTTTTAACAATAGAAACCCCCGCTTCCAAACGTTGATATACCAACGTTTTCTCAATAGTTCACCTCAATTGAATCGAATCATTGAAAGCAGTGCAAAAACTTGCTTAAATTGAAAAACATGTTATAGTTGTTATCAAAATCTTTTTTAGATTTTGATAAAATATTTCAATTTATTTATAACAGTCGAGCACGAGGAGCAGAAATCAATGGAAAAAGAGGCTACTCTTGCTTGGAAATTTATTTCCTAGCAATGATTGTCTGCGAAACGAAGTGGCGAACGAAATGAAACAAAAGGAAAGAACACTCTCCCTTCATTTTTCTATTTTCCATGATTTCTATCCGCTTCTCTAAGCTCTGTAAGTCAGGAGGATAATCTTTTGGTAGACAAAGCAAAAGTTTCGCATCATCAAAAATTGACGGCTGCGGGGCTTTTAGTGGCAATGGGTGTTGTTTATGGTGACATAGGGACAAGCCCGCTTTATGTAATGAAAGCAATTGTTGGAGATAATGGTGGACTCCAAAATGTTTCAGAAAATTTTATTATCGGTTCGGTCTCATTAATTTTTTGGACATTGACGATTTTAACGACCGTCAAATATGTGATGATTGCCTTAAATGCGGACAATCATGGAGAGGGTGGCATTTTTTCTTTATACACGCTTGTACGAAAGAAAGGAAAATATTTGATTATTCCCGCAATGATTGGTGGGGCTGCCCTACTCGCAGATGGTGTGCTCACTCCTGCCGTTACTGTAACGACGGCGATTGAAGGTTTGCGTGGCATTCCTCTTTTTTATGACCGATTTGGAAACAATCAAAATATTATCGTGATAATTACCTTAATTATTATCCTTATTTTATTTTCTGTACAACGCTTTGGGACAGAGGCTGTTGGGAAAGCATTCGGACCGATTATGTTTGCTTGGTTTACCTTTTTAGGGGTTGTTGGACTGGTCAATTTTAAACAAGATTGGACGGTTCTTCGAGCGATAAATCCTTACTATGCCGTTCATCTGTTGTTTAGTCCTGAAAATAAATTAGGCATCTTTATCCTTGGAAATGTCTTTTTGGCAACAACAGGCGCTGAGGCACTTTATTCCGATTTAGGGCACGTGGGGAAAAGCAATATTCGCGTGAGTTGGCCCTATATCAAAGTATGTTTGGTTCTCAACTATTTAGGACAAGCAACGTGGATGTTAAGTGCGAAAAATAACCCGTCCGTTTTAGCCATTAAAAACTTAAATCCATTTTTCCAAATGATGCCTACAACTATCTTATTATTTGGTGTTATTTTCGCTACCGTTGCAGCAGTCATCGCTTCTCAAGCATTGATTTCAGGTTCGTTTACCTTAGTTTCTGAAGCGATTAAGTTAAAATTATTGCCGAGATTAAAAATTATTTATCCCGGTGCAACGATTGGACAAATGTATATTCCAGCGGTCAATCTCATTTTATGGATTGTTTGTTCACTCATTGTATTGACTTTTAGAACTTCTACACATATGGAAGCGGCATATGGGCTTGCGATTACCGTAACGATGCTGATGACCACCATTTTATTGATGTTTTATCTTTTACAAAAGGGTGTGCCAAAAGGAATCGCTTATCTTATCACACTATTCTTTGGTAGTATTGAGTTTATTTTCTTTATCTCAAGTATTGCAAAATTCTTCCATGGAGGCTATGTTGCTGTGGGAATTGCCTTATTGATTTTAGCAGTAATGACGATTTGGGAACAGGGAAATATCATCAAGGAGAAAGCTTCCGTCACCGTTCCGCTCGAACAATATGTTAATCAATTACATGCCTTAAAAGAGGATAAAAGCATTCCAAAAGAGCAGACAAATATCGTCTTTCTGACCTCTGAAAAAATCTCCAAAGAAATTGAGCGACAAATTATTTACTCAATTTTAGATAAACAACCCAAGAGAGCAAGTGTCTATTGGTTTATCAATGTGGAAGTAACAGATGAGCCTTTCACACAAGAATATGCCATAGATATGATGGGGACGGACTTTATCGTTCAAGTGCAATTATACCTTGGTTTTCGTGTCACGCAAGAAGTGAATGTCTATATTCGGCAAATTGTTCATGATTTAATGAAAGAAGGAAGATTGCCAAAACAACCACAAAAATATTCATTAACGCCTGGTCGTGAAGTAGGAGACTTCCAATTTATTCTTATAAATGAAGAATTATCCAACGTCACAGAATTAAAAAAATGGGAAAGACAAATCATTCAGCTAAAATTAGCAATTAAAAACATGACGACTTCTCCAGAAAATTGGTTTGGCTTAGAATATAGCGAAGTAAAACATGAGTCTGTACCTTTAATCATTGGAAAAGCACGAAAAACCAACTTACGTGAAAGAAAATTTTCATCCTAAATATCCTAAGTCCGTACTTTTAAAGTATGGGCTTTTTTGTAGAAAAGAAAAAAGTAGAAAATCATTCGACCTTCTACTCGTTTCTACTTTTAATCTTGCAATTTCTCAACAATCAACGCCACAATCTCGGAAACCTCAGCAAGTGCGCCAATCGCTTTTTTCCCGCTTGCTAAAATATCCACACGAGGAGGAATTTCTTCATAGCCACGCTCTTTTAGTTTTGCAAGATTCTCTTTCAGAACTTCTTGATTATACATCGCATCATTCATCGCCGGCGCTAAAAATTTCGGAGTAGCTGCAGGAACTGCACTGGCAACCGTTGTCAGCATATTATCCGCTACCCCTTGTGCCAATTTCCCAATTGTATTAAATGTTGCCGGAGCGACCAAAAATAAATCACAAGATTGTGCTAAATGGACGTGTGAAATTTTTTCCACATCAGGTTCATCTGCTACTTCAAGATATACATGCTGATGAGTCAATATCTGAAACATCAAAGGTTGAATAAAATGTGCAGAAGAATGGGTCATTACCACACGGATAATCACTTCTCCAGACATTTTCTTCTGTAATTCTTCAATCAACGCACAAACTTTCCAACAGGCAGAGCTTCCTGCCACACCAATAACTACCGTTTTCTTCATTACTTTTTCATTCTCCACTAAGACCTAGAATCCTAAGCCATCAATCAATAATTTTGTCACGGTGCCCTCATCCACTGGCGTCCACTCGACATCACGAAGAACATCTACCGGAATCCAACGAACCGCATCGTAGGTTGCATCATTTTTAGGGGTGCCACTACGGATAGTCGCTAAATAATTTGTTTTCACAATCGTTTTTCTATCCGTTTCATAAATCACTTCGTCATACGGGGCTTCATTTTTAGTGACCTCTACACCCATTGTTTGTCGCACCGTATCCGCAAGTGGAAATTCCCAAAATCCAGCATATTGCGCACCCTCTGCAAGTTTCCCCACGAGGACTTCTCCATTTTCATGGATAATTACCCCCGTTTGAAGAATATCTTTTTCTCTTTTCATTTCCGAGTTCCTTCTTTCCTATCTGCGTTTTACGCAAAAACACCGTCCATAAGCATGTGACAGTGTTTCTCTTCATTTAATTAACGATCCGTTTCCCCAAGTGAAAAGACCGCAATCGTCCCACTCCCTGTATGACTGACAATCGTTGGGCCAAGTGGGTTAATCGCAAAACCTTTCACTGTAATTTCCGCTGAAATTAATTCCTGTACCTTGACGGCAGAATCCCGGTCACCAGAATAATTGATGAAAATCGTTTGCGTTTCTGGTTCTTCGATTCCCTTAATTGTTTCATCCGCCACACGTTTCAAGGCTTTCATCCGTCCACGCACCATGCCGACTTGACGTAATTTTCCTTCGCCATCGACATCAATCAAAGGCTTGATACTCGCCAAGCTTCCGACAATTGCCGCCGCTTTAGAAATTCGTCCCCCACGTTGCAAATGGTGTAAATCATTCACCGTTACCCATGAGCGCAAGCGGTGTTTGTCTTTCTCGATTTTTTCAGCGACTTCCTCAAGAGTTGCCCCATTATCGCGCATTTGAACTGCTTCATCTACCAATAAGCCTTCTCCATTTGCCGCCGCTAAGGTATCCACAAGATGAATCTTCACCTCTGGATAGTCCTCTTTGACTAGCTCAAGCGCCTGAACAGCCGAGCTATACGTACCAGACAAACCAGAAGAAAAAGCTAAGTAAAGCACCTCTGTTCCCGCTTTAGCATACTCTGTAAAAACCTCAAGAAATTGTCCAACGTTGACCTGTGAAGTGGTTGGTTCTCCGCCATTGTCAATCTGTTCTAACAGCCATTCAGGAGTCACTTCTCCCTCAACACCTGTATGATATTCTTTGCCGTCAAGCGTGACTGTAAACCCAATAAAGTCCACCTGATGTTTCTTATAATACTCAAAGGATAAGTCAGTTGCCGTATCTGTCATCAATTGGAATGTCATATATTCACTCTTTTCTTCGCTAGTTTCTGTAAGCTATTTTAACACGCAAAGTGAAAAAAAGCACGTTTACGGCATAAACACTCAATCTCTCAATGCTTTTAAAGCGTATAAAATCGACACTGTATCGACAACTTCTTGGAAAAGTGCGCCAATAATCGCTGGAATAATTCCTGTTGCAGCAATCAGCATTAAGACGACACAAATAAAAATGCCAATAAGTACCGCTCCTTTCGCAATTTTCATTGTTTCCTTTGAAATTTGAAGGGCATGTGGAATACAACGTAAATCATTTTTCAGCACCACGACATCTGCACTTTCACTTGCAATTGTTGAACCTGTTGCCCCAAGTGCCACGCCAACATCTGCCAAAGCTAGAGCAGGCGCATCATTTATCCCATCTCCAACCATCATCGACGGGCGTTCCTTTGTGGTTAGAGAGTGCAATACCGCCAGCTTTTCATCAGGGAGTAGCTCCGCACGAACGTCTTGTATCGTCACCGCACGTGCCACCTTTTCCGCTGTTTCTTGGTCATCTCCTGTCAACATCAAGATATTTTCTCCATAATCCTCCCGAAGTGTCTTGATAACCTCCGCTGATTCTGGACGTATTTTATCAGAAAAGGTAATCGCCCCGAGATATTCCTCATCACGGGTAAGATAAATCGCTGTTTGCGAAAGCTGTTTTTCCGTTTGCCCGACAAAACTTGCCCGTCCAACCTTTATCTGACTTCCTTCATAGGTTCCTAAAAGCCCTTGACCTGAAATTTCCTCTAGCTCTTGTACCTCGTAAAAAGAAATCTTTTCTTTCTTTGCATACTCTGTGAGGGATTTCGCTAGAATATGGGCGCTCGCTTGTTCCATACTTGCTGCTAGCTGTAAAAATTCCACACTAGAAATTTTTGAGGAAACAGGTAAAACCTCATCTACCTTCAATAACCCAGTAGTAATCGTCCCTGTTTTATCAAAAGCAATCGTCCGAACCTCCGCAAACTTCTCGATAACCGACCCATTTTTCACAAGTACCCCATTTCTCGAGCTACGGCTCATTCCCGCAACAAAGGCGATAGGCGCTGCCAAAATCAGCGGACAAGGAGAAGCAACCACCAGTACTTCTGCAAACCGCACTGGATCCCCAGAAATCGCCCAAGCACTTCCCGCAATAATATACGCCACAATCGTAAAAGGCACCGCATATCTATCCGCTAAACGAACAAAACGAGAGGGGGTATTTTCTGCCTCCGATACTAGATGAACGATTTTTTGATATTGACTGTCCTCTTCTGTCGCCGTCGCTTGAAACTCAATCCTTGCTGAACCATTGACACTACCAGAAAAAAGCGTGTCACCAATTGCCTTGTCAACGGGTTGTGATTCTCCAGTCAAGCTCGATTCGTCAAAAGTGGAATAACCTGACAAAATCACCCCATCTACTGGCACCATTTCTCCGGGTTTCACGATTAAGCAATCCCCGACTGCAATTTCTGACAAAGGAATATCGCTCAAAGTTCCGTCTTTTTCTTGCCGATGTGCCACATGAGGCGCTTGCTCTAACAAGGCGGTCAGCTCACGTCTTGCCCGATTTCCCGCATAATCCTCTAGCGACTCGCCTCCAGTCAGCATGACGACAATAATCAGACTTGCCCAAAATTCGCCTACTGCAAGTGTCGCAAGAATTGCTGTAATCGCTAGTAAATCCACCCCATACGAGCCTGAGCGTAACGTATGAATCATGCCGATAAACATGGAAATTGCAAGAACCAATGCAACAAAGGTCACCACGAGTTGTGCCAAAAATTCTTGATGAAAAACAAATTCTAATAGTAATGCGACAAGCGCAAAAAATAAAGTCACTGTTAATTTTTGTTTATTGTTCATAACAAATTCCTCCCTTACTTCACCTTGAGTATAGCGCGTAAGAGAGGGAAAAAACCACTGACTTTATCTAACTGATAGTGAGAATCTCTATCAGCTGTATGAGAATAAAATAACAATTGAGTATGGTACTGGTTGAATCGTTGCTTAGGATATTTTGACATAGAAAAGCCCCCTTAAAATTAGATTTCTAAATCTAATTTTATAGGAGCCAACTTCTTTCTATATTTCCCTAAATTTAAAAATCCTTCCACTCAGATTCAGCATCTGTATGCTTTTCTCTTTCGTCAAAGGTAGGAACTCCTCTGTGACCGAAGCCTCTACGACATCTACGACCTCCGCCACGGTGTCCAAATTGTTCCCCCATTGTCCGACGAGATTCTTCATAGAATTTTTCCTTTAATTCTTGGCGTTCTTCGGGGGTCATGTCTTTCATCGCTTCACGATTGTGGAACATTTCTCTAAATTCACGACCCGCATGACGTCTCCATTGCCCAAACACGTGAAGATTATCAAAGCTATCTGCTCCAAATTCTCTTTGCATTTCATGCATTTCCTGCATCGCTTTCAGTCGTTCCATGGGGTCGCCAAAGCTCATTTTCGCTTGGATTGTTTCATTCCAACCATCTGAGATTTTTTTCAAATAGTCGCCAAATTGTCTTTGTTCTTCCTCAGTCAATCCTGCAAAAAATTCTTCAGATAAATCGTCTTGTTCTCCGGAATTTTTTTGTGCTCTGATGCGTCCGTCCTCAGTTAAATATACATGCTTTATCCGGCCGTCGTTTTCATCTGTTTGACGGGTAATCGCTCCAGAATTTTCTAACTTTTTCAATAATTCTGCAACGGAACTAGGGCGAATATCTAATATTTCCGCTAGTTCTCCTTGCGTTAATCCGTCTTGTTTCGCCAAAATATTTAACACGCGTTGTTGTCCTGAAAAGCGTTCTTTGTTTTGCATAAAAAATAAGCGACTGGCTTGCGCTACCGTTTGTAAATTCTTGAGTAATTCTGAAGTATAGTCTGTCATCCTTTTTCCTCTATTCTTTCTAAATTAAATAGGTACCTAACTTTGTTGATAATTAGATTATACTTCGGTACCTAATTAATGTCAATAATAAAATTCGGTACCTAACTATTAACTGAATAAAAACCTAAAAAACGTACAACCCCCGTTGCACGCTTCCAACTTATCCTTCTCCTACATTTAAAAAGCAAGCAATCCCCAATTTCGCCAAGCTATGTAGAAAACAATGAGTAACCCAATATTTCCAGCTAACAGAATCGCTCGAACCCAAGTTATCCGTTTCGCACAAAGAAATAAACTCGCTACTAAGCCAAACAACCCAAAGACAGGTGTAAAAATCCAATAAATCTTCATTCCCTCATTCGTTTCAGAAAAACTCAAATACCAAGCAATCCCTCCTGAAACCAGCATAAAACTTGCAACCCCTAGATAAGTTCTTTGAAAACTCCATACATTGATGTCTAAAAAGCTCCAATCTATCTTGCGTCTGATGAGAACCTGCTTTAATGTCTGTAAAACGTCAAGCCCATTCACTTCAAACTGACCGTCATAGATATGATCTAGACGAATCGTTTTTCCTGAAAACACTTGACCATAAGACTTAGAACGCATGAGACCTCTTCCATTTATTTTCTTCATGGCACTATCCCCTCAATACCGAGCAAAAAACAACGACATCCAACCACGAATAATAGAAAGCTCTTCTAGGTTCATTATACCAAATTATTTGTAGAATGATGAACAATATAACGAAAATTACAAAGAAATTTTCTTGTAAATGACTATTATTTCTTTATTAAAAGCACGTGCATTTCCTCACTTATCTCTCCACACAAAAAGACCCTAGCCAAATAAGCTAGAGTCATTCAAAGAGTTATCTGTCTTTTACGACAACATATTTTACTTCAATCGGACCATGCAAGCCTGTAACTAAGACCATTTCAATGTCTCCAGAGTTTGAAGGCCCCGAAATAATATTGACATCACTGCCGATTTTTTCGCCACGTTCCAATTTTTCTTGGTAGAAATCTGCAAATTGGGTTGTACGGGCAACAATCTTACTCATAGGTACGATAGAAAGATAATGCGTTGGTAAGAAGTGAAGCGTACGTCCTTGCCCCGGTGTGCTTTCCACCACGATAGAGCCAGATTCCGCAAGTAAAAATTCCGCAAACGCAATCGCTACATTAGAGCCTTGCGCTGTAGCAATATTTTCTTCACGGTATTCTTCGCCTACTTTCCATTGGTGCATGGTGTAGCCATCACCGTCTTGTCCTTGAAAATCTGCCAAACCAAAGTCCGCAAAACGTTCGTCAGTCGAAGTCATGACTTCGCCACCGCCGTACTCTGCGACTAATTTTTTCAAAGTTTCTGCTAAATCAGCTTCTGTGGTTTCCACGATTTCCGCATTGATAAACGGCACACGTTTCTTCGCCACTTCCAAGAGTTCTTCTTGAGAAAGTCCCGCTAAGGTTTCATGAGGCAGGTCATTCACTGGTTGAAACGGGTGGGTACGAACATCCGCACGTTCAATATTTAGGCGTTCACGCAAATTTTGTAAAAAAGGTTCGCGGTTTTGGATTAAATCATTTGTTTCACTCATCTATTCGTCCCCCTTTTCTTTTTCATGGCGTTTGTACCAATGACGGAAATTATCATGTGCTTTCGGTGCGATTGGCAAGTCACGCACGTCCGTCCAGCCTTTAATCATCCCTGGACCTTTATCCATATAGCCACCGTTATTATACAAGTTTTCCACGCTATCCCGTTTGTGTGAGCTTAACAATTTCATTCCTGTATGCGCAAATTCCATTGCAGATTTGAACATCGTTGGGCTAGAGGTTCCTTTCCCAACCACGTGCATTTGTACATCTTGGAAGCTGCCACGTCCCATATGCTTGTCATCTGTCATGACTTTTCTATGATAAGTAATCAAGTCATGAAGTGGAATTTTCACTGGGCAAGTCGCGTCACACGCTGTACATAAAGAACATGCGTAAGGAAGATCATGAAATTCTTCATAGCCGCCCAATACTGGCGTTAAGCTAATTCCGATTGGTCCTGGATAAAGTGAACCATACCCGTGTCCGCCAATTTGACGATAAACTGGGCAGACATTTAAGCACGAACCGCAACGGATACATTGTAATACAGATTGAAACTCTGTTCCAAGTGCATTGGAACGTCCGTTATCAATAATTACCACGTGAAAATCATCTGGTCCATCGCTTTCACCTGTTTCACGAGGACCGACAAATGTGCAATAGGTTGTAATGTCTTGACCAACAGCTGAGCGTGCAAGCATATTATCTAACACTTCGGCTTCTTTGATACTTGGAACAATCCGTTCCATCCCCATCATGACAATATGTGTCTTAGGAATCCCAATGGTTAAATCGGCATTTCCTTCGTTTGTATTCAGATTAATCGTTCCTTGATCCGCAATCGCAAAGTTACATCCAGTAATCCCAACATCTGCTTCTAAGAAGTATTGGCGCATGACTTCACGTGCTTTTCTTGCTAAGTTAACGGGTTCATTATCCCCAGTATAGCCAAGTTTTTCCTTAAAGACTTCTTTGATTTGGTCACGGTTCATGTGAATAGCAGGGAATACGATATGTGACGGTTCGTCCCAATTGTCTTCTTGTAGAATAAATTCCGCCAAGTCAGTTTCCATGACTTCCAAGCCTAATTTTTCAATCATTGGGTCAATGTCGACTTCGGCAGTTACCATTGATTTACTTTTTACGACTTTTTTCGCTTTCTTTTCCACTAATACTTTTTCAACGTATTCGCGCGCTTCTTTTGCATCTTTGGCAAAGAAAACGTGCCCGCCTTTTTTCGCTACATTATCAGAAAATTGTTCTAGGTAATCGGGTAAATAGTCTAACACGTGTTGACGCATTTGTTCGCCAAGGTCACGCCAACCTTCCCAATTTCCTAATTCTTCACGCGCACTCTCCCGTTTTACCCATTGAGCATCCTGCGCTTTGGCAACAGATTTTTGCATAAAAACATCTTCTTTACTCTGTTCCAAACGTTCATTAAAATCTAATTTTGAAATAGATAAGCCCATCACTTCACCCCCTTAATTCTTCACCGCAACTTTTAGATTTGGTGTATCTATACGATTTTCGTCGACACCTGTGTTTAAAACTTCGGCAATGTGCATAATCTTAATTTTTTGATTGTCACGGTTAAATTTGCCCCCAATATTCATCAGGCACCCCATATCCGCCGAAATCAACACATCTGCCCCTGTACTAATGATGTCGTTCATCTTTTCATTTACCATCATTTCAGAAATCACTGGTTCTTTCACCGAAAATGTTCCCCCAAAACCACAGCAATTTTCGATATGTGGCACTTCTACGTACTCCATGTCTTTTACATGTTCCATAAGGATAAAGGGAGTTTCCGTTTCTCCTAATAGACGTGACATGTGACATGAACGGTGATAAGTCACCTTAGAAGGCATCGTTGCCCCAACATCCTTCACTCCTAATACACGGACTAAGAATTGTGTAAACTCAACCGTTTTGTCGGCTAATTCTTTCGCTTTTGGTAAGTATTCCGCTTTATCAGGGTCATGCTTTTCAATGATATGCACATATTCTTTGAACATTGCTGTACATGAGCCCGCAAGACCGACGATATAATCGACATCGCGATACTCTTTCATGAACGCATCAATTTCATTGTGCAAAACAGGCCATGATTCTTTAAAATACCCACTGTTGTAGGTTGGTTGACCACAACACACCTGTTTTCCAGGTAAAACTGTTTCTACTCCCAAACGTTCCAAAACAGCCACAGCCGCTTTGCCAACATTTGGAAATAGCAAATCTACGACACATGTCGTATAAAGTGCAACTTTCATAGTACCTCCTCCTTGATTACAGAGCTAAGACAACTTGGTAAAATCACAAGAAATAGAAAAGACTTGATGAAAGGCTAGGCGAAAATTTGCCACCAATTCACTTCAACGGGTCAAATTTTTTCTTGTTAATTTTTGTTGCCCTACCTCACTTCTTTTACTGACCTTTTATGTCCAGCTAGTCAAACGAACAAGACAACTTCACAAAAAACGCTAGATAACTTTAGTTATTTATTTATCAGCAATAATTTCAAAAACGATTTACGCCTTTGTTTTGTTGTCTTTACACAGTTGGTACCGTTATCAAAATTCATTAGAAATCTCAACTTCTAACAAACGGCTTTCCAACTTGCGTATAGACCAATTTTAACATTTTTATTTTTCCTCTAAAACAATTAGGTACCAATTTTTTCAAATAGGTATTTTTTACCCTTGTGTAGTTTTGCGCAAAAAAAATCTCCCACCCGAGAACACCCCAGCAAGAGATTTCAACTCATTAATTTTCCTCCGCCATTGTGTAGCCTGAATCAGGCTCGAGGTCAAAGGTTTTCTTAATACCACTTGTTTCATAGATTTTATTGTCTTTTGTAATAAAGAGAGCCTCCACGCCCTTTTGTTTCTCGATAAACGCCATGCCGTCTTTTAAGCCTAGCGCAAAAATAGTTGTTGACAACCCGTCGCCGTCTGTTGATTTGTCACTCACAATGGTCACACCCGCAATATCGTTATCAAAAGGATAGCCAGTATCTGGATTCATCAAATGATGATAGGATTTCCCGTCAACCTTAAGATAGCGCTCGTAAATGCCCGATGTCACAAACGACTGATTTACTCCGGGAAGATAGCCGACCACGGTATTTCTCGCTTTATTTGGGTCTTGAATACCGACCGTCCAAGGCTTGTTGTCTCCACGAGGACTATGCCCTAGCACATAGACATTTCCCCCTAGGTCAACAATCGCTGTTGTGACCCCTTTTTTCTTCAATAGATTTGCCACTTCATCTGTGATAAACCCTTTCGCAATCGCTCCAAGGTCAAGCTCCATGCCTTTTTCTTGAAGAAAGACCGTTTGTTCCTCGTCATTTAAAATGACTTTTTGATAGTCCACAAGTTTTAGCTTTTCATCAATTTCTTGTTGTGTTGGCTTACGTGCGTCATCAAAACCAATATGCCAAAGCTGTGTAATCGGTCCAATCGCAAGATCAAATTTCCCATCACTTTCTGCGGAATACGCATAGGCTTTCTTTACCAAGCGATAAATATCCTTATCCACCTTGACGGGTGCCACACCCGCCGCCTGATTCACGCGGTCAATCTCGCTTCCCCCTGCATCATTGACATCAATCTCACGACCATATTTCTTGATAAGCTCAAAGGCAGGCTTCAACACTTCTTTCTTTCCCTTATCGTAAATCTTCACCTGCACATAGGTACCAAGTAAAAATTGACGGTCAGCGTAAGGCTCCTTGACTAGAGTTCCCTTGTCTGCCCCACCGCAAGCCGTTAATAGACTTAAAAAAAGCACGGATAAAAGCAAAAAAGCGCTGAATTTTATTTGTTTCTTCATGAGTTCACCACATTCTATTCCAATTTATTTTGTAAAGCGTTTCCCCTTAACATAGTAATTGTAGTATGAGTTTCAAAACAAGGCAAGCACTTCTAATTGCTATGGATATTCTGAGAAATGATACAACTCACATCCATAGATTTAGTGAAAAAAATCAGCATTTAGGGTAAATGAGAGTCTTTTATTAATAACCTTATAGACTTTCGTGGAAACATATGTTATCTTATTTTACATAAGGAGAATAATATCGGTTGATTGGTTCTTTTGAAGTTGCTTTAATTAATAACATAGTCGTGTCACTAAGGCGTTTGGTTAACTTCTTTGACACAACGTAAAAACTCCTCGTTCTCTCGTTAAGCAGAAGCAGGGAGTTTTTTTGTTATTTTTCGAGAAATGTGACAAATCTCTCTTTCCAAATATCTTTGTAAAACGGATTGATTTCGTTCGCTGAAATTTTTCTCCAAGTTTACCACCGAAAACGAAGCAAAAAATCCTAGAACCACAAAGTCACTAGGATTTTCCACAAATTTATCTATTATACACCAAACAATCCTGTAAGAGAAAGTAAGATTCCTAAAATAAAGACGAAAAGAATCACACGGATAGAGTTCATATTTTTTCTACCCAATAGCCAATAAGTCAAACCGACTAGCGCAAGTGGCAATAACCCTGGTAACAATTGATTGGCGAAATCTTGAAGCCCCAAGGAAACTTCTCCAAATTTCAACTTTCCGACAAACTTAAAATTAATGATAGACGGAATCATGCCACCGATAACGGTAATTCCCAATACACTGGAAATATCGGTAATCATCTTCAAGTTGTTCCCGATGTTACTTACAATTTTTGCACCCTTGGCATTACTTAGATTAAACAAATAATACATGATGAGCGCTCGAGCAGCTCCCCAACACCACCAAAAAAGTAGTCCAATTGGATTGCCGTCTAATGCCATATAAGAAATAATTGAACCAAGAATCGTTGATGGTAGGACGTGGAAAAGTGAATCTCCGATACCTGAAAGTGGGCCCATTAACCCAGCTTTTAATGCTGCCACAGATTCTAGGGAGCCGATACCGTCACTTTCTTCTAACGCTAGTGCGGAACCTAAGACTGCAGAAGTTGCTGTATTGTTACAGTTGTAGAATTGTAAATGTGTTTTTGCTGCTTCTTTCCGTTCCTCCAAGGTTGTATATTTTTCCATAATGAACGGATACATCGCAAAATAATAGCCTAAACCTTGCATTTTTTCATAATTCCAACCGGTTGAATTGGCAAAGTACCATCTTCTAAGCACCGCATTTTTGACTTTTTATTCATCACCCATACCTCCTACTGATACAGTTTCCACGGATTGTTTTGAAGCCAACATTTTCTTATAAGACATGATTGCAAAGGCGACACCGACTAAAGCAACCCCTAAAATTGGCATTTGTAGATAGCTTACAAGAATAAATCCTACGATAAAGTATTCCATATTTGCTTTGACTGGCATGTATTTTAATAAAATAGCAATACCGACAGCAGGTAACATTGCACCCGCTAATTTGAATCCAGCAGATAGCTGTACTGGAATCGCATCAACAATGGTTTGTACCACTCCTTGTCCAAAAGCTAAAGCGATAAATACAGGAATTAATTTTGAAAGCGCATAGGTTACAAATCCGTATAAGTTCAAGTTTGCTGCTCGTTTAAATTCTCCCTCATCAACTAATTTTTCCGCTCTATGTTGGAAGAATACTGTACTTAAACGTGCCAGCACATCAATTTGCATCATCAATAAACTAATTGGCAACGCTAAAGCAAGTCCAACCTCGGCGCTCTGACCTGAAATAATCGTCAGTGCCGTACCCATCAATGCTCCAGTTGAATAATCTGGAATGGATGCTCCGCCAAAGTTTCCGATTCCTAAAGCCATTAAGTTCAACGTTCCACCGATATACAGTCCTGTTTTGACATCACCTAAAATCAATCCAGCAATAAATCCTGTAAATGTTGGTTTTGAAAAGCCCATAGTCGGCCCGTTTCCGTCATAAGCCATATACATTGCGTACAAGCATAATAAAATAATCTGCCAAGTTTTTACTTCCATTTCCAATTCCTCCTATTATACTTTCTTTAATTTCAGCCCAATAACCGTATCTAAGCAATTAGGTAACTCTATTTGTTTGTATTGTCAAAAAGTATCTTGTTTAAATGCGACAACGTTCCAAGGTTCTGTTAATTTCACCAAACTAGCATCCTCTAAAAGATAAGCAGCTTCTACCTTGTCCTTCAATCCTTCATTCTTCCGACTATTTCACCGTTCTCATTACTCTCCGATAAAATTCGTAATACTGACTAATGGTTCATCTGGGACCATTCTCGCAGTGACATTCATTCGTTTTTCAAGCAATGTACGGATTGCCTTTTCCTCTTCAGGAAGTAAGCTGATAGATTTTTTATACTGCTTTGCACCCTCTCTATTGGAAAGATTGCCAATATTAATATCGAGTAAATCCACACCATTTTCTAGCATAGCCACTAAAACGCTCGGGTCTTTGACAATTAACATCACTCTTTGACCGACATAATTGCCATTTTTTATATTCGCTACCGCTTTTTCAAAAGGTAAAATCGACGTGTTTACCCCTACTGGAGCCGCCATTCTCAAGATGTTTTTTTGAATCTCATCGCTTGCCACCGTATCATCAATCACCATAATACGATTCACCTTGTACTCTGCCGCCCAACGTGTTGCTACCTGACCGTGAATTAACCGATCGTCAATTCTAATATGAACAAAACCTAACATTTTTCTTCCTCCATTTCTTTTTTCATTTTTCCTGTTCAGACATCAGCGATTGTTTCCAATAATTTCTTTTTAACATATTAATTGCATTTACTAAAAATTTCAATAAATCCTTTATTCTACCCGTTTTAATGACTTTAAACTATTCTCTCACTTTTTTATCTCAACATATTAACATTATAACATGTGTATTTGAAAGCGCAACCAATTTTTAGCAAAATTTTTAAGTTTTTTTAGATTTGTTTCCGCACATAAAAAAGACCCAGATAAAAATTATCCAAGTCTTTCTATCTTTAAAAATAAGAGAGTGCTTCTCTACGTCCTCTAGCGATTTCCTCCCGAGAAAACATTGCCTCTCCCAGCTCACTATCGCTTAATAACGCCAAACTATCGTAAAACCAGTCGACTACTGTCTTAACCTCAGAGGAACGCAGCTTTAATAAATTCTCAAACAAAACATTCTCTGCTTGATTGATTTTTCTCTTTTCAATCAGCTCTAATAAGTATTGTATGAGATTGACTTTCTTCCCGCCTATTTTTTCATCATACACTTGAATGAGCATCGCCGGGTTGTCCTTTTCTATAAGATGGGCAACATTTTGTGCGAGTCTTTCAAGCTGTTTTAATACCCCGTCCTCTTGACACATCTCACAGCCCCCAAACTATTCCTAACGGTCTATTTTAGAATATCAATCAAATCTTTACGAGCGGCAGCCGCTGCTGGCATTAAGCTAAAGATGACACCGATAAAGGTCGATACTCCGAGTGATATGACAATCGTGAATAAATCAGGTGCGACAGAAAACGGTAAGAAAGTAGAGATAATCACTGCCGTCACCATGCCGAAAAGATAACCAACAATTCCACCAGTAACGGATAAAGTAATCCCCTCTAATAAAAACTGCCACTTAATATCTCGTTGTGTCGCTCCGAGTGCGCGCCGAATCCCAATTTCTTTGGTTCGTTCGGAAACGGAAATATACATCATGTTCATGACACCGACTCCGGCAATCAGAAGTGAAATACCCGCAATAGCTGAAATAAAGTAGGTCAGAATACTCAAGACCTTACTAATGCCGTTTGCTTCGTCCCCTACATCAAAGGTTTGATACTCCCCAAAGGAGCGCATAGTTCCCGCTGTTTCTAGGTGTTCCACAACCTTTTGCATGACGTCCTTGGCTGGTGCCCCCTCTTTGACAACGACTTCAATCGAATAGCGTTGTCCTTTTTGGTTGGGGAAATAGCTCTTATAGGTTTCGCGTGGAATATAGATATTTGAAGACCCACCAAACGTCAATCCGCTAGTACTACTATCATCTTTTTTGAACACGCCGACAATTTTAAATAATTGTCCGTCCACCTCAACCCCATAGCCGATTGCTTTTTTGGGATCTGGATAGAATTTTTTTGCGGTAACCTCATCTACTACAGCAACTCTGTTTTTTAGTTCATTGTCACTTGTAGTCAAATCCCGACCATCGAGTAATTGTTGTCCAGACATATCCGCAAGCTCAATGGCCAAGTTTTTTGATTTCCCTTTGATATTTACGTCCTTATATAAGGTGGTTTGCTCAGCCACTGGAAAACGAGCATCCTTTACACCGTCGATATTTTTCACCTGCTGCAAGTCAATCTCTTGAAAAAAATCAATATTGCTGCTAGTATTTCCGGTCGGCGTAAACCAAACTTCCTTGATGATTTCCTTACTATCCGTCTGTGTCAAACTTCTTATTGTATATCTTTCAAACCCACGTCCCAAGGATAAAATCGTAATCACCGAGGCAATCCCAATCACAATCCCAAGCATGGTTAGAATACTACGGCGACGATTTTTGAGTAGCGCTTTGAGCGAACTTTTCCAAATTACATGAAGTTTCATTTTGCGACCACCTCGTCTCCGATGATTTTCCCATCTATAATGCGAATCAGACGATTACAATATTTAATTGTATCCGGATCATGTGTGACTAGGATAATCGTTGCACCCTCTTTGTTAAGCTTTTGGAACACTTCCATAATCTCTTTGGAGGTATGCGAATCAAGCGCTCCAGTCGGTTCATCAGCGATAATGAATTTTGGATCATTGACAATTGCCCGAGCAATCGCCACCCGCTGTTGTTGCCCCCCAGATAACTGCTTGGGGTGTTTTTTCACTTTATCGGCTAACCCCACACGCTCTGCCACTTCTAGCACACGTTCGGAGGTTTGACTGAAATTTTTCCCACCATATAACAGAGGTAGCTCGATATTTTCATAAACAGTGTTGTTTTCAATCAATTGAAAGTTTTGAAAAACAAAGCCTACGTTTTTATTTCTCAGACTAGATAGCTCTTTATCAGACACCTTTTCCATAGTCTCCCCTTCAAAAAGGTAAGAGCCGTCAAATTTACGGTCAATAAACCCGATAAGATTGATTAAAGTGGACTTCCCTGAGCCGGACGGACCCATGATAGCGACGAACTCCCCTTTGTCAATTGTAAGGTTCACATCTTGCAAGACATGCAGGCTTTCTTCTCCAGTCTTGTAATATTTATTCACGTCTTTTAAATCAATCATTGACCGTCGTCACTTTCTGTCCGCTAACTCCACCGCTCAAATCTCCATTAGAAACTTTGATTTCTTGACCGTCTTTAAAGGAAGGATCTGCTGTTCTGATGAGAACTTCTCCTTCTTTCAAGCCTTTTGTCGCAATCACTGTGCCGTCTTTTTTCTCAATTTCGATTTTCCGACGTTCTAATTTTCCGTCTTTATAGACAAAAACAGTCGCGCCCTTGTCATCTTCTAAGACTGCTTCTTGTGGAATAACGAGTTTATTCACTGGTAAAGACATTTGCACATTGTATCCATATTGAATAAATTCTGCTGGTTTGACATTAAAATGATAATTCGAACTACCCGTGCTGGCAGCACCACCGTCTGCTCCCACACTAGCGGTTGGTACACGATCTATTGAAACAATTTCCCCACTGATTTTCTTTTCTGAACCAATTCGTGCAATTTCAACTTTTTGTCCGACTGCTAAAGACGAATAGTCAAATTCTGAAACTTCTCCTTGCACATTTACTTCCTTATCCACGATTTTCACTAGCGGTGTGGATCCATCAAGTTTAGTAATTTCTTGAACGAGGGCAACACCGTCTGTTTTTGCGACTACAGAGGTGGTCACCTTTTCCTGCGCTCTTTCCAAGGCACTTTGCAAGTCACTCAAGTCAATTTCCCCACTTCTCACGGCACGTTCCGCTTGATTAATCGCATCATTGGCAGTATCAACCTCTTGTTTTGCTAGGTCTACTTGACCATTTAACTCATTTACTTGTGCTTGATACTCTTCGGAATCTTTGCTCAAGCTGTTTAGCTTTTGTGTCACCTTATTCAAGTTACCCTGTGCGACATCTCTTTTTCTTACCGCATTGTTTAGCTCTGCCTGTGCGCCTTCGAGTGCCACACTACTTTTATTCACACCACTCTTTTGTGTTTCCACGGCCTCCTGCTGTTCGTCATTTTGAAGAGTATAAAGCACCTCTCCTGTCTTGACTTCTTGACCGTTTTTCACCATTACTTGACCGATTTTTCCTTGTGTCGCATCTAAAAAGTAGCTCGTTTGATTTTGAGGAATAGAGGTTCCCTTAAAAGTTAACGGTTCCGCTTGCTTCACCTCATAGATTTCATACCCCGCATCTTCTACATTTTTTCCCTTATTTTTGAAAAATAGCACACCCACGACAATTAGAACAAAGAGCACGACTGCTGAAATGATAATGACGAGCTTTTTATTCTTCGCAAAAAACTTTTTCATATTTCACTTTCCCCCTAATTTCTTCGTTTATTCTTATCAAAAAAATGATTGGACGAAATAACGATGAGATTTCCGTAAATTAAAGCGCTCAATACCCTCCTTTTCTCGACAATACGAGGCGAGACTTAAACGAACCTTTAAAACACCCTTATTTACGAAACATTAGTTATTTCTAATCAATCTGTAATAATCTAAGTAGTACACTATACCTTGTGTTTCATTGTACAACATACAGCTTTTGTGTCAAGAAATTGTCAAACTTCTTCGTTATTAATAATATTTCATCTATTTTTTGTTAAAATTTCCGACAATCCCACCTCAAAACTTGGGATAATTTTCTGCGCTGCAAATTTTGCTGAAGGTGCCGCAAAGTCGAAGGAATACGAATAGTCCGCATGTTTTAAAATATCCGTGTCATTTTCGCCGTCACCAAAGCTATACACCGTCATTTCTTCCACAAATGGAGCCGTTAATTTTTGAAAGGTTTTCCATTTTCCTGAATCCTCGGGCATCACATCCAGATAAATGCCGTTTCCCTTGGCTGAAACACCTTGCACATTTTCATTAATTTCTCTTGTCAACTCCTGTGCATTCCTCACATCAATAAGAGAATAGGTGAGGCTATAAATTTCTTCATTCAGCACGCCACAAGTCGTATCTGTGATTTGCTCTTTATAAGTTTTCGCCAGCCGTTTGACTTCTTGTACCTGTCTTGCGCTAAGTTTGGTGGAATAAATGACATTTAAGTCCGCATCTACTACCGCCGCACCGTTAGAACAAATCACGTAATCAAAGAAATCTATTTCATACTTTTCTATCGCTCGCTTGAAGCTATCAATATTACGCCCTGTTGCAATCACAAATGTATCAAGTATCTCGGTATTTTTCAGTTCAGTAAGTAATTCCCGCGTTTCCTCAGAAATTTCATGCGTGGAGAACGGAGCTATCGTCCCATCAAAATCACTTAGTATAATATTTTTCATTCGTTTTCCTTTCTTTTTTTTAAAATGAATCAGAGTCATTCTATCATTTTTTCTTCCAATAGAAAGCACTATATCCTAAACGGTCGTTTTTTCATCATAAACGAACAAAACGAACAAAAATTTAAGGATACGTGCTCAAAATCGTACTTAATCCAACGTTTCACAAGTTTATTTTATCTCACTGAGGGTTTATTGCAAGTTTTGCGGGTAAAAATAATACACGCACAAATTTCTCTGTGCGTGTATTGAGTAAAATCTCCTTCAATAGCTCACGTGTTATTTTAAACGCAGTTTTTACATTTCTTCTCTTATTGAAGGTTTTTTATTCAATTTCTTGTATAGATGAAAGCACAATATCTTCAAGATTATTTATAGTATCACATTTTTCTATAATATTATCTTTAAAAAGATAAACATTATCAGCTAGCCTTTTACAAAAGTCCATATCGTGGCTTGTCACTATTAATAGTTTACCCAAATTTTTATAATCAATAATTTTTTTTCTTAAAAAATCCAATGTAAATACGTCTAAACCAAGTGAAGGTTCGTCTAAAACTAAAATATCTGAATCAACTAAATCCATAATCGCTAAGTTCAGCCTTTGTGTCATACCCTTAGAATAATCTTTTACCCACTTATTTTTATATTTTTCCAGTTGATATTCATCTAGTAAATCTCTTATTCTATCTTTATTAATATGAAATAACTCTGAAAAATACACTAAATTTTCTTGTGCTGACAAATAATCAATTGCAATATTCTCAACTGGTAAAAAAAACATCGATTGCCTTACGCTTTTGGGATAAGGGATGGATAATGCTTTGCCATCTAATATTATTTCCCCAAAATCAGGAACTAAGAGCCCCGTTATTAATTCCATCAACGTTGTTTTACCTACGCCATTTTTTCCAACAAAAAAATTTATTGTCCCTAATTTGAAGTCTAATGATACATTGTCAATAACCAAGCAGTTATCAAAAGATTTTGATATATTTTTAATTTCTAATGTTCGTTCACTCACCTAATAACACACTCCCTATCATCAATATTTCATAAATACAAAATAAAAAAATGGGTAAAAATGCTTTGATTTTCTCAGTATATGGATACATCGCATAAAAAAACTTTATAACTCCAACTATAAGCGCTAATACTACCACAAAATTAGTTGAAATAAGTGTTAATTCCTTATGCGTTACAAACATAATTACTGATAAAATTGCATAATTAATTATACTTACGCAAAATAACCGATAAGCAACTTGCTCGTTTACTTTTTTATCAAGAATCGATTTATTTTTTTTACGAAATATATTTTCCACTCTTATAAGTAAAGAAAAAAAATGCTTTATTAGAAAAATTGTAACCACTGCATTTATAGTTCTAAAACTAAATTGAATAAAAAAATTATTAAATGTAGATTTGATTGCTTCAAAAGTTTTTATAGTATCTGTTCCAGATATATTAAGAGAAGTATCAATTAACTGTGACATAACTGTTGTAGAATGCGTATAAGCTATACTATAAATAGCCAGTGATAAAAATAAAAATAAATAAAAATACTTACTGTTAATATTTTTTGTAAATTTCATACCGATTTTCCCTCCTCTACAAATTCATAGAAACTGTTCCCTCAATAAATGCAGCAATAAAATTAAGAATCCCTGTTATAACCATGATTTCTACACCTTGAAAAATAAAATCTTTCCAACGAAAATTAGAATTTTTTTTCACTAACTGGTACAATAAAAGAAAACCAAAGGCACTTGCCAAAAAAATAGATGGAATTTCTACTATCCCATGTGGAAGTATTTTTAGGAGCATATTTTTTATTCCAAACTCATCGGCATAAAAATGAATACTTGCTCCAAATAT
This sequence comes from Lactobacillales bacterium, assembly GCA_031261705.1. Classification (GTDB taxonomy): domain Bacteria; phylum Bacillota; class Bacilli; order Lactobacillales; family Streptococcaceae; genus JAISJD01. The sequence goes on from JAISJD010000006.1 coordinate 43,307, forward strand.
AAAAAAATTATAAATAAGTAAAGCAATATCAATTAATCCGAGAGAAAAAACTCCTATAATGATAAGAAGTGAAACTTTTTCATTATTTAAAAAAATATCTAGCACAGAATAGTTAGGTTTCTGAGCATCGATAGAAAAAGTTGATGAAAATCCCCACCCTATATAAAACGCAATTCCGCCTATAATTATAGAAATAATACCGCAGATAAATAATTCTTTTTTAAACAATTTTTGAATATTCACCGTAAAATCCTCTTACCTTTCTTTTGAAAATATAATGGTGTAAAACTATTGAGACAGTAAGCATAAACACTAAAGAAAATACGCCTAAAAAATTGGTATGAAATATTTCACCCAAAAATAAGCAAAAAAGGAGCATATATTCTGTCAGCGAAGATACAATAACAAACATTACGGAACTAACTATCGATACTCCCATTAGGTCATTCAAAAATTTACCTTTGTAATTTGTATAATAAACATTCGTTATACAAATATGTAAAAGTAGTATACCTGAGATAAAAAGTGCTCCTATAAATGTTAAAAAATTACATAACCCAGTTAAAAATAAAACTAAAATAATAATAAATGACAAAACTATATTTAATGTAAATAGGCTTATTATTTTATTTCTGAGAAGGTACATCATAGGATATTTAGATTGTATATAATTTAAAATAGTATTTTGTTCTTCAGATAGTGTGAAAGAGGAAACCTTAGTAAAATTGGTAAAATAAAATGTACTAACAATTAATAATACAGATAAAAGAGAAATATTTTTTAATGCAATATGTTGAATTTTACAATTAAGAAAGACTAATAATAAAGAAAATAAAAAAATCACGCCATTCACTGTTATTTTCTTTATGATTTCAGCATTCTCCATTAATTGTATTTCTTTTTTCAATAAGGGATTGATTTTATGATTCTTTATTATAAAATGAGTTCCTATTTTAATACTTTTATCTATCCATAGTTCTTCTCTTTTATTTTTTATATTGTATTTATTCATCGAACATAAAAACACGTATAACAAACTTAGCAAAGTGTAGCCAATAATCACAAGTATTAGAAAAGAGCCCGAAAATTTCGTAAGCGTCTTTGCGATTAGCCACTTGTTGCTTTGAGTAATCTTTCTTATTACCCGTTCTATTATTTGAAAATCTTGTGTTAAAAAAATAAATAACAGAACTGACTGGATAAATATCTGAATAAATTTCAATAAATAATCAATAGAATTTATTCGACTGAAAACTAATTTGAATAGGCTGGCTATTTTTCTATTCATCAAAAAAGAAAAACATGACAAAATAAAAATAAATAATATATATAAATGAGATTTACTTATCATAAGGAATGGAATAACTACAAACAGTAGACAGAAAGCATATTCAGCACCTGATAACACCTCGTATTTTATGGATTTAAAAAGCAGCAATTGTTGTTTTCTGTAAGGCAGCAATACTAAAAATTTATTCTTATCACTTTTCAAATATTTTTCAAATCTAAAATCTGATAAAAAGAAACCAACTACAGAAAAAACAAAAATAGAATTTATTACAGTTATTTCATAATTTTCAATAAATGTTTTAAAAAATATCATGCCTGTATAAATTAGAAAAATAAAACAAAAACCAATAAACGCACCTAAGTATTGATTGCTATCTGTATCAAAATATTGTCTTTTCAATGCAATAAGTTCATATTTCATTGCTTTCAGCATATATTTATTTTCACTCCTTACTATTAGATTGATTTTTACAAAAAATGAATGAGATTTTTAACATCTTAAAAATGTTACTGGTTAGATAATCTTGCGGGTTATTTTTTTATAAATACGATTAAATACTTAAACTTAACAAATTGTGTCAGTTAAATTGCATAAAAATTATTTCGAATTACCAAGCACAAAATGCTTTTTTTCCACCTTTAAATTTATTTAAAATATATACTCCACCTAACCCAACAATAGCAGCAATTACAATAGCTCCCACTCCTGTAACCGCACAAGTAGCAATTGCCTGAACAACTCCTATCGCTCCTTTACTCGCCGCTCTAGCAACAATAGCATAAATTGCCGCTGCCGCTGCTGTTGAAATTCCAAATGTTCCAGTTAACAAGAATAATTTCATCAATTTTTTCATTTTTATCATTCTCCTTATAATAAATTAATTTTTTTAATATATTCATTTGTTATACATCGTTCCACCATAAAAATAACCTTACAAAAAAATAACCCGAAAGATTATCTAACCAAAAAAGCACTTTACTTAATAAGTAGTGATGTAAATAAACTCTTCTTCCTCCACCACCAAACCACACCCTCCAAAGAACCAATGAATTATTGACAATTAAACCACCTCCTAATACATAATTTTCAACTTCCATCGACCCAAAAATTGATTAAATCAATTAACTACATAGTTACTTACCCTTCTTTACTTTTTATAAGAATAATGTAACAAAAAATGAATGAGATTTAGAAAATGTAAACAAAATTCACATTTTAAATAAGAAGTACGGACAGAATTGCTTGTATCTCTTGTTTTTTATGACGTTCATCTTTTTTCAACAGATTTTTTAAATGCTTCATCCTAGTAATTTCCACTCTGAACAATTTCCCCGTTATCGACAATAATAATTTCATCACTTTGTGCAAAGATTTCTTCATTAAAACAAAATATAGTATTCTTGTCTATTGTATTTGCATAATTCTTATTAAATCAACGTTTATGGAACATCAATAATAGAGATATGGAAATGGTCGATTGGACACTGCGTATATTTTGTTTCCTAGAAACAACTTCATCGTACAATTTTTTTATAAATTTGTGTTTGTAATGTCATAAACGGTCGATTTTTTGTCATGAATGACCTCGACTAACCATTAACAGCGAGTCTGACAGAGAATTATAATTTGAATTGTTCATATTGTTATCAAAATAGTTTTTTCAAAAAATCTATATCTTTTGAACCGCTCGATAATATAATTTCTTATATTGAATCTGTATTATTGCACGATGAAACGAAACGCTTAGTCGATATTTTTTTTGGGTGGAGAACCTACGCTTTATAGAAATAAAACTTTATTTTTATTATAATTAGCAAAAATTATCACAACCGCTTTACTCTTCACATTGGCACTGTTATTATTAATTTGTAATTTTGAAACTATGGACAAAAATAATGAATAATTCAAATTAATTTTCTATCACATCCTCCCAATACATAGTTTCCAACTTCCATTGAACCAAAAATTGATTAAATCAATTACTACATAGTTACTTACCCCTCATTTACTTTTTATAAGAGTAATGTAGCAAAAAATGAATGAGATTTTGAAAATGTAAACAAAATTCACACTTTCTATTGGAGGAATATATAATGGAGTATAATATTGAAAAATTCGGAGAAAAATTTAAGGAAATTAGACAAAACAAACATTTATCACAAAAAGAAGTTTGTGGAAAGGAGATTTCAAGAACTACCTTATCAAAATTTGAAAATGGAGGTCGTTCTATGAATATTCATCATTTTCTCCGACTGCTAGAAAGAATTGACATGTCTTTTGATGAATTTAGTTACATTTGTTCTGATTACACTCTTAAACCTAAAAAGCAAATTGTTGCGGATTTTTTATCCCTCTATTCAAATTATGATATTCAAAGTATCACAAAACTGATTAAGGATTCAGAAAACTATCTTGCAATTAGCGATAATTGGTATGTAAAAGCAATTTTGGAGGTTTCACATGCCTATCTCCAAGATCAAAAAGATACCCCTGATTTAATCAATGCTACTGCAACAAAAATTATTCCAATGGTATGGGAGGAATTATCTAAACAAGATGAGTGGTATCTGCTAGATTTAAGATTATTAAATGCTATCTTATATTCTTTCCCTATTGAAACTACTGGTCAGATTGCTAAAGAAGTTAAAAAAAGAATTGGGAAATATCAAAATTTCACGCAAGTTTTACCATTGATAACTGCGCTTTATTTGAATCTTTCTCTTCTTTATTTACAAAATAATAAGAGTGAAAAAGCCGAAAATATTCTATCCGAAGCCAAAAACTTAGCTTATCAACTAAAAAGAACAGATTTCCTAGCCGTTGCCCTAGTCCGCCACGGTATCGCCACCAAAAACAAACAAGAAATGGAACAAGGAGTTTTGCTTTCGACTTTCCTTCAAGATAAAAACTTACAAAAAGAATTACAAGAGGAAGTTGAAAATTTGAGTATCGCTTAATAAATATTCTAATTCCCCTTATAATTAAGAAAAAACACGCACAATTTTCTCTCTGTACGTGTTTTACTATTTAAAGTGTCGTTACATCAATGATTTGATTTACTCGCTGATACACATTTGGATCATGAGTAGCAAAAATTACCGTAGTTTCCGAAGAAACAAGACTTAGTAGCAAGGAGATAATCGTTTCTCCTGTTTCTTCATCTAGCGCACCAGTTGGCTCATCTGCTAAGATAACTTTAGGATTCTTGAGTAAGATTCTAGCGATAGCCACTCGCTGTGCTTGTCCACCAGATAATTCGTAAATTTTCGCTTTTAAATAACTTTCGTCCAAACCAACTCGGGCTAACGCTTCACGTATTTGTTTGCCACTTCCCACAAGTTTTAAGTTTTGTTCAACCGTTTGCTCATCAATCAGTGCATAGTTTTGAAAAACATAACCTAAATAATTTTTAAAATATTCAGCTTCCTTCATTTTTGACCAAATATCCCGTCCATTATATAAAATCTCCCCAGAGCTAGGCTTTTCAAGGCGAGCGATAGCATTTAGCAAGGTTGTCTTTCCAGAACCGGAAGGACCAATTAATGCGTAGGAAGTCCCTGTTTGAAAGTTTAAATTCACCTTATCAAAAACAGTCTTCCCTCCGTATTGTTTACATAAATTTTTTAATTCTATCATAAAAATTCAAAATCTCCCTTCAAAATTTGTACTCTTTTCTCTTTCACCCGCCACAGTGCAAGGAAAACTAACGCAACGATTTCGATAAGATACATTAGACAAACAATAAAAATAGCAAATATATTTTTTGTTTCCGCATAGGCAAAGCCACTCGCAAAAAAAATTCCAACAATCAAAAAAGCTAACATTTTCATTATTTCAACGGCAACAGGTTTTCCGAAAAAGCTTTTAATCGCCAGTTGTTTCGCCCTATTTTTAATTTGCAAAATAATATATTGATAAAGGACAAAGAGTTGAGCAAAAACAAGGGCAACTAAAGCAATAATTGTTCCCGTAAGCTGACTTTTCACTTTATTTCGTTTAAGCAGAACGTCTTGACTTGCATTTGTCAATGAAGAAAAGGTACTTTCTAACTCTGCATTTTTTATATTTTGAGGAATCTTCGTTTGATTAAACAAAGAATCAAAAGAAATATTACTATAATCTAAATTCAACGTTTCATCGTCACTTGGGAAATTTTCAAAATTCAATTGAACCAAAATAGCATCTTTTTTCATTTGCTCGGCGAGTAATTCTGTTTCTCCCTCCACATCTCGAAAAAGAAAAGTCACTTGTCCGTCTGGAATGGGAACTATTTCAAACTGTTCAGAGGAAACAGACGAATGTTGAAACCATTCAAACATCAAGATATTTTTGATTTTATCCGTAGATGAAAGAAATTTTTCTGGGATATAAATGGTAACGGGTAATGCGTTATTCCCGTTCCCATACTGATTTTTAGGATAAAGCTGTTTATTCTTCTCGACCATTCCTTGATTTACATAAAAAATATTCTGTGCCACTTTTATGTCGACCCCTGCTTTATCGAGATCCTCTTTGAATCTTGGATTTTCTAGCACATGTGAATCGCCAAGGTCAGATTTTTGTGAATAAATCATCTCTTCTTCTTTGAATGATAAGACAAACTCTTTATTTTTCTGTGCCTGCCGTTTCATTGACCCTGCATCAATCTGATGGTTTTCATCTGTATATTCTTCTTCTGCAGAGAACCATGTGATTCGTGCAAAGTTACTAGCGACTGCCCATTTTTCTAAAACACCTATTTGTTTCGTCAATTCTTGAGAAACCTGTGTCATCTTACTTGCGGTTATTCCAAAAATAAAGACAGAAATCAAAATACCAAAAAGCCAAACATATGAAATAAGTCCCTGCGATTTTTTATTTTTCAACACTTTTAAAGGTGCCGTTAAACGAATATTAAGAGCAAATAATCCATTTGCAACCAGAGAAACCCAGAGAAGAGAAAGTGCGATAACACTCATTAACAATGCAAATGATTTAACAAATACACTATCAATAGAGCGCTGCCAAAGTGAAAAGAGACCGATAACAAGAAACAGCTCGATTAAAATGATGCCAACATCTGAAAAGGTTGCTTTCCACATTGCTTTCCGAAAAATCCCTAAACTTCGTTGAATCATCGCTTTTTTCACGTACATCATTTTCACTGCGAATAATAAAACCGCAAAAACGAAAAGAAGCGTCCAAACCGCTAGGGAACGAATATTCCCAACAAAAAAATCAATTGGTGTTAGCCACCAGCCTATATCGCCTGCTTTATACTGAAAACCTAAAACTTCAAGTTTATTTTTCAGATTTTTTGAGATAGATTTACTACTGTAATACATCCCCGTTATTGTTGTGTCACTAAGTAAATTTTTATCTGCTGAATAGTTTTTATTTTTTAGATAAGGAGCCGCTTCTCCGAAAACATATACTTTTTCCTGTCCCTTTTCTTGCAAGATAGGCTTAAATAAAACGAGATTATTTTCCTTTGAAAGTTCATCAAGCTGAGCATAGATTTGCTCTTTTGGTAAATTCCCTTCGTACCTTGTTAAATTTACTCCTGCCTGTGCGGGATAGTTTATATCGTTCCCAAATTCTTTGATTTCTCCCAAAGCCAATAAAGAAAATAAAAGAAGAACAAAGCTTAAAACAGTGATACGCCACTTCATAAGTTTCCTCCAAATAGATGCGGTCTTGAAAATTCAAGACCGGTCTGGTTTTATATTTTTTTAATCATAACTTAAAAATTGTACCAACCATAATAACAATTCGCACGAACCCATGAAATTGTTTTCTTTGCACCAGATTTAGCCCAACCATAATCTTGTTTGTCAAAATCTTTCACCTTTCCAAATATATCTGTCACTGAAGATGAACTTCCAAGGCGAATAGGCGCTTCCAAATAATAATCGGAATAAGCCCAATTATCACTAGTCACTCCATAATTCCAATTATCCAAATAAGTTGGGTGGGGATGCTCAGTTGTTGCACTTGCCATTATTGTAGGGACGATAAAACTAACGAGTAGTCCTGTTGTTAGAAATCCTTTAGAAATTGAATTTTTAAACTTTTTCATTGAAAATCTCCTCTTCTCTTTTCATCCATTTTCCCACAGTGAAATGATATTTCCGAAAGATTCCTTATTTTTTAATAAATTTGTTAAAGTGTTAAACAAATTTATTAATAGAATCTCAATATTCCCCTCTCCTTACCACATATAATACAGGCTCAATTTTAATTCCATGTAAATATTAAATTAAGATTTTGTATAGTAGACGCTTTCTTTTACAGCTAAGCAAAAACACCACAATTTTTTCCGTTGAACCAAAAATTGATTAAATCAAGGAATCACATAGTTACTTACCTCATTTACTTTTTGTAAGAGTAATGTAAACAAAATTCACACTTTCTATTGGAGGAATATAGAATGGAGTATAATATTGAAAAATTCGGAGAAAAATTTAAGGAAATTAGACAAAACAAACATCTTACATAAAAAGAAGTTTGTGGAAAGGAGATTTCAAGAGCTACTTTATCAAAATTTCACGCAAGTTTTACCATTCGTTTTATTCTATTTACGAAAAATAATTCTATTTTAATGATAAACCGATTAAATGTTTCTAAACAATTAGTATTAAATTACACATACTTTAAAAACACGTCGAACTTCCACACCAAGTCGTTTACTTTCAGAGAGCTTAACTTTATAATTAAAGTTGATATGTTTTGCACAAAGCAAGCAGCTCAAATAAACGAAAAGGGGATACACTATGAGTAAGCAACGAATTGTGGTCATTGGGGCTGGTTTTTCAGGATTATCCGCAACGAAATATTTGTCGAAAAAGTTGAAGCAAGACGCGGAAATTACACTGATTGATAGACACAGCTATCATACCATGATGACACAACTTCATGAGGTAGCGGCTGGACGTGTAGAGCCAGATGCGATCCAATTTGATTTACAGCACTTATTAGCTCGTCAAAAAAATGTTTCTATCGTGACAGATTCTGTGACGGAGATTGATAAAGTAGGCAAAGTCGTAAAAACAACACAAGCCACTTATGAATTTGACTATTTAGTCATCGCTATGGGAGGGGAACCCAATGACTTTGGTGTGCCGGGCGTAAAAGAAAACGGCTTCACACTCTGGTCTTTTGAAGATGCGATGAAAATCCGTCGTCACATTGACCAAACCGTTGAAAAAGCGGCAGTGGAACCTGATGATGCGAAACGCAAGGCGATGTTAACCTTTGCCGTGGCTGGTTCTGGATTTACAGGGATTGAAATGGTCGGAGAACTGATTGATTGGAAGCCGATTGTTGCGAAGAAATACAAGATTGATCCTAGTGAAATCACGATTGCTGTCGTTGAAATGATGCCAACCATTCTGAACATGCTTGATCGTGTAGATGCAGACAAAGCCTTGAAATACTTGAAGAAAAAAGACGTTCAAGTACTTACAGGTCATGCAATTACCGCAGTTGAAAGCGACCACATCAAGATTAAGGATGGCTCAGATGTTCCAACACACACTCTCATCTGGACTACCGGAGTGCAAGGAAACACGAAAGCCAAAGAGTTTGGCATTGAAGAAGCTCGTGGCAATCGCCTCGTGGCAAATGAATTTATGGAAGCAAAGGGCTACGAAGATAAAAATATCTATGTGGTCGGAGATTTGGTGAACTTTGTTGAACCTAGCACTGGTCGACCTACACCGCAAATCGTCCAAGCTGCTGAAGCAACCGGACACACGGCTGCCAAAAATATTGTCGCAAACATTAAAGGAACGGAAAAAGTTACTTATAAAGGCAATTATTCTGGATTTATGGTTTCTATTGGTTCAAAATGGGGTGTTGCTTCATTAATGAACACCTTCCACTTGAGTGGGTTCTTAGCAATGGTGATGAAACATTTGATTTACATTATGTATATCGTGTTACTTCCGTCTGCTTATTACTTGTTCCACTATCTGATGAATGAATTTTTCCATACAAAGAATGATCGGAATATCGGTCGTGGACATTTATCACGTATGGGCAATGTTTTATGGGCAGTCCCACTACGTATCTTCTACGGCTTGGTTTGGTTGGTGGAAGCCAGTCATAAAATTGTCGGAAATGGGGATTACTTGAAACCGTCTACATGGTTTGGCGAAGGCTCTTGGTTTACTGATCACGTGAACTTCCCATTTGCTTGGTTACAAGAAACAGCTGCAACTACAGGTGCAAGTGCTTCTGAAAAAGCAGCGGAAGCGACAAGTGCTGCCAGTGGTGCCGCTAGTTCTGGAGCTGATGCGGCAGAAGCTGTTCACTCTGTCTTTGGTTTAAGCTATGCTTATGGAGAACAACCCATGGCAGTCTTTGACACTATGCCAAAATTCTTGGAACCTGTCATGAAATTCATGATTCCAAACAAGGAAGTCGCTTTATTCTTACAAAAATTCATGTCTATTGTTGAAATTTTAATTGCGCTTGCTTTAATCGTTGGTGCCTTCACCTTCATCGCAAGTGGCGCAACAGCCGGTTTAACTGTCATGTTCTCATTAAGCGGCATGTTCTACTGGGTCAACATCTGGTTCATCTTTGTAGCAATCGCTTTAATGAATGGTTCTGGGCGTGCCTTTGGTCTTGACCGCTGGATTCAACCTTGGTTACAAAAACACTTGGGTCACTGGCGATACGGAACCTCGCATGCTAGGTATGGAGTGAAAAAATAACTTTATAAGTGCGTGACGAGTTTTCTCGTGGCGTGCTTTTTTATTGCACCTCAAAAAAAGATGTAGAAAGCGAATGAAAGTTTTCTACATCTTTTATTCTTATTTTCCTGAAATATAAGTCACACCTGAACCATAAGCCACTTCATTTGGCAAGACACGATAAGAAATCGTTCTATCGTTAATCACATTGCTTTCTGAAATCAAGATTCCGTCTGCGGTCACTGCTTCGACAAAGGCAACATGCCCGTATTGTCCGTCAGCACCTGCCACACCCGGTTGGAAACTAATCGCCGTTCCCACTTCTGGAATTTGTGAAGTTTTGTAGCCTAGGCTAACCGCTTTTGCTCCCCATGCGCCGCCATTTCCCATAAATTCGTCCACTGATTTTCCAAGTTGTCTGAAACGATTATAGACATACCACGTACATTGACCAACTGGATAGCTTCCCGATTGGTTGTAATTTACTCCATCATAAACTGGGTAAACGAGCTTACTGTGGTAGCTATCTGGAATATCACTGCTTGATGCAAGAATCATGCCCGCTTCTGATTTCGGTAAATCAAAACGAGTGAGATTATAGGTCGCAATGAGTGAGTTTAGCTTGTTGTTATATTGCGTATCTGTCGCATACTTTCCAGTTAAGAAAGAAGTGGTTTGCAGATAATTTTTCGCTTCTGAACGCCAAGCAGGTTTGTAGAAATTATCATTTCCACGAATGCCTTGACGAAGTAACTGTACGTAATCCATGAGAGAATCTTTATAGCTTGCGTATTTCCTAAAACTTGCTGAAATCGTGTAAGATTGCCCTGCTGAATTTTCTTCATTCGTATCAAAAGTCACGCTATTCCCGTTGAAGTTTCCTTTAATCCCAAATAAATTATAGTTTGGAATCCCTGCTAGTTGGCTAGAGCCTGAGCCACTTTCCAAAATCGCTTGCGCAATCATGACCGAGGCAAAGACGTCATAATCTTTCCCAAGTTCTCTCGCTTCTTCACCAATTTGTTGAATAAAACTTTCCGTTTGTTCATTTCGCTTAAAATCAAAAGAGGCGCTATAAGTTTTTAGAACGTTTTCCCCGTAGTCTGTCCGTTTTAAATCCGTCATGACATTTGTCGCAAAAGTTGGTAAACCTGGTTTTTCAGTAGCACCCGTTTCATAAAAATCAAAGAGCTGAACGGTTTGTTTGGTTTCATCTTTTGCCTCAGGCGCCACGGTGATATATTTGCCTTGACCTAGATAAATTCCATTTTTCTGAATCGTTCCATTTTCTTCCCAGAACAATACCTCGCCCGGTTGTGCTTCTTCAAATTTTATTCGACTACCAGCATTCGCTTGTTCAGCCGACGTCTTGCCAAGAGAAACGTCAAACAATCGCTGATAAAGTCCGTCAATAAAGGTTGCACTATTAAAATCCGTTGCTTCTACTTGAAATTCTTCGTGAGTTTTCTCGATTCCTTTGATTGCTTCCGCAAGAACTACCGCACGATTTTCATCTTCAAAAGCGTTCAACAAGGGTAATTCATACCCTTTTAAATTAGATTTCGTTAAATCATCTACTTTAAGCGCTTCGTCTAATTCAATCGTTGCACTTCCCAAGGTGTCAGGTGCTTGCGCTGGTTGTGAAACCACTGGCTGCTCTACGCTACTTGAAGGTGAAGTTGGTGCTTGCGGTGCCACTGGTTTTGGTGTTTCTGGTTTTGGTTCTTCTACGCTAGAGCTAGAATCTGTCGTTGGTGTTTCCACACTAGAACTAGAATCCGTTGTTGCGGAAGTTTCTGAATCCTCTGTATTTGAGGAATTTGAATCTTCCGTTTCATTTGTTGAACTTTCTGTAGCTGATGTGTTTTCTTCATCATTTTCTGTTGCGCTTTCCGTGTTCTCTGTACTAGATGAATTGGTATCACTACTTGTCGTTGTTTCAGAAGTAGTCGATTCCGTTTCTTCATCTGTTGGCATTGTGCCCTGACTCATCTGCACCTCTGCTGATGTTTTTTCTTTTGCTACTTCAGAAGCAAGAGTGAAAACTGGAGCAGATTCTGTTCCTAGAATGACTAAGGCGATAGCTAGACCCACAGAATTTTTCAGTTTTTTCCCATGTTTCATTTTCGTTTGTCCTCCCAATCAATTCCAGAGATAAAGTGAATAATATCTAACCTTCCCTTTGATTATTATCCCCTTTACTCAACTACATGAACTTTTTTTCTCGAAAGCCCCCCCTTCAAGAAAAAACATTTATCTAACACTTTAATTTTACCTATACAATTATAGTAATGTGTCTACCAATAATTGTAAATATTTCCTGAGTTTTTCTCGTTCTCTTTACCAAAATTTTACTAATTCTTCTTTTGTTCTTTTTTGTTTTTAAAAATCATTTTAAGTACAACTATTTTTATAAATAAAATTATACCACGATTTTTTAAGAATGCCTTAATCTTTTTACTCTTATTTGTCAATTTTTTTGTTTTTGTTATTTTCCTAGTTTGTCCGGTAGTAGATATTTCAAAAAAAATTTCTTAAATGTAAACGCTGATTCCTAAAAGTAAAATAGCCAATACCCCAATCGCAACCATCAGTGGCGTGACAAATTTAACCCATTTATCAAAGGTGATATTGACCATCGCAAGAGAAGCCAAAACTAAACCCGTTGGGGTGATAAAAGCAATAATCCCTTGTCCCCAGTTATAGGCGGTAACGATCGTATCTCTTGGAATCCCAACGACATCGGCGAGTGGTGCCATGATTGGCATAGATAATACCGCTAGACCGGATGAAGATGGAATAAAGAACCCAAGTAAAATAAAGACAAAGAACATCACCGTTGTGAATAGAACTCCACTCATATGCGAAACGCTATTACTCAACCAATAAAGTAAAGTATCGCTAATTTGCGCATCCTCCATGATAATCGTTACCCCACGAGCTAAGGCAATCGTTAAGCCGGTTCCCAATAAATCCGCAGCCCCAGCGACAAATTCATTGGCAAAATCCTTTTCACTCAATCCTGAAATAAATGCTAAAACAAAGGTAATAAATAAGAACAACATGGAAATTTCAGTAAAGAACCAGCCCAATTCTTTTACGCTATAAACCATGACCACAAAGCCCATCGCAAAGACAATCAACATTAATTTCTTACGGAAATCAAACTTAGGTGCGTCTGTTCCCTCTTGCTGATATAAAAATTCTTTTTCAAGTTCGGCTTTTTGGCTATAAATGAGTGATTTCGTTGGGTCTTTCTTCACTTTTTCTGCGTATCGAATCGTATAGAAAATACACATCGCCGTTCCCAAAATCAGCAGGATAAACCGCAAATTAATCCCGTCCGTGAAATTAATTCCCGCAGTATTTGAAGCGATAACCACCGAGAATGGATTGACTGTCGAACCCATTGTCCCAATCGAGGACCCCAGATAAATTGCTGCAATAGCCACCAGAGCATCATAGCCTGCTGCCATGAATACCGGCACTAAAATAGGATAGAAGGCAATCGTTTCTTCTGCCATCCCAAACGTCGTTCCCCCAAGCGATACTAAGGAAGTCACAATGACAATCAGCCACGCTTCTTTTCCCTTTAATTTTGAGGAGAGAGCCGCCATTCCTGCTGCAAAAGCCCCCGTTTTATTGATGACACCAACCAGTCCGCCAAGAATCAATACAAAAGTAATGACATCAATTGACTCTGCTAATCCCTTAATCGGCGCATCTAAAAATGAGGTGACAGCGCCCATAATACCGGTATTTTCTTTCTTTAACGGTTTGTACGTATCTGGAATGGCGACTGGTTTATAAACCGAACCATCTTCAAACCGAGAAAGGTCAATTTTGATATGATATTTTTCTAAAGTTGCTTGTGTTCCAGGTTCTGTCTTTGTCTTTCCATTCGGTTCGACAATGGTGAAATTCTTTTCCTCTTCATTAAATGCTAAACTGGCGTATTTCCCAGAAGGCATCAAATAAGTTAAAATCATTACCAACAGCAAAACAATTAAAAGTACGGTGTAGGCAGTAGGAAATGCCCATTTTTTCTTCGTTTTCGCCACTTTTTTCATCTCCATTATTTTTGTACTCTGTCTAATTTATTGCGCATTGAGTGCGACAATCTTCACTAAAACATCGACTGCTTTTTCCATTGTTTGTAAGGATACAAATTCATAACGTCCGTGCATATTTTCGCCCCCAGCAAAAATATTCGGTGTTGGAATCCCCATGTAAGAAATTTTTGAGCCATCTGTTCCCCCACGCACAGGTTCGATAATTGGTGTAATATTCAGTTCTAACATCGCCTTTTCAGCAAGGTCAATGATACTGAAATCACGTTTAATGATTTCTCCCATATTGTAATATTCATCGTGCATTTCGACTTGAATACGTTCTTCTTTAAAGGGTGCATTCAACTTTTCTTGTATGCGTAAAATTTCTGCTTTTCTCGCTTCAAATCTAGCTTTATCATGGTCTCGAATAATGTATTGCGCCGTTGCTTCCTCGGGTGTCCCATTTAGTTCACATAAATGATAAAATCCTTCATATCCCTCTGTTTTTTCTGGTACTTCATCTGCGGGAAGTTCATTATGAAAATCAATCGCTAATTGTAAGGCATTAATCATTGTATTTTTTGCCGTTCCTGGATGAACATTTTTTCCTTGAATCGTCAAATTTACTTCTGCTGCATTAAAGGTTTCATATTGCAATTCCCCAAGTGGCCCACCGTCAACCGTATAGGCAAAATCTACCGCAAAATCAGCCACATCAAAATGATCCGCCCCTTGTCCAATTTCTTCATCAGGTCCAAATGCCACACGAATTTTTCCATGCTTGATTTCTGGATGCGCCAGTAAGATTTCCATTGCCGTCATGATTTCTGCAATTCCAGCTTTATCGTCCGCCCCAAGTAACGTATGACCGTCTGTCGTAATCAGCGTTTCTCCTTGATAATTTTTTAATTGAGGAAATTCTTTCAGATTCAACGTATAGTTTCCTGCCTCATCTAAAGAAATCGTTGAAACTCCGTCATATTCTTTAACAATTTGTGGATTCACATTGACTGCATTAAAATCTGCCGTATCCATATGAGAGATAAAGCCTATGGAGCGTACAACTTTGTCAATATTGCTTGGCAAAGTTGCCGTCACATACCCATTTTTTTCATGATAAACGACTTCTGATAAACCTAATTCTTCTAACTCTTTCTTTAATACTTGTGCAAATGCCACTTGCGTTTGCGTAGACGGAATCGTCGAACTCTTTGGATTTGAACGTGTTTCCGTTTTTACATAACTTAAAAATCTGGGTAATAAATTTTCATACATATAATTACTTCCTTTCAACAATCTTTCAAAAAAACCGCTCTAGTTCTGACAATTTGTTCAGTCAATTCTTCCAAAATCGACACTTCAATCCCCGTTCGCTCCTTTCAATAATAACAATTTTATCTTTTTTTAACGTTGTTCTAATTAACCGAACAATTGACACAATTTATTTTACCATGTCTAAATAACTATTGCTATCTAATCTAGGAAAGCCCTTACATTGTTCATAATTCTGCATTTTTTCAAAATATAAAAGCCCAAGATGAGATTTCTTGAGCTTTAGATGTTTTAATTTGTATATCTTTTTCGTTTTGAAGAAGCGGGAATATGAAGAAGTTCTCGATATTTAGCAATTGTTCTTCGAGACAGACAAACGCCACGCTCATTTAATAAATTTACTAACCGCTGATCCGATAAAGGTTTTGCGGTATTTTCATTTTCAATCAATTCTAATAACTGCTGCTTCACCTCTGTATTAGAAATCAATTCAGAGGAATCACTAATTTTCAAGCCCTTAGAAAAGAAAGAACGTAATTCAAAAACACCAAAATTCGTTTGTAAATATTTTCCATTGACTGCCCGACTAATCGTTGATTCATGAAGTTCTAGTCTTTCAGCCACTTCTTTTAACGTCAAGGGAACAAGCGGGTGTGATTTTTCAGTAAAAAAAGCTCGCTCGACCTCACATATCACTTCACCAACAGAAAATACCGTACTTTTCCGCTGATTTAACGCCTGTGAAAGCTGTTGAAATTCTTGCTTTTTCTGTGTGAGGTATCTCTTCGTTTCCTCATCTGCCACTTTTTCCAAACGGTCAAAATAGGAGTGCTGAAAATGCAGCCGATAATTTCCTTGTTTCGATGAACTGAGCTGAAGTTGATTTTCTTTTATTTGCACGATTAAATCCGGAGTGATGTACCCTGCTTCCGTGGAAGAAAACCGTTGTCCCGGAGTCGCAGATAACGTTTGAATAAAATCAAAGACTTCCTGTACCTCTGCCAGTGAGCATTCGTAAAGTTTTGCAATAGACGTCCATTCTCGCCGACTTAACGGTTCAAGTTCATTTTCCACTATCACATAAGCTAAATTAGGCACAGTTGGACTTCTCTCAATTTGAAGCAACAGGCATTCTTGCAAGTTTCTAGCGCCTACTCCTGCTGGCTCTAACTGTTGCAGCAACGTCAATGCATCTATCAGTTCAACTTTGCTTGCACCCACCTCTTGTTGCACTTCTTCAAGAGAAATAGCTAAATAACCATCCGTAGTGACATGCTGTACTAAATAAAGTACGAGCGTTCTGAGTAGCCCCTCCCGATAATTCAAATGAATTTGGTCTAACAAATAATCAAACAAAGACCGTGGTTGCTCAGGTAACAAGCTAATGCTATCCATCGCTGAATCCTTGAAATGAGAAGAAATCGGGTAAGAATCCTCTTCTACCTGCTCTCTTTTCACCTCAATCAAAGGATTTTCTAGCGCTTTTTGAGTTAAATAGCAATAGACTTCTTCATTCGTCGCCTGTAATAGTTTCAATGACTGTTGCATGTCTTGTGTCATCGCTAGTTTCTGCGTTTGGGTTTGCTCTATATTCAATTTCATGTGCTGCTTCATGCTCAAATTTTTCATACTACTCTCTCAATCCCCGTGGAATAATTCGTTTGAAAGCTCATCAAAAGAAGTGATTTCTTTTTTAAACGGTTGCTCTCCACTCACCTGTTTAAATGGGTTAAACCAATAGCTTTGCCAGAAACGAGCGTGCGTTGGTCGCATATCATTCTTTAAGCTGTCCCCAATATAAATTGTATTCTCCGGCACTAACTCAAAACGCTCCTCCACATATTCAAAAATTCGTTCGTCAGGTTTCATTCTACCAACTTCCTCAGAAATCACCACACGTTCACTCGAAATATACGCTTCTAAACCCAATTGTTTGATTTTTTCTCTCTGTGTCTCTATTCGCCCGTTGCTAATGATGCCTAACTTTACTCCTGATTGTTGACAAGCAATTAGAAAGCTTTGGACCTCTTCTTCTAATTGAAGCCGAGTTTGATATTTTTTATAGCTAGCAACAAATTTTTGACATTCCTCATTGGATAAAGTCGACACTCCAAGAAAACAACTCTTTAGGCGCAAACGGTTCATGCACCCTTCAGGTAATTTTCTTCCAGAAAGAGCTTGAAAACATCTCTCGCTAGTTTCTCGAAATTTTAAATACAGCTCTTTAATATTTACCGTATCAAGTAGCTTTGGGAAAACTTCCATCATCGCCTGCTCAAACGCTTTATAATTGTTTAGTAATGTATCATCAATATCAAAGAAAATTTCTGGAGAGAGGTTTGACATTTACACAACCCCCAATAAGCCTAAAATAATTCCTAAGAACATAATACCAAACATAACGATATTCACATTGACTTTTTTACGCAATAGCCAAAATGCTAGTAATGTAACAGATAGCGGTACAATGCCGATAAATAATTGATCTAAATAGGTTTGAACCTTGATTGGGTCTTTACTTCCCTTAACAGCTACCTCTAAAATCGTTGTGAACTTGACGTGTGAAGCGGTCATACAACCCATCATCATTAAACCAAGCATACTTGAAGCCTTAGTGATAATCTTCATCCCACCACTAGCATATATTTTCTCAATAAAGGTCGAGCCGACTGTAAACCCTGTATTTAACAGATAATAATGCAATAGAACTGTTGGAATGTTGTAAAGAACGATAAAGACAATCGCTCCCATGACAGACCCTGTGCTCGCAATACTAATCCCAATCCCTGCGGCAATGACACGGATAATTCCCCATAAAAGTGAATCTCCAATCCCAGAAAGTGGTCCCATAAGAGAAGCCTTTACGGCAGTAATAGAACTTGCTTCAAAATCCTTATCCCGACTATTTTGATGTTCCATTGCGGCAACTAAGCCCATAATAAAGTTACTAATGTGCATGGTACAGTTAAACCATGTAGTGTGTCTTACCAATGCTTCAGCTTTTTCTTCATCGGTTTTATAATACCGATTAATTACGGGCAGTAATGTGTACATAACGCCGGGTGCATGGTATTGCGTAGCCCCTGTACGGCTGGCATTGATTGTCCAAGAACGCCAAAACATAGAGCGTAGCATTTTCTTATCTTCAACGGATAAATTGTTTTTATTTTTCATGCAAAAAAGTCCTCCTCTTCTTCCGTAGAACTTAATTGTTCATTGGCAGCATGTCCTCCACCACGTGGTAGGTTCATAATTTCTAAATCACGTAACGCACTTATCACACAAAGAACAATGCCGAGTGCGGCAACTGCTACGGCTGGTAATTGTAAATAAGCGGTTAAAACAAAGCCTAATAAATAAAAGACCGCTAGCTTATTATCCCAAAGCATTTTCATCAGCATAGCAAAACCGACTGCGGGAAGTAAGCCCCCTGCTGCGCTTAAGCCGTTCATCAAATTTTGTGGAATGTTTTTGACTAATTCTTCTACTGGCCCGCTTCCTGCCAAGATACCAAAGAACGCTACCAAAGAAATAATCACATAATAAAGAACCCAAGTTCCATAATGTAAAAAGACAATTTTCTTTTGATTATTGGTGCGTGCGGCTTGTTCTAATGAAGGAGCAAACACGTTGAACAAGACATTTTTCATAAACATAACGACAAAGGCAGTCAACATCCCAATTGGAATCGCTAAAGTCATTGCTGCTTTTTGGTCAATGTGAGAAATAATAGCAAAAGTTGTTGCAAGTGTCGTTGCTGTTACAGGTTCGGCAGCGATAACTCCACCGATATTAACATTCCCCATGAAAACAGCTTCAAGCGCTGCTCCCATTAAAACACCTGTGCGGAGATCCCCCATTAGAAAACCAGTCACTACCCCAACAACTAGCGGGCGTTCTAGCATACTTTGTCCTGTTAAATAATTCCCAGCAAAACAAATAAATACGCTAAGTGCCGCTAATAAAGCATGTGTTAGCATTTATTTTTCCCCCTTATCTAGCTCAGTCAATAATTTTGTTAAGGATAAACGAGCATTTGACGGTAAGACTTGATTATAGCTATCCACACGTGTTAAGTCTGCTAATTCTCTTGTTGCTTCTAATTCTTGAGGATTTAACTGCACGCTTGGGCAAAGTAAAACTTGTGTTTTCTTATCTGATTTGTCGAAACGTCCAACATTTGCTACATTTACTGCTTCAATATCCTGCACATTTTGTGCTATTTTATTGGCATCGCTTACACTATTTGTTAAAACAAAAATCCGTTTGTCCTTTCCACGTGAATCATTAAAGACTTCAATAGCCTCTTCAACGGAACGAATGAGTAATTTTTTACCTGACGGTGTGGCCATTTTTAAGGTCATTTTCATTACTTCATTTTTTGCTGCTTCATCATTTGCTACAACGATTAACGGAGCATTTAACTCCTTTGTCCAGACCATTGCCACTTGCCCGTGAATTAATCTGTCGTCTACTCGAATTTGAACAATCATACTTCTTCCTCCATTCATTTAATAAGCAAAACAACTTAGAAAGATGATTTTCATCCGTCTTTTATTGTTCCACTCCACTTGTCCTATGCGTCAAAAAAATCTTCCTCTTCTTCTGGAACACTCAAGGGAACATATTCCACTTGGCTTTCATGAATAAGTGCTTGAATGCGCTCAGCACTCAGGGGTTCCGAATCTAAGATGAGCGAAAGAGCTGTTGGCAAGTTCGTTCCTGTCACTACAAAAATATTTTCTTTCTTTGCTTCAATTGCTGTTAACACGACCCGTTGATTGACACTTCCACCTTTTAAATCCGTAAAAATAATTGCTTGCTCTGTGGCTGTTACGCTCTCAATAAATCCGACTAATTTTTCCGTATAATCGGAATCATCAATATAAGCATCAATCGTTTCAATCGTTTGTTCTGTTCCGATAAAAAATTCTAAGGACGATTTCAACCCACTAGCAAGTTGTCCATGTGTTGCGATTAGGTATTTCTTCATTGTTTTTCACCACCGTTCACTTTAGTTGACTTCACTTTACTATAAGCAAGAATCGTGCCAACTTTTTCACACGCAAAATAGCAGAAAATCAGTCATTCAAGAAGGGGTATGTGTTTAAACACTTCTTGCTTACTGATTATCTGTTTATTTTTTTATTCTTTCTGCTCGTCAACCGCACTCACTAATTCGTAAAGCACATACAGTTCCCAATCAGAAATGGTCATGCGGTAAAACTGTTCTAGGGAACAAAGAATATTTTTCATGTTTTGGAAGAAGGGCTGGTCGTGAATACATAAATTTTCTAAAGCAACAGGCACTGGATAAGAAACTTCCCCTAAAATCGTCCGTTCTACCAAGACTGCTAGGTGCATCATTAAATTTAGCTTCACTTTTCCGTCAAGTGCTAACCTGAAACGGCGTTCAATTTTTTGAACGATTTCCTCCACCTGATGAATGATAATATCTGGATTTAAGAAGGTTAGCTTTTCTGCCAAACCCTCCTTTGAAAAGAAACGTATGAGCTCATCTACCAAAAATGAGAATGAATTACGATGAACTAATGGAGAAAAGACTTCTTCAAATACTTGTTTTCCTTCCTCGTCAATCGCATCTAATAAATTAATATTTCGGACAGGTTGCTTACTAGAAAGGTAGCTAGTCGTCAAAATGCAGGCAGTTTCCTTTAGGTAAGTCTCCTCTTCACGTGCACGGTGCATTAAATCAAGAAGCTGATTAAACTCGAGCGTGAGAATTTGGTATTCCTCTGATAGAAAATTAGAAAAAACCTTTTTCAGATTTTGAGCCACCTCAATCCCTGAAATACAGGAAATAATAATATTTTTTTCCTCTGAGAATCCCTCAAAATACTGAACTTCCACAGAAAAATTCTTTTTGACATGCTTCACCAATTGTTTGAAGGTCAACCCATTCAAAATCTGTTGCCCCACTTCTAAAGCAAAAGAAGTCGTCAAATTATTCACCACCAGCAGTTCCCCACGAATCTGAGGTTTTAGATTTTTATAAATCTGGGTGAGCGACCCCATATCAACAAGCAAAATCACTCCTTTAGAGGTATCTCGCTCCTGCAACCATTTTTTCGTTTCTTTTACAACGTCGGAAACAGAAGAGTAAATTGGAACATTAATCGCATCAAAAATGTAGTTTCGACACAGCTGATTGGTCACCGCTTGAATACTTGTCGCAGTCGTATCCCCATGTGCTACGAGAAGTGTTTGATAAGGAATTTCCTCAGTGATTTCACCATAGAGAAAAATGGTTAAAAGAATTGCCGCATAGTCTCGAATTTCTTCATTTAGAAAATTCACTAGCTTAGATGCCATAGAAAAGGTTCGTGGAATTTGCTGCATTAGAAGTTTTCTGGCATTTCCAAATTCTTTTGTCGATAAACATTGCTTCTGTTGAAGAAAACGATAATACACGCTCACCATGTTTTCTAAATCTGTTCGCCCACTCAAACGCTCGTAATCTGCAATAAACATTTTCTTGAAATATTGAAAGGTAACATCTTCATGTGATGAATTTGCTGCCAAGCGCTCCTTATCAATCGTCCAAAGTTTTTCCTGTAAATAAGAAAGATTCGTGAGGTTTTTCAAAATTAAGTGACCTATTTCACTTTCCTTGAGAAGATATTTTTCTTGAGTTTTCATCGTATCAGGCAGCAAGGTGACAAATTGTTGTTCTTTAGGTTCGGTCAAATCACTTTTTCCCCCAAACATCACACGACTGATAATGATTTCATTTTCTTTCTTACTTTGTTGAATCGCTTTCGCACATAACATCTGAATGAGATTCGATAATCTTCCAACATTCCCGTTAATTTTTCGATTGGCAAGTTCATATAAAACAGCGTGCTCAATCGTAATTTCACGGTCAATTTTTCGTGCTTCTCGAATAAATAATTCCTCTAAAATCTCCATTCGTTCACTTATCGGACGTTGATGAAACTCTGGTAGCTCAATGCAAACAGAAATTCGGCGATAAAACGTCGGCAGTAAAACCTCAACTGGGTTCTCCGTGGTCGCAAAAAGTAAACGAACATTCGCATGTTGTACCTCCTCATTGCCTCCCACTGGTCGAAAATTTCCTTTATCCATAAATTGAAACAGTTTTTCCTGATTTTCATAGGACAGACGGTGTACCTCGTCTAAGAATAAAACCCCACCGTCTGCCTGTGCCAATAAGCCCTGCTTCGTCGTTTCCGCTCCAGTAAAAGCTCCCTTCACATGCCCAAAAAGCATGGACGATAATAACTCTGGATTATTTGCATAGTCAGCACAATTTAACACGAGAAACTTTTCTGAACAGTTCGAATGATTTTGCCTCAAAAAAGAAAAAATAAGACCCGCTAAAAAGCTTTTTCCTACCCCGCTACTTCCATGAATCAATAAAGAAAGCCCTTGAGGAGGATATAAAACAGCCGCCTTACACCGCTCAATTTCCTCTGAAACACTTCCATATGCCCCTATGTATTTTCTGAATACATCTTCCTCGTTGAACTCTTCCTCAACCCTGTTCCATTGCCAAAGAATAGGTCGTGTCCCAACCTGTTTTATCTGATTCTCCCGTTTTAATTCGTTTAAATAATTACTAGCGGCAGGACGACTTAACTCTATTTTTTGACTAATTTCATTCGTTGTTAAACCCCTATCTGTTTGTTTGATTAACGCTACTATCTTTTCTTTAACCTCTACTGCTCTCATTTTACTTCCTCCATATAAAACTAGAACCATTCGTTATAAATTTGTCCTATTTCCCAAAATCGAGTATAAAAGGAATCAGAAAGAAAAGCAACATTAACCGCAAAATGTTTGGGAAAAATAGCCACCAAATTTCTCTCTCCCCACGAAGACCTTTTCCAAAACAAGTGCTATACTAAAGAAAAACTTATCGAAATGAGTGAAATTATGTCGAAACAAAAACTTTTACTAATTGATGGGAGTAGCCTACTTTTTCGGGGCTATTATGGTACGGAACGCCAAATAAATCGCTTTATTGCCAAAACAGGCGAACATACAAATGCCGTTGCTATGGTACATCGCATGTTAGAGGGCGCATTTTCTCGCATTCAACCAACACATGCGCTGGTAGCCTTTGATACTGCTGAACAGACATTTCGCTCCTCAATGTATCCAGAATATAAGGGAAATCGAAGTGAACCACCTGCCGCACTAGGACCACAATTTGCTTTAGTGCAGGAAATGCTCCCACTTCTTGGCATTCCCGAGTATCACAAGGTGGGGTATGAGGCGGACGACATTATCGGCACACTGGCAAGTCAATCAGATGACCAATCCTTTGATGTCGTGGTGCTAAGTGGCGACCGAGATTTGACACAACTTGTCAACAAGCATGTTACTGTCGAAATCACTTTGCGTGGGGTTTCAGAGGTAGAGCGCTACACGCCTGAATATTTCTTCGAGAAAAACGGCATTATCCCCGCACAAGTGCCTGATGTCAAAGGACTTGCTGGCGATTCCTCGGACAATATCCCTGGAGTAACGAAAATCGGTGAAAAAACCGCAATAAAGCTGTTGAAAGAATATGGAACGATTGAAAAAATCTATGAAAATATTGATGAGCTGAAAGCGAGTAAAATGAAAGAACACTTGATTGAAGACAAAGAAATCGCCTTTCTTTCTAAGGAGTTAGCGACGATTGTCTCCGATATGCCTCTGCCCTTTCTTCCAGAAGACTTAGTACTGGCGGGGATTCCCGATAAAGACAGGCTTTTACAATTTTACGATTTGATGAATATGACAAACGAACATCGAAAGCTTTCTCTGAGAGAGTAAAGATACAACTTTCGCCCGATTTCATAAAATAATGCGCCTGTTATAATATCCGTGTAAGTTAAACTTTCAGTAGAGAAACGAGGCGAACAGCGGATGAAAAAGACGAAAACTATCCTAGGGCTTGCGAGTACAGCACTTCTATTATTTGTATTTGTCTTGGCGCTTTCCGCTCATCTCGGTTATGTGACTAATTATTTTTGGAAGGTGAAAACCGAGGAATACTCCGCCGAAAATTTGAAGGTTCAAAAAAGAAAAAATTTCCTCTTTGTTCGTGCTGGAAAATTTGAAGGTAAGAAAACCATTAAGGTAAAAACACAAAAGCAAAAGGTGAAAATCATTCCGCAACTCGAAAGCGGCTTAGCCACGCTACAAGTGGAGGAGGAGCGGGTGCTGCTTGCAAGTAGCTCTACCACCTCTGAAACCAAGCTGAAAGCCTCAAAAGAAGAGTTCATAACCGTCACGATTGTGGGCGATTACTCGGGAAGTTTTACCGTTGAATTTGGTTAGAGAAAGCTTAGGAACGTTGGTTTCTAGGCTTTTTGTGTCTTGAAATTCACGTCATTGGTTTTCTTTTTCAAGCTAAGAAAAAACACCCCTCCAAAAAAGGAGAAGTGTAGATTTTTTTAAGCTATTTTCCAACTTTCGCAATCTTTCCATTTTCAATATAGACCATTAAAATAGAAATATCCGCTGGGTTCACACCAGAGATACGACTGGCTTGAGCAATCGTTTCCGGACGAATTTTATTGAGCTTTTGACGTGCTTCGGTTGCTAGAGAATTAATCGCATCATAGTCGATATTTTCAGGAATTTTCTTTTCTTCCATACGTTTTAATTTTTCAACCTTATCCATCGCCTTTTGAATGTAGCCTTCATACTTGATTTGAATTTCAAGCTGTTCAATGGTTTTCGGATCTAGCGTTTCAGCAGCAGGACCGATAAATTGAATCACATCCGCATAGCTTACTTCTGGACGTTTCATGAAATTCGCCGCTGACATGGCATCTTGAAGTGGTTTAAAGCCTAGCGCTTCCACCTTTTTATTGGTTTCCGCATTCGGTTTTAATTTTTCTTTATACAAACGTGCCAATTCATTTTCAACCTGCGCTTTTTTGATTTCAAAATGGAACCATTGTTCTTCTTTCACTAAGCCAATGTCACGACCCATTTCTGTCAACCGCATATCCGCATTGTCATGACGCAAAATCAAGCGATATTCCGCACGACTGGTCAATAAGCGGTAAGGTTCGTTCGTTCCCTTGGTCACCAAGTCATCAATCATCACCCCGATATACGCATCTGAACGTTTCAAGATGAACGGTGCCTTGCCTTGTGCCTTGAGAGAAGCATTAATCCCCGCAATTAGTCCTTGACCCGCTGCTTCTTCATAGCCCGAAGTTCCGTTCGTTTGACCTGCAGTAAATAACCCAGAAATCACCTTTGTTTCAAGCGTTGGGCGGAGTTGATGCGGTTGTACCACATCATACTCAATCGCATAACCCGTCCGCATCATTTCGACCTGTTCCAACCCTGCAATAGAATGCAGTAAATCTACCTGTACATCTTCTGGAAGTGAGGTAGATAGCCCTTGCACATAGACTTCTTCTGTATTTCTTCCTTCTGGTTCAAGGAAAAGTTGATGACGCGGCTTATCCGCAAAACGCACGATTTTATCTTCAATAGACGGGCAATAGCGTGCACCCACTCCTTCGACAATCCCTGTAAACATAGGCGCACGATGCAGATTTTTTCGAATTATCGCATGACTATCTTCACTGGTATAGGTCAACCAACAAGGAATTTGTTCTTGTAAATAATCACTATCCGGAGTGGAGTAGCTAAAGTGGTTCGGTTCTTTATCCCCCGGTTGAATCTCCGTTTCATCATAATTTATCGTAGAAGATTTCACTCGTGGTGGCGTTCCTGTCTTAAAACGAGCAATCTCAATGCCTAGTTCTTTCAGGTGGTCGGCTAAACCGATGGACGGTTGGCTATTGTTTGGCCCAGAGGAATATTTCAATTCACCAATGATGATTTCCCCACGAAGTGCCGTTCCAGCCGTAATGACAACGGATTTTGCCGCATATTCTGCCCCTGTGGATGTCACGACTCCTTTGACCTTGTTGTCCTCAACGATTAAACGTTCCACGATTCCTTGACGGAGCGTTAAATTTTCTGTTTGTTCAATCGTGTGTTTCATTTCTGTCGCATACGCATGCTTATCGGCTTGCGCACGTAAGGCACGAACAGCTGGCCCTTTCCCCGTATTTAACATCCGCATTTGAATGTATGTCTTGTCAATATTTCGTCCCATTTGTCCACCGAGCGCATCAATTTCACGCACGACAACGCCTTTTGCTGGGCCTCCAACAGACGGATTACACGGCATAAATGCCACCATATCAAGATTTATCGTTAGTAACAGCGTTTTTGACCCCATACGAGCAGAGGCTAGTGCCGCTTCGCTTCCCGCATGTCCTGCACCCACGACAATCACATCATAATTATCAGCTTTATAAGTTTGCATGATTTTTTCTTCTCCTTATTCTAAAGCACAAAAAAAGTAGTGACCGTCGCAGGATAGACTTTTCCCTAAAGAATAATCTATCACACGAGCACTTTCACTACTCTAACTTCGTCTATTAATCTGTGGAGAGTATAGCACAATTTTTCGATTGTTTCAATGGTTTTTGATTTGAATTTATTTCTTCGTTCAAAATAATTCCTTCTAACTTTTGTTATAATAAATCAAGAGCATAGGAGAGAATCTAATGAACTATTTTTTTAATTATAAGAAAGTTCTATCCCTTTATCTTTTTTAGCTATTTTAGCCTCCGTTGCTGAAGTATCCATCTCCTTTGTTTTAGAGCTAATCATGAATGTTGCAACAGGCTTTACAAAACTTGGATATTTCGGACTATATATATATTAATCTCTGCTACCTTATATTTTGCAGAAAAATATTCCAGAGACAAATTTTCAATCTATTTAGGCACTCAGCTCAAAAAAGATATTTTCAAAAATACAACAAATGAAAATCAGCGAATACTTCAAAAGAAAGCAAAGCTACTATTTTATAAAGTTTACTACTGAAGTAGATGTTGTACAAAATGAATATGTTAAAAAATTATTCGTTCATGGTTTTTGATGAACCAACGACTGGACTAAATCCAAAAACTGCAAATGAGTTAGAAAGTGAGCTATTTTCTCTTAATACAGGAGTTGTTTTAGTTACCCATCACTACAATGAAGAAATCTTTGCACAAAGTGATGAAATTATGATTGTCGATAACGGAGAAATTATTCAGAGTGGAAATTACCAGAATAAAGCATTTAAAAAAGCTGTTGAAAAAAGATGAGAGTCATTTTAAAAAAAACAAGAGATACAAGCAATTCTGCCTGTACCTCTTATTTTTTTATCTTCAGAAAACGGCTTAAAATTAAGCTTGTCCACCATTTTTCTTGATGATTTCTTCTTGAATTGATTTTGGTAAATCTTCGTAGTGGTCAAATGTCATTGTAAATGTACCACGACCTTGAGTGGCAGAACGAAGAGTTGTTGCGTAACCAAACATTTCAGCAAGTGGCACCATAGCGTTTACTAATTGGCTATTTCCACGAGCTTCCATACCTTCAACACGTCCACGACGAGCAGTGACGTGTCCCATGATATCTCCAAGGTTATCTTCTGGGATAACGATTTCGACTTTCATGATTGGTTCAAGGATTGCTGGTTGAGCTTTCTTAGCAGCTTCTTTCAAAGCGTATGAAGCGGCAACACGGAAGGCTGTTTCATTTGAATCGACATCATGGTAAGAACCATCGTAAAGTTTAGCTTTTACGTCTACTAATGGGTAGCCAGCAAGGACACCATTTTGCATAGATTCTTCTAAACCTTTTTCAACCGCTGGAATGTATTCACGAGGAACCACACCACCGACGATAGCATTTTCAAATTCAAATCCTTTACCTTCTTCGTTTGGTGTAAATTCAACCCAAACATCACCATATTGACCTTTACCACCTGATTGACGAACGAATTTACCATGTCCAATAGTAGATGGCGCACGGAATGTTTCACGGTAAGATACTTGAGGCGCACCTACGTTAGCATCTACGTTAAATTCACGACGCATACGGTCTACAAGGACGTCTAAGTGAAGTTCACCCATACCAGAGATAATTGTTTCACCAGTTTCAACGTTTGTTTCAACGCGGAATGATGGATCTTCTTCAGCAAGTTTTTGAAGGGCAACACCCATCTTATCTTGGTCTGCTTTAGATTTTGGTTCAACCATTACTTGGATAACTGGTTCTGGGAATTCGATTGATTCAAGAATGACTTGATTCTTTTCATCTGTTAATGAGTCACCAGTTGTTGTATCTTTCAACCCAACAGCAGCAGCGATATCTCCAGAGTATACTTCTGAGATTTCGTTACGGTGGTTCGCGTGCATTTGAAGAATACGTCCGATACGTTCACGTTTGCCTTTTGAAGCATTCATTACGTATGAACCTGATTCAAGGACACCTGAGTACACACGGAAGAAAGTTAAACGACCTACGAATGGGTCAGTCATAACTTTAAACGCTAAAGCGGCAAATGGTGCTTCGTCGCTTGCTGGACGTTCTTCAACTTCGTCTGTTTTAGGGTTGATTCCTTTGATTGCAGGAACGTCTGTTGGCGCTGGAAGATAGTCAATTACTGCATCAAGCATTAATTGAACCCCTTTATTTTTGAATGCTGAACCAGCTAATACTGGGAAGAATTCAACATTAATTGTTGCTTTACGGATAGCAGCTTTTAATTCTTCTTGAGAGATTTCTTCTCCTTCAAGATATTTCATCATTAATTCTTCATCTGTATCGGCAACGGCTTCGACTAATTTGTCATGCCATTCATTGGCAATATCTACATAGTCTTCAGGAATATCTGTTTCTTGAATATCTGTTCCTAAGTCGTTTGTATAGATTTCAGCTTTCATTTTAACCAAGTCGATTAAGCCTGTGAAATCATCTTCAGCTCCGATTGGAATTTGGATAGGGTGAGCATTTGCATCTAAACGATCGTGTAAAGTTGATACAGAGTATAAAAAGTCTGCGCCAATTTTATCCATTTTGTTTGCAAATACGATACGAGGTACACCGTATTCAGTTGCTTGACGCCAAACTGTTTCTGTTTGAGGTTCAACACCTGATTGTGCATCAAGTACAGTCACTGCGCCATCAAGTACACGTAGAGAACGTTGAACTTCAATTGTGAAATCCACGTGTCCTGGGGTGTCAATGATGTTTACACGGTAACCTTTCCATTGCGCTGTTGTAGCCGCTGATGTAATTGTAATCCCACGTTCTTGTTCTTGAGCCATCCAGTCCATTTGTGAAGCTCCTTCATGAGTTTCACCGATTTTGTGGATTTTACCTGTGTAGTACAAGATACGTTCAGTTGCAGTTGTTTTTCCCGCATCAACGTGGGCCATGATACCGATATTACGAGTTTTTTCTAATGAAAATTCGCGTGCCATTTTAAGGTTTTCTCCTCTCAATATTGAGTTTATAGTTGTCTTGTGTCCATTATACGAAAAGAACCGGGCAGATTGCCCACCCAGTTCATGTTTATATTTTGGTTGTACATCTGTACTTGTATTGTTTTGATACACTTTCTCGCTTTGCATAACAGACTTCGTCTGCGTTCGTTTCACTCACAAAGTGTGTCAAAACAAAGAATTTTTAACGAAATCGGAAAGCGAGCTTTCCATTTTCATGTACACTTTGTCTAAAATTCCTCCATGCTCCGCATTCTTCAAGCGTTGCTTGAGTTCGCTTCGCTCACGAGGAGTTCCAGACAAATCAAATTTAACGAAAAAATCAAGCGAGCTTGTTTTTTCACGTATTGTTTTGATACACTTTCTCGCTTTGCATAACAGACTTCGTCTGCGTTCGTTTCACTCACAAAGTGTGTCAAAACAAAGAATTTTTAACGAAATCGGAAAGCGAGCTTTCCATTTCTTATAAAAATTCTTACCAACGATAATGAGCGAACGCACGGTTAGCGTCAGCCATTTTGTGTGTGTCTTCACGTTTTTTAACTGAAGCACCTGTGTTGTTGGCTGCATCCATGATTTCTTTTGCTAAGCGTTCTTGCATTGTGTGTTCACCGCGCAAACGAGCGTAGTTTACAACCCAACGTAAACCTAATGTTGTACGACGTTCTGGACGAACTTCAACGGGTACTTGATAGTTAGAACCACCGACACGGCGTGCTTTAACTTCTAGTACAGGCATAACGTTTTGCATTGCTTGTTCAAAAACTTCTAATGGATCATTTCCAGTAGATTGTTT
Organism: Lactobacillales bacterium; assembly: GCA_031261705.1. Lineage (GTDB taxonomy): Bacteria > Bacillota > Bacilli > Lactobacillales > Streptococcaceae > JAISJD01. The sequence goes on from JAISJD010000006.1 coordinate 73,747, forward strand.
GATGATATCAAATGCATTATAGATAATGTTTGAAGCAATCCCGCGTTTTCCGTCAACCATGACACGGTTGATTAAGCGAGTTACTAATTTTGAATTATAAATTGGATCTGGTAAAACTTCGCGTTTTGGAGCTTGACCTTTACGAGACATCCAAAATTCCTCCTTACGTTTTTCTTATATAATCTTTTTTAAGTTCGTTGCTTATTTTTTAGGTTTTTTCGTACCGTATTTAGAACGAGATTGTTTACGATCTGTTACACCGGCAGTATCTAACGCACCACGAACGATGTGGTAACGAACCCCTGGTAAATCCTTTACACGTCCACCACGAAGTAATACCACGCTGTGTTCTTGTAAGTTGTGACCAATACCTGGGATATAAGCTGTAACTTCGATTAAGTTAGACAAACGTACACGAGCGTATTTACGTAACGCTGAGTTGGGTTTTTTAGGTGTCATTGTTCCAACACGAGTAGCTACCCCACGTTTTTGTGGTGAGTTCACGTCTGTTAGAACTTTTTTAAAGCTGTTATATCCTTTGTTTAAGGCTGGTGAATTAGATTTTTCTACCTTAGATTTACGAGGTTTACGTACTAATTGGTTAATTGTAGGCATCCCTTGGTTCCTCCTTTTCGATTTTCTTTCCGTCAAGAGCCACACATCCAGGTGGTTCTTTTTATGACGATAAAAAATAATGCGTTCTCAGCATTTTAAATTTATAATTGCTCTTTCACTCGTCAGCACGTCCCTAAAAGAGAGACCAGAATGTAAAGCACCTTTGATATAGTATCATGCCAAATCTATCACGTCAACCATCTTCTCCGATTTTTTGGATGTTTTTTCAAATTCTTTTTTGCAAAGTACACTAGTAAAAAGCCAACTAGAAAATTTCTAGCTGGCAATAGGGTGGACTTAACTAATTGGTTCTGTGAGTAGCCATTCAACCGTTCCTGTATACGTTTTTATTTTTGTTCCACCCACAGGAGTTACTAGCAGACCATGACTTGCGTCAAAGGTTGCCACATAATCTGTGCTGTATGTCTGAGGAACCGACTTATCAAAGGAGGATTTAGAAACCGACCCGCTCGTATCGCTAAGAACCTTGGAAAAATTACTGTTTATAGGAATAATTTTGTCTTGATCCTTAAAGAAAAATTGAAGATAATTAATTTTATTATCAATTTTTCCCATAATCTGCCAACCGCCGCTCCCTGCTTGATAGTCTCGTACAGTGAAGCTCATTTGGTTATCTCCCGCACCATTTCTTGCTAATAGTGTGTTCATTCTACCTTTCAGGCTATAATTCCACACATAATTGGTTGCACCCACAATCAACTCTGGATCCTTTCTTCCGCCGAAAACAATTCTTCTTGACTCCTTTAACGCACTCAGCTCGTTTTGAGATAAGGTTGTTGAGCTTGGTTTGGTATTTGTAAAGTCCCCTTTAAAGCTTCCAGTGGTGACTGTTGTTGTCACATTTGGATTCCCACTTCCGTCCTTAGCTGAATAACCTGTCGCCATTAAAGGAGAATTAAGGTTAATCAACAAATTCTCTCCAGTAAATAATGGTGCTGACGGTGCTGAGAAAATTGCCGAGTTAATCGCACCTAAATCAATCTTACTTTCTGAGCTTGGTGTTCCTGTCCAAAGGTTTTCTGATTCTGTATTGTTAAATTCCGCAGTAGCGTCTGCTGCCATGCTCAGTAATACAGCGTTAGAAAATTGATAGCTGAAAATTGGCCCCGCATTATTAAACTTTGTCACAGAGCCCGCACCCAAAGTAAAATTAATTTGATTAAATTGGGGTTTTGCTTGGCTGGTGTTAAAAACTCCGGAATTTGCCGTAGGATTCGTATAATTTAGCGTGCCATTATTTTCAAGAATAAAACTTGAAGCATCTTCTAGGAGTCCCGCATCATCATGATAAAATGCGTTCTTTGATTCAAGATTAATATTCAAGGTTGCACCTGTATCAATCTTGATGTAATCATCTCGGTCTGCCCCGTAAAGACCATTCATCATTGCTTTACTTCCATTTGATTTTTTATAAGTAAGAGTGCTTTCTCCGTCTAAAACTTCAAAATAAGCACCTTCTGCATATTCTTGATTCCCGTCAGAATTTCCTAAAGCAAAAGAATTATTTCCAGAAAAATAAACATTAAAACGGTGTGCTAAAAATGGCTGCACATTCCCACCTTGAATACTTGAGTAATCATAATTACAATTCACAAAAGTTAAGCTACTATTTACCGGATCACTATCGGCCCAATCACCATACACAAGACCATTCCAATTTCCATAGTATTTTGTCCAAATACTTGAATTTCCATCAGAATCAGGTACATCTTGGGGTGCAGTATTAGAAGTAACCGTTGAAAAATCGTTATTCATGTTTTTTACCGTAATATTGTAGCCATCTTTCCTCCCAATATTTACCCCACTCGAGGTATCACTACGTGAGTAAAATTTCTTTCCCGCAAGATCAAGTGTTAAATTTTTAATCGGATTACTAGAGGAAGAGACATCAATAGAACTACTTGGCAACGTTAAATCATTGCCAAAGGTTACCGTCATGGTTTCTTGCGTATAGTTACTATTGGTTAAGACGGTATTCAAGTCGTTTCCTGTCGTGACCGTATAGTTTCCATTTCCTCCAGTAATTGTCGCTCCTGCTTTCTGTCCAAACAAGCCACTAACTGCAATAAAGCCCGCAACGACTAGAAATTTTGTAAAATTCCTTCTTCTCATTATTTATCCCTCGCTTCCTCTTTTCTTTTTTTGAGCAAAAGAAGGAGTAAGAGTACCACAATAAGAACCAATAAAGCTAAGATTCCAATATACCACCAGTTCACCGTGCTAAGTTGGTTTCCATCTGTCCATTTATTTTGCTCAGCAATTTGTTTCGTTTGCTTTTTAGAAATGCTGAAATCCTTAGTGAAATGCCATTTCTTCCCCTTGTCATTCAATACGTCAAGGTCTAATTTATATTCCCCAGCGTCTAGCTCCTTTTCAAAGGGAAACGTAAAGTTAAAGTTCGAGTTTGGTGCAAATTGACGATCCTCTTGCTTATTTTCAATAATCGCCTTGTCCGAACCTTTTTTGAAAATTTTTCCGTCAATAACTAGCTTTTGCATATTGACAGGTTCAGGGTTTTGAAGATTAGCTGTCACAACCTGCTGATAATTAAGCGACTTTGCCTCCACCTTATTGAGCTTTAGCTCAGGTATAATCTGGCTATCTGATTCTGTAAGAATAACCGGTTTTGCATAAGAATATTGACTCGTATAACCATTTTCCTTCTTATCTTCCTCTGCAACTTCTTTAGTCACATAAATTCCGCCAAGAATCATTCCGTCAAATTTTTGACTTGGCATTTGAATGGTAATAGGAACCTCTTTTTCACTCTTTGCTCCAACGCTCACATGCTCCTGCGAAACTTTAGCTAGCTCGGAAAAAGGGTGTGCTAATGTTTTATCTGGAGTAATATTTGTCCGTGTATAATCAATAATTCCATTATCATTTGTAATTGCCGTGTTTGCATGAACTGTAAAGGTCGCATCCTTATCAGAGGAATTAATAATTTTGATTGCAACCTCTGTCTTTTGATCAGGCTTTAAACGTAAATCAAAGTAAGAAACCTTCTTATCTTTTTGAAATTCGCTTTGGCTCGCTCCAACAGCGTACCCCCCGATACCTTCTGCCTGAACCGAACTAGCTGTAAAAAGAAGCCCTGTCAGAGCAAGAAGCCCAGCTCCCCATCGCAAAAATTTTCTCATCTTTCCTTCACCCCACAACTTTTTATGTAGCAAAAATTTTTTCATAGAAAAAAGATAGAAACAAAGTCAAATCCAACATAGGTAAGGAGGAAATTATAGCCTCAAGAAAAAACATCCCCAAAAAGCTGTTCTTACTCGCTAAAATTATCCAACAACAGATTTTCCCCTGTTTCTATCTATTTCAATTTATCTCATAAAACTAGACTTAAGGATTTACAATATCTTCTGCTAAAGTATAGTTGATTGTACCAGTGTAAGCTTCCGCTTTGACACCGTTTGTAGCCATTGTTAAAACTGCTTTTGAAGTACCCGCTGTTGTATCCCCAATTGGATCCCCGTTACTTGTAAGAACAGTATTTGAAATTTCAAAAATATTTACATCCGAAAGTCCAACTAAGCCATTCGCACTAGCTGTTGATACTAAAAATTGTTGTGTTGGAAGAGTTTTGTTTGTTGTAGATTTTAAATCAGTAGCTTTCGCTGTGATGCTATAACCAACTTCTGAACCACGAATATCTGTTACTTTAAAGGGAGTAGAGCTAGTTGCGGTTAATTGAGCGCTGCCTAGTGAAGTACTTCCAAAATCAAATGATGGAACTTCATCTAGTACTAACCCTCCATTTTCTGCAGCAGTACCAGTAAAGCTAATCGCCGTGTTCCCTGTTTTATTAAAATTATCATCTGCGAATGCTGCACTTGGTGCAAACGCTACGGTAAGTAACGCTACTGCTGAAATACTTGCTGCAATTTTTGATTTCATTCTTTTCATATTTCTTATCCCTCTCTTACTTCTATTCTACAGACAACGTCAAATTTCTTTTCATCCGCCCATTTGAGGTTGCCTTGCTTCATTGTACCTTCTACATAGTTATTGAATATCTTCAATTAATGTGTAGTTAATCGTTCCAGTATAGGTCTGTGCCTTTATCCCATTTTTGGCTACAACTAAAGTTACTGCTGAATATACACCATTAATAGTGCCCACATAACTTCCGTCACTTGTAAGCACCGTATCAGATTTTTGATAAACATCTACCTCTGATTTTCCTGTTATGCCTGCTTCTGCCTCTGAAAGTACCAGCATTTCAAACTTTTGAACGGGAAGAGTTTTTCCAGAAGCAATCTTTAATCCAGATGCTTCTGCCGTAACTTGATAGCCTAGCTCCGAGCCACGATAATCAGTTGTTTTAAACGGAATTGAACTAGGTATTTGTATCGACATTGTTTCCCCACTAAAATTTAACGGCATTGTCGGAAAAATGTACGAAGGGACACTATCTAAAGTAAGTCCTCCATCTGCAGCAGGTGTACCAGTAAAGGTTACTGACGTATTTCCAATCACTGGATCGCTAGTAAAATTATCTGCTAACACCGTACTAGGAACGAATACTAAGCCCAATAAAGTAACTGCTACTATTTTTAATTTCATCATTTTCATATCTTTCCCTCTTTTTAGGCAAAGGAAAGTGATTTTATAAAATTGTTGAACAATCCCATACATCCCTTAAACATTTTCATCAGAAAAAGCATTCCCACCTAACAACTATTTCTTTTCTCTTTGCCTTGTTTCATTGTGTTATTCAACACTCATTTTTAATCATTCAATCGACTCCTGTACCGTCCAATGTGTACGGAAAAGATAATTTCCAGTAGGCATATTTGCGGGTATATCTACTAGAACTGCCCCTTTATCCCAAACAAAGTTATAGCTTCCTTTACCTGTCTTTGAGCCTTCTACATTAACGATATTTTGCCATTGATTAAAGTTGTTCTTTTCAGCCTTTGTCTCTCGAAATTCTGCCCCACCCATCTGGGTAAATGTATCCTTATTTTCTGATTTAAAATAAGCATGTGCTTTCGTAGCAGCTAGTTCATAATAGGCTTCTGTATGTTTCCGCCCACTCTTATCTTCTAGCGGCTCTACCTTCACATTAATTTCCCAAGCTTTCGTGGTATCTTCTCGCTCGTCCTCCACAGTAATAGAAAAAGGCGCTGCATCCTTGACCTGTGTTTCCGAGTTTGCCTGAGGAACTGCCCCTAAATCAATCTCTGGAACCTCCACAAGTGACAATGTCCCCAAAAATTTCACACTTGCCGTCCCTTGTAATTGTGAGTCAGCAAAGGTCAAGTGTCCCATTCCAAGACTTCCCCAAAAGAATAAGAATAGAAACAAGAGCCCTTTGAAACCTTTTAGACGCGTAAAAAGACTTTTTTCATTTTTTTTATTCAATAGTAAACAAGTCAAAAAGATAATAATTAATACTAACCCCACAACGGACATCAGGAAGTTATCCGTTTCACTCAAGTGAGGGAATATTGAAGGCGGGGCAGGGGTCTTTGGTCGAACAACCTCTAGCTTTGTTGTAGATTCAATCTCCGCAAAGACTTTCTCTACACTAAAAGCTTTAAAACTAAACAATACTAGGAGCATTCCTTTCAAAAAAATGCTCGGCGTACCTTTCGACATGCGATCACGTCCCTCATTGCATGAATAATTACACGTGTATTTTCCAATGTTCGGTATCAAGCACTCTTTCATAGATTCCGGCTTTCCATAAAAGAAGCAAGTGCTTCAACACCTATCGCAAGAATAACACTTTTTTTCGTTTTGTAAATCCCAGACACCTGTTGCTTTTTAAGCTTAAAATGCCGTATCTATTCATTTTATAATTTAATTTCTATTATTTAAAACCGATTACAAAGAAAATCACCATTTACTTTCTTATTTAAAACGATTTCATCAAAAGAAAATAATAGTATTCTTCGCCAAATTGTATGAATATTTTATTTTTATCACAAAAAAGAGTTTGATTTAGTTATAAATAGAACTATTCATTTCTTTCTAAATGATTTCCTTCTTATTAGACTTTTAGAAAAAAATGGAAAGCTATTCTAGGATATTGCTATGTATTCTCCAAAGATTTAAAGCCACATTGAAAGAACGTAGAATCTAACGAAAAGAGCTTTCATTGTTGTAAGTAAGAGGGATAAAATAACTTTAGTTTTTATATCATTGTTATTTTTAAAAGAATAAATTGACCTTAGTTTTTTAATTTTTTCATTCTCATAAACGCATGAGTATTTTCTCATTTATTTGAAGTGAACGAAAATGATTCTTAAAAGATTGATTTATTTATCAATTTTTCGATGCTTCATGGGAAGTTAAATACAACCGAAAAGCGCTAGACCCCTAACGCTTTTCAAGATCTATTTGATTGATTCAGAAAGGAGCCACTCAACGGTGCCCGTATAGTTTTTTGACTTAGTTCCACGATTTAGCTGAACTAAAAGACCGTGGCTTGCATCAAATGTTGCCACATAATCGGTACTATAAGCATTTGGCACACTCTTATCAAATATTGTTCTCGATACAGAACCGCTAGAACTTGCCAAAATCGGAGTAAAATTAGAATTTAAATGGGTAATCTTCTCCTCCAGATCCTTAAAGATAAATTGAAGATTACTAGCGTCGTTTATACTTCGTCCTAGAACTTGCCAACCTTCCTCACCAGCTCGGGAATCTCTTACAGTGAAAGTCATTTGATTATCTCCTGTGCCATTTCTCGCTAACGGGGCTCTTGAGATATTTTTTAACTGATAATTCCATGTATAATCTGTGACATTCAAAATCAATTCTGGTGCCTTTTGTCCGTCAATAATAATTCTTTTTGCTTCTTTTAAGGCGCTTAGTTCCTCTTGAGAGAAATTTGTCGAAATATTTGTGAAATCTCCCTTAAAACTTCCTGTACCTGCTGTTGTTATAACATTTGGGCTACCATTTCCCTCTTTTTCTAAATAACCTGTCCCCATTAGCGGTGAGTTCAAATTAATAGATAGGTTTTCTCCATTAAAGAGAGGAGATTCCGGTGCAGAGAAAATTACTGACTGAATTGCCCCTAAATCAATCTTACTTCCTACTTTAGGGCTTCCTGTCCAAAGTTTTCCAGAATTTGTATTATTAAATTCCGCAATTGCTCCTTCTCCCATGGAAATCGTAAAACCCTCTTGCGAAGATTCATAGTTAAAAATGGGTCCAGCATTATTGATAATTGTTTCAGAATTTGCTCCTAGGTTAAAATTAATATTATGAAAACTTGGGGTATTTTGGCCTCCTAATCCACCACTTTTCCTGAACATTCCCTCGTTAGCAACATCATTAGAATAGGTGAACCTTCCGTTATTTTCGATTGTCAGAACATTTCCACCCCATATGGTTTCATCATAATAAAAGATATTTTCAGAATTTAAGTGGATATTTAATGTAGCACCTGCATCAACCTTGATAATATTGTCCCGATTAAAGCTGTATAGACCATTAAACATCGCTTTCCCACCACTTTTTTTATTATAAGTAAAGGTGGTTTTTCCATTCAACACTTCAAAGTAGCTACCTTCTCCAAATTCCTGAGTAGCATTTGCATTTCCTACATTAAAATCATTTATGCCAGAAAAATAGACATCGTATCGTTGAACAAGAAAAGGTTGAACATTTCCGTCATCTAAATCTGGATAATTGTATATACAATTTTCAAAGGTCAGTGTGTTGTCAGGCAGGTAATTGCCAAACATTCCATAAACAAAACCATTATAGTTTCCATAATATTTTCGTGTTGTATTAAAATTTCCTGCTTCATCTGGAATTTCATTAGACGTTGTGGAATTACTCGTTACTCCAGCAAAATCATTCTTCATGTTTTTTACAATAATATTGTAGCCACTAGCGGTTCCTACTGTAAGTCCACTGCTTGTCTCATTGTCTGAATAAAAACGTTTGCCCGCTAAATCTAACGTTAAATTTTTAATCGTACGGGATAAAGCCGTCCCGCCAAGTCCTCCACTTGGCAAAGTTAAATCATTGCCAAAGGTGACTGTCATGTTTTCTTGTACATAGCTACTATCCGTCACAACTTTCGCTAAATCATTTCCAGTAGTAACCGTGTACACCCCATTTTCTCCAGTAATTGACGCCCTTGCCTCTTGACCGAAAAAAGTGCCAACAAAAAGCAAGCCCAAAAAGATAAGAAATCTCTTTCCCATTGTTTATCTCTCCATTTCTTATTAGAACTAAAAAAATCATTTAGAAAACAATATTACGAATGTGCAATATGTAAAAATAAAAGAGAAATCCTTTTATCATTCTAAAATGGGGATATTTATTTTTATGAATTTATCATATCATTATTTATTTAATTGTAAAATCAGCTATTTTATCAATTTTAATAAAAATATTTTATTAAATAGATAAAATAATCACTGTTTCATCTTTCTTAAACTAAATCTAAATTATTATTTTATTTATAAAAGAAACGTGATATTTTGTGGAAAAATTCCCATTTTGTTCCTAAAAAAAAATTATTTTTGTCACAGAAAATAGAGAACGATGTGTTTTAATTTATTTTTTCTTAGCAAACACTTTAAAAGCAATTTTTTTATTCACATTTTCCAGTTGTTTAAGGTAAAATAGGGATGAAAGTAGCCGAACGGAGGACATGAAATGAATCAGAATGAGTTAAAAAAATTGGTTGGGATTGAAGCGGCAAAATATGTGACAGACGGAATGATTGTCGGGCTGGGTACTGGCTCAACTGCTGCCTTTATGGTCAAAGAGGTGGGACGTAGAGTACAGGAGGAAGGCTTGCAGATTACAGGTGTCACGACTTCTAATGAAACCTCTGCTTTGGCAGAATCTCTTGGCATTCCACTAAAAAGCATTGATGAAGTCGACTATGTGGATTTGACGATTGACGGAGCTGACGAGATTAGCGCAGATTTCCAAGGAATTAAAGGAGGCGGCGCAGCACTTCTTTTTGAAAAAATCGTGGCTACTTATTCAAAGGCTTGTATCTGGATTGTCGATGAATCAAAATTAGTGGATAAGTTAGGCGCATTCCCACTCCCTGTTGAAGTGGTACCTTACGGAAGTGAGCAGCTTTTCCGTTTATTCGAGAAAAAAGGGTATCAACCTACCCGTCGATTGACGGCTGAGGGTGAAATTCTATTGACGGACGGTGGACATCATATTATTGACTTACACCTTGACGTGATTGAAAATCCTGTGAAACTTGCGGAGGAATTGACTGCACTTGTCGGAGTAGTGGAACACGGCTTATTCATTCATATGGTTTCTAAAGTGATTGTAGCTGCTAGTGATGGCGTGAAAACACTGGAAGCAAGATAAAGTTGAAAAATTAAAAAAGCGAGACCGGTGAAGTCGGGAACTCGTTTAATGAAAATATTAGACTATCCGCACTCATTCAAAGTTAGCGGTTAGTCTTTTTGTTGCCTTTGATTCATTCGTAGATGAATCTGCTAACACCACCGAGTTCAATCATCAGGAACGTCTCACATAAAAAATAGCGAAAATTAACGGCTTGTTTTTCCATTTTCTTTATTCCCTCGAGCGTAGCAAAAAAGCGCTAGGTAGCCTAACGCCTCAGGGGGAACTTAAGCTTTTTTTGCGCTACTTCTAAAAAAAGCTTAACAGGCTAAATACTAGAAACTTCCTAGATAAAATTCCACCTTATCGCCCGCTTGGAGTGCTATATCTGCCGCCCCTTTTTCAGCCATTTTTCCATTAATCTTGATGAGCCAATACTTGTTTTCCGCAGCGTTTTGTTCCACACCTCCGATAGCGGTGATAAACCCCTTATCCTCCGTCACTTCGGTCACAGCTTTCAAAGCCTCAAGCAGATTTTTCGTCTTTTTCACATTCACTTTATAGTCCGTGGAATCGTCATCTGTCTTGATAGAAATACTAGCTTCAGAATTTTCCACTTGCGTACTTGTTGCAGTGGTACTTGTGGACGTTTCCTTTTTTGTCACTTCTTTTCCACAAGCAACCAATGCTATGGATAAAAAAAGTCCTCCGATAAACCAACCAACTTTTCTCATTTCTTTTTCTCCCTCTTATTTAAACACTTTTTGTGCGATACTTACCGCCTCAAGTGCATCCTTTGCATAATAATCGGCGCCGACAAAATCACGATATTCTTCATTTAACACCGCACCGCCGACCATGAATTTTGGTGTCAAGTCTGCCTTACGAACCGCTTGAATCGTTGCTTTCATATTTTGGACGGTCGTTGTCATGAGTGCCGAAAGCCCGACTAGCTGAATTTCTTGCGCACGAACAGTCGCCACCACTTCGTCAATCGACACATCTTTGCCAAGATCCACAATGTCAAATCCGTAATTCTCCAAAATCATTTTAACAATGTTTTTCCCAATGTCATGAATATCCCCTTCCACTGTGGCAAGCAGAATTTTCCCTTGACTTTCCGCTTTTGCGCCCTCCTTGAGCAAACGCTCTTTCAAAATCTCCTGCGCATTTTTCACCGCTTCAGCAGATTGCATGAGCTGTGGTAAGAAAAGCGTCCCCGCTTCAAATTTCCTGCCCACCTCGTCCAGTGCTGGAATGAAAAACTCATTCACGATAGTCAGTGGCTCCAACGTTTCTAGTAATCTTTTCGTTTCTGTGGCTGTCAATTCCTTACGTCCAGATAAAATCATCTGTTTCAAATCGAGTGTTTCCCCATTTGTCTGAGTTGCCTTGTCATTTTTCTCAGAGGAGGCACCGACAGAAATTTTGGCGTGCTGTTCATGAGCGATATAATTCGTAGAATCTACATCCTGATGATTGAACACCTTGAGCGAGCGAACCATACTCATCATAAAATCACTTAAAGGATTCATAATTGGCGCATCTAGCCCCGCACCGACCGCATTCGCCAGAAAAGCTCCATTCAATAATTCTCGATTCGGTAAGCCAAAGGAAACGTTCGACAAACCAACCACGGTATGAACGCCCAATTTTTGTTTCAACAAACGCAAAGTTTCCAGAGTCACCTGCACCTGCTCCTGTTGTGCTGAGGCAGTCAAGACAAGCGGATCAATCATCACACTTTCTTTGCCAATACCGTAGTTCTCCGCTGTTTTCACGATTTTTTCAGCAATCGCCAGACGTTTTTCAGCTGTTTCAGGAATGCCCGACGCATCTAAGCACAAGCCCAAAACCACGCCCCCATATTTTTTCGCAATGGGGAAAATTGCCTCCATGCTGGATTGTTTCCCATTAACAGAATTTATCAACGGACGACCATTGTAGTAGCGCACGCCAGCTTCAATCGCCGATACATCCGAGCTATCAATTTGTAATGGCAAGCTAATCAGCCCCTGTAACTCCTGCACCACCTTGGTCATCATCGCTGCTTCATCAATTTCAGGCAAGCCAACATTGACATCTAAAATATCCGCCCCCGCTTCTTTTTGCGCAATCGCCTCTTTTAAAATATAAGCTAAATCCTTGTTGCGTAAGGCTTCCTTAAGTTTTTTCTTCCCAGTCGGATTAATTCGTTCGCCGATAAGCGTTAATTTATCATCAATAATCACAGTTTCAAGTCCAGAAGTCAAAGCCGTCACAGTCTTAGGAACCGTTTGAACAAGCGGTTGTTTATCCACCACTTCTCGTAAATTCTTGATAAATTCAGGCGTCGTGCCACAACATCCCCCGACAATTCGCACCCCTTTTTCCAAAAGTAAAGAAACCGCTGTCGTATATTCTTTGACGCTAATGCGGTAAACGGTTTGCCCATTTTCCATTTCAGGAAGTCCCGCATTTGCTTGCACCATGACTGGGATTTTTGCCACACTCAAAATCGTTTCGACCACTGGAAGTAATTCTTTTGGCCCTAGTGAACAATTCACGCCAAGTGCATCCACCCCTAAACCTTGTAAAGTCAAAGTTGCCGTCAGCGGATCCGTTCCCACAAAGGTTCGTCCGTCCTCTTGATAGGTCAAAGTTGCAAAAACGGGCAGAGAAGTATTTTCCTTAATCGCTAAAATCGCCGTTTTGGTTTCCAATAAATCTGCCATTGTTTCCAAAATCACGACATCAGCGCCCGCTTGTTCCGCCAAAAGCGCTTGTTCCTTGAATAATTCGTACGAACGGTCAAACGTCAAGGTTCCCATGGGTGCCATGAGCTGACCGATTGGCCCCATATCATAGGCAACAAAACGAGGATGTGCCAATCTAGCAATTTTCACCGCCGTTTCAATAATTGTCGGTAACTCCTCAGACGGAATCTTAGTCGCATTTGCCTGAAACGTGTTCGTTGTCACGACATCTGCACCTGCGGCAACATATTCTTCAAAAATTTCTTGGACAACTTCCGGATGGGTTAGATTAAAATATTCTGGTTGCCCGCCAATTGGTAGCCCTCGTTTTTGAAGCTGAGTGCCCATCGCCCCGTCAAATAACAATTGCTTCTTCTGCAATGCTTCTACTATTGTCATCAAGTCACCTCATTCATTATTTTCAATCCTAAAACCATATGTTTTCGCCATTTCTGCTGAAAGATTCTCTGGTGCTTTTCTTCTCGGACGAGCCATTTTTGCCTCACTGAACAGTCCAATAATTGCGGTCACCGATTTCCTTGGAACCATAAGTAAGGTGTCCGTCAAATGCAAACCAAGCTTTTTATCCGCCTCCATGATACGCAAAAAATCAGGCTGAACGGAAAGCGGTAAGTCGCCGTACCCTGGGCTAAAACGCCGATTTAACGTCCAATCCTCACCAACCATCTCATCAATATCACACTCTGCTAAATCGCAAATTTTCTCGATATATTCCACACAACAAGCATCTAAAATAAACGCTTTTGTCATGTCTGTCATCTCATATAAACGAGTTTGCCGCTCCACTTCAATCCCCAAAGTTGCCGCTAACAGCACCACTTGCTCAGCATTTTTCAAATGACTATAAATATGCTTTCCTGTAAGAAGTAGCTCCGTATCCCCAACCTGAATCGCTTGGTTCTCCTCATCCACTCTCACATCAAAAATCTTATAACTATACCGTGGATGCGACACCTGCTGTACCTCTAACATCAACTCATTCACCATCTTTTCGACTGGCACAGTCAATTCCTGCTTTCTGCGATACCCAAGATAGCGCAAAACTTCTGATTTTTCTAAAGGTAACATCTTTTCCCTTTGCTTCATTTTATCCTCCATTTCGCATACAGCAACTCCGCCTATCGTCATTTCCGATAACGCATCAAAGTAGTTTTCGCTACCACGGGACGATTCATAGTATACAAATGTACCCCGTCCACTCCATGTGCGATTAAATCATCTACTTGCGCCAACGCATATTCTAGCCCCGCCTTGCGTAAATCCTCGATGTTATGCTCATATTTATGAATGAGCTTGATTAATTTTGTCGGCAAACTTGCGCCACATAAGAAAATCATTTTTTCCACCTGCACACGACTCATAATCGGCATAATCCCTGCGGCAATCGGCGCATTCACTCGAGCAGAACGAGCATCATCTAACAACCGATAAAAAGAAGAATTTTCGAAAAATAACTGAGAAATGAAAAAATCAGCGCCAGCCTCTTCCTTTTCACGCAAATGAGTAATATTTTCTCGACTGTTTAATTGGTCAATATGTCCCTCAGGATAACACGCTGCGCCGACTGAAAATCCTCCAATTTCTTGAACATCTTGGATTAAATCTTTCGCATAATGATACGCATTTGGGAGTTCCGACACCCCGATGGGTACATCGCCACGTAACGCCAAAATATTTTCTACCCCATTTTCTTTGATTTCCGATAAAATAGTTGAAATTTGTTCTTTATTGTTTAAGACACAGGTCAGATGATGCAGACTTTCCACCCCATATTTATGCTTAATTTCACTGGCCAGCTCAAGCGTTTTATTGACCCCGTTTTCACTTCCACCCGCTCCATAGGTCACACTGATAAAATCCGGTTTAATCGCTCCAAGCTCCTCGATTGTTTGATAAAGGGAAGCAATCCCGTCCTCTTTTTTGGGCGGAAAAATTTCTAATGAGATAACGGGTTGTTTCTGTTCTTTTTTTTGCGCATAAATCTCTTTTATTTTCATAAGTAGACTCCATCTATGTTTTTTTATCTTTTCATTGTAGCATGAAATTTCACGGTATAGATAGTACTTATTTCCTATAATAGAGTATAGCCTACAGCTATATCAAAGCGCTTTTCAATAAAAAATCTCCCCCACTAAATGAGTAGAGGAGAAAACTGATTAGTCGTTTTTGTAGTGCGGATAATTTTTTGCACGACCGTCTTTATTCACTTGGCGAGCACGTCCAAAGCTCAAGGCATCTTCAGGCACATCTTCGGTAATGGTTGAACCAGCCGTGACTAGCCCATTTTTTCCAACGTGAACAGGGTTGATGATATTGGCATTGGAACCGATAAACGCATGGTCGTCAATCTGACTGTCAAACTTATTCTTGCCGTCATAATTGACAAAAATCACGCCCGCACCGATATTGACTTCCTTGCCAATCGTGGTGTTGCCAACATAAGAAAGATGACCTGCCTTAGAACCCTTGCCAAGACTGGCTTGTTTCACTTCGACAAAGTTTCCAATATGCACATTTTCTCCAATATCTGCTTTCGGACGAAGATGTGCAAATGGGCCAACATCTGCTCCCGTGCGAACCACGGATTCTTCAATGACCGACTGATAAATCTTCACCTTATCTTCAATCGTTGAGTCCACAATTTCAGAATTTGAGCCGATAAAGACGTCTGAACCAATCACCGTTTTACCTTTCAAACGCACGTCCGCTTCAATAATAGTATCGTTCCCGATTTCCACCCCAACTTCAATATAGGTAGAGGCAGGATCAATCATGGTCACTCCTTGGGACATGTGATAATTATTGATACGTTCACGCATGATACGGTTCGCCTCGGCAAGTGCCTTGCGGTCGTTCACCCCAAGAGATTCATCAAAGCTATCCATACGAAAAGCTCCAACTGTCTTGTCGTCATTTTTCAAAATTTCAATAATATCGGTTAGATAATATTCTCCTTGCGCATTGTTGGTATCAATTTTTTCAAGCGATTCAAAGAGTAATTTATTATCAAACGCATAGGTTCCTGTGTTTATTTCCGTGATACGTGCTTCTTCAGCGGTCGCATCCTTTTGTTCGACAATTTTTTCGACAATGCCCAAGTGGTCGCGAATAATTCGTCCATAACCCGTGGGATCAGGCGCTTCGGCAGTCAGTACTGTGGCACTCGAATGACGACTCGCATGGTATTCAAATAGATTTTGCAAGGTTTCCCATGTCAAAAGCGGCGTATCTCCTGAAATAACGAGAGTGGTTCCAGATTTTCCAGCCAAAAAATCCTTTGCTTGTAACACGGCATGACCGGTTCCTAATTGTTCTGCCTGTAACGCATATTTTGAGCGGTCACCTAATTGAGCTTCCACCGCTTCCGCCCCATGACCAACAATCGTCACAATTTCATCCGGATGTGTTTTTTCCACCTGTGTCAATACATGTTCGACCATTGGCTTTCCTGCCACCTCATGCAAGACTTTATATAATTTTGATTTCATGCGCGTGCCTTTGCCTGCTGCTAAAATAATCGCATAACGATTTTCCATAATGAATTTCCTCACTTTTTTGGATTTTCTACCTCTTAATTTTATCACAAGACTATAAGCAGAAGAAAGATAAAACGAAGCCCTCAAGTGAGAACTTCGTCATTTGTTTATTTTTCGACATATTTTGCGGAAACATTCCCCGCTTGACGACCAAAGATAACAATATCTGCGACCGCATTTCCACCAATACGGTTTCCACCGTGCAAACCACCTGTGACTTCCCCAGCGGCATATAGTCCCGGAATCGCTTTTCCGTCTTTCTTCAAGACTTCCGTTTGCGTATTAATCACTACCCCGCCCATGGTATGATGAATCCCTGGGGCAATTTTAATCGCGTAGAACGGGCCTTTTTCAAGTTTATTATCCATCGCTGTGGTGCGTCCAAGAGTATCTTTCTTTTCTGTGACTGCTTGATTCCAAGTATTGACAGTTTCCTCTAAGTTTTTCTCAGGTAAATCGGCTTTTTTTGCTAACTCTGCCATCGTCTTTCCTTCGATAACAAAACCTTTTTTCACATAGGTATCAATCGCTTTTGCACGGTCACGTACCCCTTGATCAAAGATTAAATAAGCCGATTTTTCATCTAGCGCATTAATTGCGGCACTGACCTTATCACGTGTTTCCATTTCATTGAAGAAACGTTCTCCGTTTGAAGAAACAAGGATTGCCCCTTCCCCGCGGACTGCTTCTGATACAAGATAAGCATTTTCTTGTTCCACAGTTGGATGAATTTGAATTTGTTCCATATCAACGACTGCACCACCTAAGTTTTCAATCATCTGAATCCCGTCACCAGTTGCGCCTGCGTGATTGGTTGACACATAGCCCTTTAATTCAGGTTTATATTTTTCAATCATTTCTTTATTTGAACCAAAACCACCTGTCGTGACAACGACTGCTTTTGATTGAATCGTGTGTTTTTCCGTATCCTTTACGGTAACTTCCACGCCGTCTACTTTTCCAGATTTATCGGTATGAATTTTCGTCACATCCGCATTGACAAAAATTGGAATCTTAAGTTTTCCAACATTTTCAAGTAAACCATTCACAAGGTAACCTCCAACTGCCGAACCATCACTTGGACGGTGTGTTCGTGAAACGCTCATGCCACCAGTAGTGGTTAAATTATTTAACACAATTCCATGTTGATCTAACCAATCAATCGCTGAGGCAGAGTTATCGACAAAGTAGCGTAATAATTCTTTGTTGTTCGTTCCACCGCCACCTTTTAGTGTCTCTTCATAAAATAAATCATTGCTATCTTGTATTCCGTTGGCCTCTTCAACTTTTGTTTCTGAAGCATTCATACCGGCAGAAGCTTTTAAAGTATTTCCACCAGCTATGGGCATTTTTTCTAAAATAACAGGGTTAGCGCCCGCTTCTTTTGCTGAAATAGCTGCTGTAAGTCCTGCTCCCCCAGCACCAACGATGACGACATCATACTCATTTTTCAACGCTTTCGGGTCGGTGTATTCTTCTTTTTCACTCGCTCCACTTGTCGCTTCAGACTTACTTGTTTCTGTCCTTGACTCCCCTGTTGCACTACTTTTTGGTTTGTCTGGCGTACATCCTGTTAACGTTGTCACAAGAGCCAGCAAGGCAAGTCCACTCAAAAATTTTGCTTTCATTCTCTTTTCTCCTCTATTTGTTCACTTTTTCCTTAACATTTCAATGATAACAAAATCACAAAAAGGGGTCAATCGGTAGGTCAAATTTCTCTGTTATTTTTCTGATTTTTGAACAAGAAAAAAAGGTCACTTCTAGCAACCTTTTCCTCACCTTTATTTGTCGAAATAATTCCCCGGAACGACTGTTATGGTTTTTGTTTTAGTGTCTACATCCTTTACGAATAATAACGAATCGTACTCTTTTACTGCTCGTTCTCCGTTAAATTTAGACTCTGCAAAAACGGTAATTCCGACTAATTCTGCTTCAAATTCTTCGATTAGTGACTTCATTCCGTTAACGGTTCCGCCACCTTTCATGAAATCGTCCACAACTAAGACACGTGAGCCACGTTTTAAGCTCCGTTTAGACAATTCCATTTTTTCGATACGTTCAGAGCTTCCAGAAACATAATTTACGGAAACGGTTGAACCCTCTGTAATTTTGGAATCCCGACGAACAATGACAAACGGTACATTCAAATAATAGGAAACAGCTTGCGCAATCGGTACCCCTTTCGTCGCCACAGTCATGACAGCATCGACTTTTTCCCCATTGTATTTTGAGGCGATCACACTTCCAACTTGGCGAAGAAGCTCTGGATCCCCTAATAGATCGGATAGATAGACATAGCCACCTGGTAATAAACGGTCTTCTTCGGACAAACGATCTGCCAAATCTTCCACAATTTCACGTGCTTTTTTATCTGATAGTTCGGGAATGAATCTCACGCCACCTGCTGCACCAGGAATCGTTATTAATTCCCCTGTTCCACGCTCTTTAAAAGTCTTTTTGACAATTGCCAAATCTTCTGAAATAGAGGATTTCGCAGACTCATAACGCTCACTGAAATAGGTTAATGAAACCAATGTATGTGGATGTTCCAATAAGTATTGCGTCATATCAATTAAACGTTCACTTCTTCTTACTTTCACGAATATTCCTCCTGTATATAGAATTTCTCTATGCTATTATACGTGAATTGCGAACATTTTGCACTTATTTTCTTTAAAAGTTTGGGAAAAAATTAATTAGATTAAGAAATTCTTTTTTCTTTAGGATTTACTCTTCATATCCACGATTTGAAAAGGTCGTCCGAATCTAATCCCATTGCCCGTGGTGACGTAGACGTGAATCGTGCAGTTGCCTTTTGTTTGGCAGGTTACCGTTACTTTATACGTCCCATTCGTTTGTTTGGTGGCATCCTATCACTTGATGTCGCTTTGAGTCGGCACGGTTTGTTTTCAGATACAGAGGTGTTAGAGCTTGTAGTTGTTTTATTCGCTGGGCGCTCGTAGTGGTGGACGTTTCTGAGGTCATTTCGCTTGTTTCAGATTTTTGCGAGCTGGTCATTGCTTCCACCGCTAAAACGGGCAATGAATTACAAACCAGATTTAATACTACCAACCCTGAAAAAATTTGGTTTTTTATTCATAATCCTTCTTTATTTTCATAATAACAACTAGACTTTTTGCACCGTTTATACGAATTTCATTTTATCATTAAACAGTTTCTGAATAAATCTATGATTGAGAAATTAAAAGCCTCCTGCCTGGGTGGGTAGGAGGTGGAGATTAGTTACTGTGCATCGCAAAAGAATAATAGTCTTTGATAGAGGCAATAGTCCCTTTGAAGTTCTCATCATCTGGATTAATTAAAGTTGAACGATTTGGAGCTGTTGAATAGAAATTATCTCCAATCGCCGATACTCGTTCAAAGGCATCTACTTCTTCATTTTGGAATAAAGAGTTTCCTAAAAAGTAATTATTGACCTGTTGGACATCTAATAAATCAAGAATGGTCGGTGTTAAGTCTAAAGAGTTTCTGCTTTGTGCATCAATTTTTTGCGGAACCACTCCATCATAGTAAATCATCAATGGTATTGGTGCAATAAAATCTGTCTGGTCGCTTGAAATTGCTTGTTTAAATTCAGGCGATGGGAAAGTTGCATGGTCAGCTGTAAGAATCAGAATTGTATTTTTGGCTAAATCTGATTTTTTAAACTCTTCAAAAAATTTCCCGAATTGAGCATCATAGTTATGGAACTTATTTAACACATCAGATTTT
The DNA here is from genome assembly GCA_031261705.1 of Lactobacillales bacterium. GTDB lineage: Bacteria > Bacillota > Bacilli > Lactobacillales > Streptococcaceae > JAISJD01. The sequence goes on from JAISJD010000006.1 coordinate 93,704, forward strand.
CCATCACCATACTTCACATCTGGGCTCTCGAAACCGTGATGCGTTCCAATATTATACATTGAAAGAAAGAAAGGTTGTTCTATTGTTTCGGCTTTTTTTTCTAATAATTTAAACATTTCTTTATCCGTTACATTTCTATCAACTTTTTTAGAAACTACTTTGTTATACTTCAACGAGTTAAGATATTTCGTAAAATCCTTATTGGTCGGCTCTGAGTTAATAAACTCACTATAATAGCCTTGCGCTTTCAATACATCTACGATTGAAATAATTCCACCTTTTTCAGCGGTTATTGTATTTCCCACACCATCTGGATGTTGGTAGCTAGAATAGAGTTGTCCTCTTAATCCTCGATAAGTAGCGGCAGTATGATTAAAATAATTTTCAAATGAAAGACTTTCCTGTTCTAAAGCAGCCAAATTCGGCATAAGATTTTCTACCTTATCTGTATCAATCAACTCTTTAGAAAGTCCTTCTGTGAAAATAACGATGACATTGGGTTGCTCTGGAAGTTCTTCTGGCCTCGTTACTCCATCAGCGATAAAGTCTCTTTTAAAAGCTTTTCTTGCCTTTGTATTTTCTAGTCGTGAATATAAATTCGTATTGTATTTTTCAATGATTATACTTTCAATTGTCCCAGCAAACGAACCAATGGGTGAAAAACTGCTTGTTAGCGAATAGACTGTAAAGCTCAATGTCACAGCGACAATAAAATAGATAACAGAGAGAGCCACGCTAATTTTTTTCGATAAGATACTAGGCAGCTGAGAAAACTTCATTGGCAGTAACGAAATGACTATCACAACAAAGACGGCAAAAAGATAAATTGGCAGTTTCGCACCAAGTGCTTTAAATGACTCTATATTCATCAGCATAATCGTCGTCACATATTCGCCTGAAAAATACAGAACAGCCTGTTGCATCATGATCACAAATAATAAAACACTGTTCACTAGGTATCCGATTACTCTATTTTTCTTATACAATGAAGCACTAAAAATCCATACTGCTGTTATTTCAATCATCGAGTACAAGATACTTATAGGATCTGGTGACAATCCCCCAGCGATTGTTGAAATCAACAGTACAACAATAATTTTTGAGTATTTACTCATTAAAAACTTCCTCCAACGTTAAAATATATATTTTTACGACAAAGCCTGTCGTATATTCCTAAAGAGAAAAATTTAGTTAATCATTTCCTAAAAACAAAAAAATAGCTAACAGTAATATTATCATTTTTTAATGATATTGTCATTTAATTTCTCAATAACAATTATCTATAATACCTTAGTTAATAAGACATTTCAATTCATTTTAAGAGAAATTAATATTAAATCTCTATGACAATTTCAAACATTTGTAACAATTTTTTTCAAAAAAAAACACCATTTACTTAAATTTTGACAACACCTGTCAAAACTTAAAGAAACAGTGTAAAAAGATTTTCTAAACTCTCAACGAATAATCACCAGAAGTTCGAGATAAATTCGGACTATAATAAGGGTCATTCTCGATTAAATCGCCATAACGTTCTTCAATATAAGCGGATTCTTTCTCTAAACGGGCCTTTTTCTCAGGGGACACATCATAACCACGTGATTGTGATTCATAATGATAAAGTTCCACGCCATGTAGCCAGACATTATCACGACCTAAATCATGCACTCGAATGCTCAAATCTACGTCATTGTAGGAAACAGTTAAGTTTTCATCAAAACCATTCACCTGGTCAAAATCAGCTTTTTTCACCATCACACAAGCTGCCGTCACTGCATAGTAGTCCACATTAATTTCCAAACGACCAAAGTAACCAAAACTTCCACGTGGGAAAGTGTGATGTCCATGACCTGCTACTCCACCAAGACCTAGAATCACTCCAGCATGTTGAATGGTGTTATTTGGATAGTAAAGCTTCGCACCGACCATTCCGATACGATCAAATTGTGCAAAGGAAACCATTTCGCTCATCCAAGTTGGTGTAATGACTTCCGTATCATTGTTCAAGAACAGAAGATATTTTCCGCTCGCTTTCTTTACTGCCAAGTTATTAATGCGTGAATAGTTGAAAGGAATATCAATCACTTCTACGATAAATCGTTTGCCCAGTTCTTTTTGATACGCACGATACAATTCATTCATTTTCGGGTCGGTACTTCCATTATCCGCTAAAATGATTTCATAATTGGCATAAGTCGTCTTAGCAATGATAGAGTCAATACAACGCTTGGTATCTTCATACCCATTTTTTGTTGGAATAATGATTGAAACAAGGTCTTCTTCCAAAATATCGTAGTGTACATCATACAAGCCATTTCCTGCTGCATGTGTCGCTGTTCCTTTAATTCCCCGTCGAACGAGCGCATCTTGTAATGCTCTAAGACCTGCTTCAAATGCGTAGCCTTTAGAATCTTGATTGCCCGCCGTAGAAGTAGGGAGCATGCGCCAATGATAAAGAATCTTCGGAATATGGGCAATTCGGTTGGCGGATGTCTTTTCAGTAAAACGTAACACCAAATCGTAGTCCTGAGAGCCTTCTAAGCCTGCACGAAAACCACCGATTTCTTGCATAATACTCCGACGATAGACACCTAAATGACTGATGTAGTTCGTTCCAAGGAGTAAATCTGGCGACCAATTGGGTTTAAACGTTGGATCAGAGCGCACGCCTTTCATATCAATCTTATCTTCATCGCTATAAATCAAGTCCAACTCAGGATTTTCATTTAAGGTTTTCACCACTTCAAACAGGGCAGTTGCAGGTAGTTCATCATCATTGTCTAATAGAGCAACAAATTCCCCTGTGGCAATCTCAAGTGCCGAGTTTGTTGCTTTACTAATATGTCCATTTTGTTCACGAAAAACGACTTTAATTCGCTCGTCTTGCTTCTTATATTTTTCTAAAAGAGGACGAACATTCTTGTCTGTTGACGCATCATCTGCGATACAAAGTTCCCAATTCGTGTAAATTTGATTTTCTATAGAGTCGATACATTTCGTTAGCCACTTATCCTCGACATTGTAGGTCGGCATTAAAATTGAAATTTTTGGACGATAAGAAAAGGCTTCGGCTTCTTTCTTCAAAGAAGTGAAATCTTGCGTTTCATTTTGCGCAATCCATTTTGCATAGTTGGAGACGGAATTTTTTTGTCCACGCTTCAAGCGCTGAAAAGTTGCCTTGACTCCATTTCTTGAGACAAATACCAGCCCTTTTTTCAATCGTCCTATTTTTTTCTGAAGAGGATTCTCTGTCCCAGGTGTGATAGGAAGCTTCCCGTTGAATAAAATCACCTCTCGAACGGCTTCTTCCCCACTTGAAAAGACTAATGTAGCAGTTCCTGAATGACTATTGGTTGAAATAGTCATTCGAAATCCCACTTTTTTTTCTGCATTCAGATGATGAAGAGCATTCACATCGCTGCGAGTTTCCATTTCAAGAGTCATGGAAGAAATATTTTCCTCTTTTTCCACGTCAATGGTCGGAATTTCTCCTAGCTGACTATCTAGTGTCCAACCAACAACCGAAAACTCTCGGGGGTTTTTCCCATTTCTTGTGACACTATCAATGCAAACAATCAATTTATTGTTCATATCTTTCTCCTTGTCTTACAAAGTACGGGAAAGAACAAAACAAAGTGAAGGCACACTGTCTTTACTTTGTTTTGTCGTTTTCATTCCCATAAAGTTAATCTAAATGATTGGAAACTTCAAATGAATCTGTTAAGAAGCGGTTTCCTTGATTTTCAAAATAGGCTGTAAGTTCTGATTTATTTAATTCCATAGTTTTCCCTTCATCGTCCATCATGACCGCATAAGGCGTCCAAACTGTCCGAACGGCAAACTTTTCACCCAAACGATTACATAAATCAATTCCTCTGATTCCTGCTGGTAAGCTTAAATCAAACCCGCCAACTGCTTCAAAATATTCTCTTCGTACAGCAAGGAAATCCTCTGTTACTGCATAGAGATTGCGAGGAAGCGCATTTCTAAAGTAATAACCGATAGATTTGTTTGATACTCCCCGTTGTTCAAAGATTGTTCCTTTTTGAAGAGCCGCTAAGGTAATACCCGCATTTAAAATCACATCTTTATTATTTACTTGTTTTCCGCCAACCGCACCGTTTTCTTTGCGCTCCGTAGCGTTTAATAATTCATCTAACCAACGATTATTCACAGGAGTTAAGGTGGCATTTAAGAACACCAAGTATTTCCCACTCGCTTTTTTAGCTATACCATTGAGGTTTTCTAGGTCGGTAAAGACAATCGCAGCATGCTTTTCAAGCCCAGCATACTCGCCCTTTGGTAAAATGACTTCAAAGTTTGGATAATGCGTATTGGCAAAAATTTTCCGAGCACAAGAAACAATCTTCTCTTCACTACCGCTCAAAATAATCGAAACCTTGTAGTGAACCTCATTCGCATAATCAATTTTATACGCACCGTAATTCTTCGTCATAGTCACTTCTGCCGACTTTTCTCGTCTTTCAAGTGCGGTTTCTATCGCATGTTGTCCAGCAATATACGCATATTCCTTACTTTGTGGGTCAAATGCCACCGAAGTTTCTACTGTCCGCCAATGATAAAGAATTTTTGGAATGTGATAAATATGTTTAGCAGCTTCTGTCGCACGTAAGACAAAATCATAGTCTTGACTGCCATTAAATTCACTTCTTAAGCCACCGATATTTGTAATAATTGATTTTTCAACCACCACAAAATGAGTAATATAATTATGCCCTAGAAGTAATTCTGGGTTCCAATCTGGTTTAAAGAAGGGATCAAAACGTTTGCCTTGAACACTCATCTTGTCCTCGTCCGTATAAATAAAGTCAATCGTACGGTCCCTATTTAACGCCGCCACCACTTCATAAAGTGCATTAGGCGCTAACTCGTCATCATTATCCATAAAGCCAATATACTCACCCGTTGCAAGATGAATCGCTGAATTTGTCGCTTCAGAAATATGTCCATTTTGTTCACGGAAAACAACCTTAATCCGTGAATCTTCCGCCATGTATTTTTTTAATAACGGCACGATATAATCATTTGTTGACGCATCATCCGCAATACATAATTCCCAGTTTGGATAATACTGGTTCTTTAACGATTGAATAAATGCGTGTAGCCATTTTTCTTCGACATTGTATACGGGAACCACAATCGAAATCGTTGGTTGGTAGGTAAATTCTGCCATTGTTTGATTGATTTTTTCTCTATCCACGGCTTCATTTTTTTCAATCCAAACATCGTATAGAGTTAATTCATTTTTCCTCATGCGGTAAAGTTCGTATGATTTTTTCAATCCGTTTCGACGAATTGTTTCTAATACTCGACGAACTCGTCCTTTTTTCGATAAGTTTTCAGGATTTTTACGGTCCAATCGAATCGTAAGGACTTCCTCATTCTTTGTAATCATTGAAAGATGAAGATAACGAGAAATTTGATAATTTTCTATTTCAAGGATAAAACCATATTTTTTCTCGTTATCAATTTCAAAAATATCGTTCACATCGGGACGATACAGTGGGGTCACCTTATAAAGTGCTCCCTCGTCCGCTTGTATGTGATAACTTAATTGTTCAAAATCACGTTTCGAAAAACCCCAACCTTTGATAATGGTCACATTTACCTCAGGGTCGACCTCCACTGATTCAATGTTGTACTCAACCAATGAAGCAAGCTCCCCTTTCGTTGATAGGTGCTTCCCAAAGACGCCCGTTCTCTTCTTTCGACTACGAATTTTTTTCCATTCTGGCGAGTGAATCACTTCCGTATAACGTGACGTTACTAGATTCAATTTATTCTCATACTCGGTTTCAGAGGCTGCTAAAGTTTTATAAAGAGTGGCGATTTCCTGCTTTTGTCGGTGCGTTTCATCTAAGACACGCTCTTGAATGGGTGAAAAAGCCCCTCTAAACAAGAAATTAAACTGAAGTTCCACCGTCTTATTTTGAATATAATTGCCCGTTATCCGAAATTCTGGTTTGTTTTGGAACATGTAAATAGTGTCACTATGCCAATCAGCATTCGAGTGAATTTTTGAAAAAGAGATTCCTTCCACTAACACGGAAAAATCAATGATTGATTCTTCGAGAATCGTTGGTAGAACTCTCAAGAATTTCACATCAGAAGGTACAATTAGAGAGTAGTTTTTGTTCTCTCCATAAAAATTATTAATCAGCATTCGTTGGTGTTCCACCCGACCTTCAAAGCCAAGCTCAAGAAAGACTTCATAAACATAATGAGAATTTTCAGGCTGTTTAATCAAGGGTTGTGCCACTGGTTTTTTAGACAGTGCATAAAAATATTGATAAACTTCGCCAAATGCCCGCGTTTCAAAATCAAAGCGTACCGCTAATGGTAAATCTTCATAGTGGGACTCAATTTCATTTTGCCCGACCTGTGAGTACGTATAATCCTGCTCAACAATAGATAAATCAAGAGAGTCAAACCATTTTTTAAAGCCCGACTCTGTGTAAAAACTATTATGTGTCTTGTCTAGCAAACCATAACGGTTCCAATCTAATTTATTATTAAACAAATCAATTAGGACTGAATTATGTGCAAGGTTTGGGAAGGTAATCAAAATTTCCCCATTCTCTGCTAAGAAGGGCTTCGTCATTTCCAAAGCCTTCTCAGAGTCAACTAAATGTTCCAAAACATCTGCAAAAACAATATAATCAAAGGTTTTTCCAGCAAAATGCTGTGCCCATTTGTAATCTTCAATATTGCCTAAAAAGCCATCCTTCGCAAAGCCCATGACATGTTGAAACAACACCTCATCAAATTCCACGATAGACACTTCGCAAGCTTTTTCGTCAATCAGATACTTCGTCATGCGTCCGTTTCCGGGACCAAATTCTAAAACCGAACTGCCAGGTTGAATGTGACGAACGATTTTTCCGATACTTGTATGCTCATCAATAGAGAGTTCAAAATCATATTTCATCTACATGTTTTCCTTCCATTCATGATCTAACACGACAATTCCCTCACCAACATATTTTCCTGTGATGAACATGGTCATGTATTTTGTTTTATAAATTAAGGGTACTGTCGCATTTTCTTCAAAGAACGCAATATCAAAATAGTATTCCCCACTTAAAAGGGCCATTTTTGGATAATCGAGATAGAAGGTGTTTTTCCCTTTTTTCCACGGAATCCGAGTGTCATCAAGTAAGGTATTTAGCCCACAAACATAGTGGTTATCGACGGTACGAATTGCTACTCCTAGTACAGGATTTTTAATAGAATCATCTTTCACTTCATACTCCACCTTGACAGCTACCATTTGATCCTGATTCACCATTTCTAGCGGTTCTTTTTCTGGGCCTAAAAGCTCTGCGCTTAAAAGCTCAACAATATCAAATGCTGAATGCTCTTCAACAATGTTTACTCCACGATTAACGGATTTCATTGATTTTTTCTTCAAGTAATTGTCATAGTGCTCGGTTACTTCCATGGTTTCGCCAGCTTCTACCACTTCTCCATTTTTCAACCAATAAACGCGGTTACAAAAACGGCGGACAGAGTTAATATCATGCGACACGAAAAGAATGGTTTTCCCTGCATTACGAAATTCGGTGAACTTTTCCATACATTTTAGTTGGAACTCTAAGTCCCCAACGGCTAACGCTTCGTCGACAATTAGAATATCGGGGTCTACGTTAATCGCAATCGCAAATGCCAAACGAACGAACATCCCACTTGAATAGGTTTTTACTGGCTGACTAATATGATCCCCAATATCTGCAAAAGCGATAATGTCGTCAATCATAGAATCAATTTCTTCATGAGAAAAGCCAAGAACCATCCCATTCAAATAAATATTTTCATAGCCGCTATATTCTGGGTTAAACCCTGAACCTAATTCTAATAAAGCGGCAATTTTCCCGTTAATTTCAACGTTTCCCTTGGTCGGGTTCAAAACTCCCGTGATGATTTTGAGTAGAGTAGATTTTCCAGAACCATTTTCTCCAATAAAACCAATCATTTCTCCATTATCTACATAAATATTGACATCCTTCAACGCATAAAAGATTTCATGGTATTTCTTATGAAAAGGATTCAACGCTTCTTTCAAGCGATCCTGTGGTTTTTTATACATGCTATATTGCTTCGTTAAATCTGTAATTTCGATTGCTTTCTGATTCATCTTTTTCTTCCTTCCAATCTAGGATGTCTCTATAATACATCTGAAAAATGAGGTTTCAAGCGTTTAAACATTGCTGAGCCTACAAGCAATAGAATAATCGTTACCACCCAAAAATAGATAGTAAGTGCTGGATGTTCCCAGAACCAGCCACGGCTAAGAAACGAGTCACGATACCCCATGACGATATAGTACAACGGATTAATTTTAAGAATAAAACGGTATGTTTCAGGAAACATCATTGGGCTGTATAATACAGGGGTTGCCCACATTAATGCTTGCATAAAAACCCCAATTAATTGTGTAATGTCTGGAAAGAATGGTTGAATGGATGCTGTAATCCAAGTCAAGCCAGTCAAGAACACACAAAGAGCAAACAGATAATAAAACAGCTGCAAGGTTTGTAGTGTCGGAAAAATTTTATACGCAAAACAAATCAAGAATGCAACAATGATAAAGAAGAAGTGTGTCAACAGGTTAGAAAGTAATTTCGCAGTGGGTAAAATGCGAACGTTAAACACGACTTTTTTTACTAAATAGCTATATTCTCTAAAAACAGAAGTTCCCGTTGTAAAGACATCTGAGAAGAAGAACCAACTAACCATCCCAGTCATCAAATAAACGATAAATGGAAAGTTTTCGGTGGAGCCACTCCGCATGACCTTACTAAAGACAATCCAATAAGTGAGCACCATGACTAAAGGATTCACAAATGCCCAGGCAATCCCAAGCATAGATCCCGCATATCTCGCCTTAAAATCATTGTAAGAAAACTCTAGCAATAGCTTTCTGCCATGCCACATATCTTTCACAAAAGCTCCTAATTCCTTAAACATTAATCATTTACCTACCTTTTCAAATTCAGTTCACTTTATTCCCAAAATTCGTACTAAGTAATGTACGGAAAATCAGTGTATGAAACCATTTATTTTTTCTCAAATGAGTGTTTTTCAGTATCTCAATGCGTTTTCTCATTGGCGCCTTGCCCAGAGTCGCAAACAGCTCTAAAAGTTCTTTCTGCTCTACTGTAAGCTCTCCGTCAAAGAATGTCAATAAGTCGCGTGCTTGTTGTTGTGTCATATGGATTAATGTCCAATAATCCTCCACGTATTTTCCACGTTTGAAACGAGCCAGACGCTTTCTAAGAGTTCTTGCTCCTAGGACATTGTTGCTATGCTGACGATAGTAGACGGTTGGTTGGTCTAGGTATACGAGATTGCCAAACGCCGCCGCAATTAAGGCAAACCACCAGTCGTGCATGATGATTGAAGTTGCATTGCTAGTTGCTTTTTTCTTCAATGCTTCGTTAATCATCATCGTGCAGCCGGTCACCGTATTTTCCGTGATTTCTGAAAGTAAATCAAGATTCGGGTGGTCACTTTGTTTACGAATCATCGACGGAAACAGACGAACCAAATGCTCGTCCACGACTTCTAAATCCGTATAGACTAGATTGGGCGCTTCCTTTGGCAAGGTCAGCATCTTCTCAAGTGTCACTTGGACTTTCTCAGGAAACCAAACATCGTCTTGGTCACAAAAGCAATAATAATCTGCCTCCACTCCCTTGAGTAAACCAAGAAAAGAGCGAATTACGCCGACATTTTCTTGCCTTTGCTCATTAAAAAAGTGAATATTTTCATGTGCTTTTGTGTATTCTCGGATAATTGCAACGGTTCCGTCACTTGACCCGTCATCTCGAATGTATAACGTCCAATTTTGAAGGGTTTGTGCGAGAATGGAATCAATCTGTTCTCTTAGAAACTGTTCTCCATTATAGGTGGAAAGCAAAATCGCAAGTTTCATTTCAGCCAAAATAAATTTCTCCTGTCTGTTGATTTCTAATCAATCTTTCCTGTTAAAAACAAGGTTTCATACTCATTAACGATATGATCCCATGTAAAGTAATCGTATACCCGCTGTTGACTAATTTTTTGAAATACTTGGTACTCTAGTGGGTCTATTTTTTCCACCCGTTCAATCAACTGTCTAAGATTTCCCTCAGCTTTCGTCCAATAAAGTGCGGAATCTTCAGCCACTCGGCGATTGAACTCAACGTCAAAAAGCAAGTTCAACTTCGAGCTCATTAAGGCTTCGAGTAGGCTTGGATTCGTCCCACCAACCTCATGCCCGTGAAGATAGGCAATCGCATTCTCACGTATATATTTCAATAGATTTTGGTCGTAAACCGAACCGACAAAATGAATCCGTGGATCGTTTTCAAAGGATAATTTGTTTTTTAATTCATCAAAAAAGCTACCCTCCGTGGTGTTCGTTATCAAGACTAGCTTTCTTTTAGTACTAGCGTGCATAAATTCTCGCAACATGGTTTCATAATTATTTTCCGGAACCAACCGCCCAACGATAAGGTAATATTCCTGCTCCTTGACGTTGAATTTTTCAAACCAATCACGCACGACTGTATCATTTTTCTTTAAGGTCGTAGGTGTCGTGTCCGTTCCGTAAGCAATATACGTCATTTGGGGTTGATAGCGTTGATATTCCCTCGCCAGATAGCTTTCTATCCCCGGGCTATCGCAAATCACCAAATCCGCATATTGCGTCATTTTGCGTTCTGCATATTTAAAGTATTGCCGAATAGGTTTTGCCCATTTGGTTCGACGCCACTCAAGTCCGTCTGGATTGACGTACATCACGCCACCCGCCCGATGAATGAGCTTATAAAAATGACCAATCACACCACCAATCGTATTGCCCAATAGATAAAAGATGGGGTGAGCAATCTGTTCTTCTTTAATAATTTTCAATGCAGCGTGAATTGCTTTAATGTCATAAATAATCGCCCGTGCGGAACCAATCTCAGGCACTTCAACATTAAAACAATCCGCCGTTAAGTAGTCAAATCGCTTGCCTAGTTTCCCGTACTCTGAATTAGAGGTTTGACAAGCCACATGATATTTAATTTCTTTACTTTTTTGATTTGTTATCAATTGTTCAACAAAGGTCTCGAACCCGCCGTATCTCGCAGGCAAACCTCTGGAACCGATAATAAAGATATGTTGTTTAATCGTCATATTTCCCTCACATTATGATATGAATTCTCAAATCCCATTCAAAGATACAAAGCTTAGAGGAATCGTTCAGAAATCGAGAAAAATAGAAAAAGGATTTTAAGGCGCTTTCTGCCTTGGAATCATTTTGTCTTTTTTCTTGCATTTCTATTCCTCGTGCTAGACTAAGATACAAAACTAAAAACGAAACAAAACGAGAGAGGAAACTACTTCCTCCCTCATAGCTTCTAAAACTAGATGTTCTATTTTACGACTTCTTGGCTTAGCATAGAGGCTAAAGCTTCTTGCCAAGTTGGAATGACAAAACCAGTTGCTTTGGCTTTTGATAAGTCCATGATTGAATATTGTGGACGGGTTGCCTTTTGTGGAAATTCTTCTGAAGTGACAGGAACCACTTCCACATCGTCATTCTTCAAAATTTCCTTGGCAAAATCATACCAAGAAGCTGTATTGTCATTTGATAATTGATAATAACCAAAATCAATCTGATTATCCACCGCATAGGTCATAAATTCTGCCAAAGTACGTGTCCAAGTTGGACGTCCGGTTTGGTCATCTACAACGGTCAAGCGAGGATGTGTTTTGGCTAGATTTTGCATAGTAAAGACAAAATTATGCCCGTAATTGCCAAATACCCAGCTTGTACGGATAATATAATATTTTGAAGAAAGCTCTTCAACAGCTTCTTCGCCTAAACGTTTTGTCCGTCCGTATTCGTTTAATGGATTTGTCTTGTCATCTTCTTTGTATTCACCGTCTTTTAATCTTCCGTCAAATACATAGTCTGTTGAAAGATAAACCAATGTTGCGCCTACTGCTTCAGAGGCTTTGGCAACATTACGTGTTCCGTCTACGTTAATCACATAATCAAGTTCCTTGCCTTCATCTTCAGCTTTATCTACCGCAGTATAGGCTGCACAATGAAAAACAACTTCTGGTTTAATTTCTGCAAATTTTGCGTCCACTTCCTGAGCGTTCGTCACGTCCATTTCATTGGTATCTGTTGCAATATATTCTATGCCACGTTCATCTAGTAAATAGCGTAATTCTGTTCCTAGCTGACCGTTTCCACCTGTAATTAAAATCATGCTTATTCCCTCATCTTTTAAAATTATTGACCGTTTTTCGCGTAGTTGGCTTCAACGACTGCTTTTTCAGCTCTCCACCAATCTTCATTTTCCGTATACCATTTAATGGTATCAGCTAAACCGTCACGGAAATTCGTGAATTTTGGTTTCCAGCCTAATTCTTCACGTAATTTTGTAGAATCAATCGCATAACGAAGGTCGTGTCCTGCACGGTCATTGACATGTTCGTAAGCGTCTTTTGGTTGTCCCATTAATTCTAAGATTAACTCTAAGACTTCCTTGTTGTTCTTTTCACCGTCTGCACCAATCAGGTAAGTTTCCCCGATTTTGCCTTTGGTTAAGATTGCCCAAACGCCAGTAGAATGGTCGTTGGTATGAATCCAGTCACGAACATTTTTCCCGTCACCGTATAATTTTGGCTTAATTCCACTTAAAATATTCGTAATTTGACGTGGAATGAATTTTTCAATGTGTTGGTAAGGACCATAGTTATTTGAGCAATTAGAAATCGTTGCACGTAACCCGAATGAGCGTACCCACGCACGAACCAATAAGTCAGAGCCTGCTTTGGTTGATGAGTAAGGGCTTGACGGATTATAAGGCGTTTCAGCGGTGAATTTTTCACCCACACCATCGCCATGTCCCGGTAAATCTTCACGTAATGGAAGATCTCCATACACTTCATCAGTAGAAACATGATGGAAACGAACATCGTATTTACGACATGCTTCTAATAAAGTATAAGTCCCAATGATATTGGTATGAATAAATGGAGATGGATCCTTCAATGAGTTATCATTGTGGCTTTCTGCTGCATAATGAACCACGGCATCTGTATCTTTCACTAAAGAGTCCACTAATTCAGCATCTGCAATATCGCCCACGACCAATTTCACACGGTCTTCAGGAAGTCCTGCAAGATTTTCTTTATTTCCAGCGTAAGTTAGTTTATCTAAAACTGTAACAAATACATCTGGATGATTGTTCACTACATAATGTACAAAGTTAGAACCGATAAAGCCGGCTCCACCAGTCACGATAATATTTTTCATTGTTTGGTTTCTCCTTTAAATTTCGCCATAGACAAAACCATTGTCTAATTCTGCAAGAGTTGGGTGATGATGGTCTTTTTCTGACATAATTGCTTTGGAAATGTCAATCGGCCAATCAATCGCTAAAGCTGGATCATCAAAGGCAATTCCGCCGTCATTTTCAGCAGAATAATAGTTGTCACATTTATACATGAAATTCACATTAGGTGTCAATGTCACAAAGCCATGTGCAAAACCACGTGGCACTAATAATTGACGGTGATTGAATTCTGATAAGATGTAGCCTTCCCATTGTCCATAAGTAGGTGAGCCTTCACGAATATCGACAATCACATCCAGTACCGCACCTGTTGCGACACGGATTAATTTTGTTTGTGCGGCTTTTCCAGTTTGGAAATGTAGTCCACGCAACACACCCGCTTCTACAGATAAAGAATGGTTGTCTTGAATGAAATCAAAATCAATGCCGGCAGCTTGAAAATCTTCTTTTGAATAGCTTTCCGTAAAGAAGCCACGATGATCACCAAAAACTGCTGGTTCCACGATTAAGACGTCTTGTAATTTTGTTTTTGTTGTTTTAATTTTTCCCATGATTATGCTTCCCCCACTAAACGAAGTAAATATTGACCGTATTCATTTTTCTTCAACGGTTGCGCAAGATCGATAACGTTTTCGCGCGTGATATACCCCATGCGGTAGGCAATTTCTTCTAAGTTTGCGACTTGAACATTTTGCATACGTTGGACAGTCTCAATATATTGTGCTGCCTCTAAAAGACTTTCATGCGTGCCTGTATCTAACCACGCATAGCCACGTCCCATTAGCTCCACGTCCAATTGATTTTTTTCTAAATAAACCTTGTTGACGTCGGTAATTTCCAGTTCCCCACGTTCTGAAGGCTGAATATTTTTTGCGATTTCTACTACTTGATTATCGTAGAAATATAGACCTGTGACTGCGTAATTTGATTTTGGTTTTTCAGGCTTTTCTTCAATAGAAATAGCACGCATATCCTTGTCAAATTCCACTACGCCAAAACGTTCAGGATCATGCACTTGATAGCCAAAGACCGTTGCACCCTCTGTTTTTGCCGCAGCACGTTGAAGCATTGCGCTCATACCTGTTCCGTAGTAAATATTATCTCCTAAGATTAATGCCACCGAATCATCGCCGATAAACTCTTCGCCGATAATGAAAGCCTGTGCCAATCCATCTGGACTAGGTTGAACGGCGTAAGATAAGCGAATGCCATATTCTGACCCATCCCCTAATAAATCGACAAAGCGAGGGGTATCCTCTGGCGTTGAAATAATAAGAATTTCTTTAATTCCTGCCAACATTAACGTGGATAATGGATAATAAATCATTGGCTTGTCGTACACTGGCATTAATTGTTTTGAAGCTGCACGAGTTAATGGATACAAACGTGTCCCGCTTCCTCCTGCTAGGATAATACCTTTCATAGCTACATTCCTCCGAATTTTGTCATTTCTCAAAAATTGAACTTCTCTGTAAAAAAAACAGAAAATTTCAATTTTTTGATAGTTTTACACATTTTAATATTATGCGCTGAAACCTGCCTGCTGTCAATTAATTCTCGTTATTCCTAATAGAATCTTAACCCTAAGAAAGCACCTCTTGCAATAGAAGAAGTGCTAAAAACGTTTTTATGAAAGATTCCCTTTTTGTCGAGCTTTCCGCATACGAATGTAGAGGGATTTCCCTAAGCCTACAACTAAAAACATTGCAATGAAAATCAATGTGATACTCGCACCCGGTGGAGTTTCCAAATAAAACGAGCTATAAAGCCCCGATACCATGCCGATTACGCCAATCATCATTGAAAGCAAAATCACAGCATTAAAACTTCGACCAATCCGCATACCAATTGCTGCCGGTAAAATCATAATTGCCGAAACAAGCAGCGCCCCCGCAATCGGAATCATGACCGCAATTGCCACCCCAGTAATGACATTAAATAAAATCGACATCCAGACAATCGGCAGACCGTCTACAAACGCCGTACTTTCGTCAAACGTCAAAACATACATTGGGCGACGGAATAATAAAAATAAGATTAATATCAAAAATAATAAACCGACTAGCAGATAGACCTGACTCCAGCTAATCGTCACAATAGAACCGAATAAATATTGCTGAATGCTGGTCGAACTCGTGCCACCGTTTAAATTCATCAAGACCAAGGCGAGCGCCAAGCCACCACTCATCAAAATAGCAGTCGAAACCTCCGAATACGTCTTATACACCATACGTAAATATTCCAGTACAACGGCTGCCACAATCACGACAAGTAACGTGGTAAGACTCGGGTCAAGATTGAGAAAGAATCCCAAGGCTACCCCAGCAAGCGAGACGTGGGACAAGGTATCTGCCATTAGGCTCTGCCGACGAATGACTAAAAACACGCCGAGCATTGGGGCAATCACTGAAATTCCTAAGGCTGCAAAAAGCGCTCTTCTCATGAACTCGTATGTTAGCATTGTTTTCCTCCTTCGATTTGTCGTGAGTACTTCTAAACCCTACTTCACACCGTCTCCCTGAGCCTCTTCAAAGTTTTCACTCATATGGAAGCATCGCCACGGGCTATTTTCTTTTCTCACCAAGCGAATGTGGCGGTCGACATACGGTTTTACGTCCTCGTGGTCATGGGTAATCATCAGCACCGATTTCCCATGCACATGTGCATTGTGTCGCATTAACCGGTAAAAATCATTGCGTGAATTTTCATCCATCCCTGTCGTTGGTTCATCTAAAATAAATAAATCAGGATTGGTAACAAACATTCTCGCCAAGCTAATTCTCTGCTTTTGTCCGCCAGATAACTCACCGATTCGCTTATGACGTTGCTCCCACATGCCGACCGACTCTAGCGCTTTTTTCACGTAGGCGTCATCTCTCTTCGTTAACGGTTTAAACCAATGTCCTCGCGGAAACCGCCCACTTCGCACAAGTTCCATCACTGTCGAGGGAAAGCCCGCATTAAATGAAGCGATTTGTTGCGGAATGTAGCCGATTTTTAATTTTTTTCCCTCTGTATTGGTCGGAGAAATCGTGACCTTGCCCTGTTCTGGCTTTAACAAACCAAGCGTAGCTTTCACTAGCGTGGACTTTGCCGCCCCATTTTCCCCAGTCAAAATCACAAACTCACCTGCATCTACATAATAGGAAACGTCCTCAAGCACTGGCTCATCATCATAGTAAAACGTCAAATCTTCTACATCAATATAACGCATAAGGCTGCTCCCTTCCTTTATAAGACCACCTTTTTATTTAATCGTCTTTTTCAATTCTTTTAAGTTATCCTGCATGACTGAAATATAGTCTGCTCCTTGTTTTTGTTCCTCTTTGGTTAACCCCTCAAGTGTATTTAACACAGCAAGCTGCACGCCTGTTTCATCGGACAGGGTTTTCGCAATCTTATCACTTGCAGTTTCTTCAAAATAAATTAGCTGAATATGATTTTTCTTTACATAGTCCTTTAACTCCGCCAAACGTGACGGACTAGGCTCTTGATCGGGAGAAAGTCCCGCTATTGCTACTTGATGTAGCCCGTATTCCTTGGCAAGATAGCCAAATGCCGCATGTTGAGTGACAAGATTTCGTTGAGTGGCATTTGCTAGTTCTTTTTTATAGTCTTCATCTAAAGCAGTTAATTTTTTCAAATAGGCTGCCGCATTCTTCGTGAAAACTTCTTTCTTTGTCGGAAATTCACTGATTAATCCGTCACGAATGGTTTCAACTTCCTTTTTCGCAAGAGCGGGCGCTAACCAAACATGCGGGTCAAGATTGTGTTCATGAGTGTTCCCTTCATATTCATCTGCTTCTTCAGTAGCTTCCATTAACTTAATCTTTTCACTTGCTTCAATCACATTTAAAGTCTTGACACCTAGTGAATTTATCGCATTTGGCACCCATGTTTCAAGATTCTTACTATTGTAGACAAAAACCGAGGCTTTGGCAATATCCGCCATGTTTTTCGCACTTGGTTCAAAGTCATGTGGTTCCGTTCCAGCTGGAATTAAAAGCTCCACGTTGCCCTCATCGCCCACGATATTTTTCGTGAAATCATACATCGGAAAAAACGTGGTGACGATTTTTATTTTATTTTCTGAAGTTGCTTTTTTTTCACTCATACAGCCCGTCAGCACCGTGAAAAGTGCCAGAAGTCCAACCAATAATCCTAATTTCTTTTTCATCTATTATATATTCTCCATTCCATTTCGATTTATAGTTTGCAAACCGTAACGATTACGATTTGGCAAACAGGTTTAATTATAGCAAGCAACTGAAAATCGTGCAAGGAGAAAGCGAAAAAGGACTGAAAAATTCCAGTCCTCCTTCTATTTATTCCACTGCACATTGCAACATCCGTACAAGGTAAACCTCGTCATTAAAGCCTTTTAACGCATTATAAATCCGTTGCGCCCGTTTTTCCTGTTTCACTAGACAAAAAACAGTCGGCCCACTGCCACTCATCAAAGCGACATCGGCACCGAATTTCATCATAGATTCCTTAATCTGCCGAATCACAGGATACTTAAGAATCGTCACATCTTCTAGGGTATTCCCCATTTTTTCAATCATCGCCTGATAATCATGCGCCTCCACTGCCTTGCGTAACCCTGCAATATCAGGATGTTGCGCCTGCTTGACGTTTAGCGCCTTAAAAACGGTTTGTGTCGAGACACTCATATGTGGTTTCACCAAAATCACGTAACAGCAAGGAATATCGGCAATTTTTTCCACCTTTTCACCACGTCCACTCACATAGGCGGTATTGCCATATATGCAATAAGGTACGTCTGAACCAATCTCTGAGCCAAGTTTTGCTAACTCCTCAAGTGACAAGTCCAAGTCCCACAGCTGATTCAACGCACGCAAGGTCGCCGCACAATCACTGCTTCCTCCTGCCAGTCCCGCTGCCACAGGGATTTTCTTTTCAATATCAATCGCTACCCCACCTGTTACACCATACCGTTCCATTAAAAGCTCTGCCGCCTGATACACGTGATTTTTCTTATCTGTCGGCAAAAAAGAGCTATCGGTCGTCAGCTCAATCGTTTTCTTCGTCAAAGGGCGCACCGTAATTCTATCGGACAAATCCACGCTTGCCATAATCATTTCCAGCTCGTGATACCCATCTGGTCGCTGATAAAGTGCATCTAGCCCTAGATTTATCTTCGCTGGCGCTTTTTCCATGATTTCCATTGCTCTCTCCCTGTTTCCAAAATAACCTAAGTCAATAAGATAAATTATAGACTAAAACGCTCACTTACAAAAGTATTCTAGGTGAAAATTTCCAATTTCTCTAATTTTCTTAATCTTTGATACATAAGACTGAAGAACATTCCCGCCTGTTCTGCCGTCCTTCACTTCAAATCTCAGGAAGTATTTATAGCCCATTTACAAGGTAATCTCGTTGCAGAAAGAAACATGAAAAATCCCTAAACACAAAATAACCGTTGCCACTGGTGGTTCAGGTTCCAGAACACAAATTCTAAACTGAGGGCAAGTGTTTAAGGCCTCCTTTTACAATACTAAAAATCCTCTTTGAGTCATTGAAAATCAACAATCCAAAGAGGATAAAAATCTATACTTTGAAAAAAAGCCCGCTATCCACGGATAACGAGCTATCTTCTTCTATATGGTGCTATACCGCTTCGTCAATAAAATTAATTTCAACTGTACTTGTTAAAATATCTGAATACGAATACGACACGCGCTCAAAAGCATTTTCATCTTGATCTAAATCGACAACAAAAACAGATGGATACACTTCTGAAAGGACGCCTTTGCGCTCTGTTTGGCGCTTACGACCCGTTTGTGCAATAACCTGAATTGGACTACCGATACGATTCTTTAAATCTTCTTTAATCGTAGCTAATGTTGTTGGCATAGCATTCACCTCTTACCATGATTATAGCATTTTTGCAAGTATTTTTCAAGCACTTCTTAAAACTTTTAAAATCTTGAAATGGTTTTCAGAGAATCCCCTCCTCTCGTTTTCAAGGATAAAAATAACAATATGCAGAAAACAACTAAAAATTTTTAGACATTCAAAAATTCGTTAAAAGCCTGACTAAGCTATCTGGCACTTAAAATTGATGTTGAATTGAAAATCGACTGACAGCCGGTTGAAATCTCTTTTTGTCGTCATGGAATAGCTCCCCTTGTAAAACGAGCCACTGCATTTTTTTAAAGTTGGACATGTTAATTTATTCCTCCCGCAACGTCTTTTTCAACTTCTTCTTTGCACGAGCCAGTGACCGATAATCCTGCTTTTCCTTCTCTGTCCGTGGCTCGTTGGGACTTTGCGGGATTTCCCGTAAGTAGTGTAAAAGTGCCTGAAGCTCTCTTTCTGACAAGACATCTACCCAATCCTCCATTTTTTCTTTGGTTTCTAGCCTTTCGTCCATCATGGAGGAAACTCGGTAGGCGGAAAGATGATAAATCGGTGACTCTTCACTGGTAAGAAAACCGCCATGAATCGTGCATTCTTGGTAAAACATGCGCTTTTTGGCATGTGCCTTACGAATCAAGCCAATCACGTGATGTTCCAGATTCCGCCTGTAATAATTTCCAAAGGCGCTCCGCCCGTCATACCTTTCCGCAGAATGATAGAAAACAATCCGTGCCTCTTGCAACCAATCCTCCATAGAAAAGCCTCGTAAATAAAAGTGACGCCTGACGTGCCAAATGACTGGTGAATAGTCCTCAAATTTTTTCTCAAGCTCGTTATCTAATTTTCCCAATAAAAAAACCTCCCTTGAAGTTTATTCAAAAGGAGGGTATCATATTTCATTCAGACGATTTAGCAAACAATCGTTTATTTTGGTTTCTTTTGTAGTTCTTCCATTTTCCGTTCTAGTTCTAAAAGCTGTTCCGAATTCCAGGGTGAATTTCTCCGATAATTTTGAAATTTTAGGTCTTCTTGAAAGGTGCTAACGTTATTTTTTGACCGTTCTACATTCTTATACAGCTCCCGCGCACTCTTACGTAGAGCGCCTTGAGAAAATACGACCCATTGCTCTGCCAAGTCGCTCGTTGCCACGGTCACCTGAGTCACAATCGTATTGCGTTCTCCTGCCATTCGTTCAATATAGCTATCAGCGGTTTCACCCTCGGAGGTAAACACGACCGTCAACTGATACTTTTCAAAGGATTTCGTAATGCCGGGGACATACATCGCATCAAAAACAACCATGACTTCAATATCCTCAAATTTTGCATAATTCGACAATTCATGAAGCAATAATTCACGTGCATCCTCAAGCTTATCCTGCTTTTTCAGTGCCACAAGATTCGGCCAAGAGCCAATCATATTGTAGCCGTCAACAATTAATAGCTGCTTTTTCATGCGATAGTCCTCCCCTCACGCCATTTTCTACCCTTTAAAGTGCATTCCGACCACGGAATACTTCATAAATCAACAAACTCGTTGCCACGCTGGCGTTCAAGCTTTGTACATGTCCTGTCATAGGAATCGTCAGCATTTCATCCACTTCTTTTTTCAAGTTAGCGCTCATGCCACGTCCTTCATTTCCGATAATCAAGGCGATTTTACCCGCCGTATTCCACTGACGATAGTCCGTTCCATTCATATCTGTACCAAAAATCCAGAAACCTTGCTCCTTTAGCTTCGCTACCGCTTGAGAAAGGTTCGTCACACGTGCAATAGGCATATGTTCTACCGCTCCTGTCGAGGTTTTCACGACCACCGGAGTAATCCCAACGGCACGGTGTTTGGGAATAATCACACCGTCCACACTCGCTGCGTCTGCCGTCCGTAAAATAGAACCAAAATTATGCGGATCCTCGATAGAGTCCAAAATCAAATAGAAAGGCTGCTCTGTCGTTGTCTGTTCTAAAAGCTCCTCTAAGCTCAAATACTCATAAGGCGTAATCGCTACGACTACCCCTTGATGCACCCCGCCGTCACTTAACAAATCTAATTTTGCTTTGGGGACCCATTTCACTGGGACAGCATGTGCTTTAGCAAGCTCCTTGATTTCTTCGACATTTTTACCCTTTGCGTCCTCTTGAACAAAAATCTTGTTGCCACGCCCTTCACGAATTGCTTCAACAGCAGCATGGTGACCGAAAACAAAATTGTCTTCATTTGATTCTACGGGTTCTGAGTCTACACGGAAATTTTTCTTTGGTTTTTCACGACGTGGTTGTGTTTTTTTTCGTCCGCCACGTTCATTTGTATTATTTCGGGTCATATTTTTCCACCGTTCCTACTTCTTTGATACACCACTCGATGAGTTCTTCCATACGTGCCGTTTGTCCGGTCAAATGTAGATACCCCATCAACGCTTCAAATCCAGTCGAAATTGCATAGGTCTTAGCATCTGTATTTTTCGCCTTGGTAAAACTATGCGCATTGCGCCCACGTCGAAACATGGTTTCCTCTTCTTCGCTTAATAACGCTAAATCACGCATTTTATAATATAAGCTCGCCTGTGCCTTGGCAGAAACGTAATGCGTTGCTCGTCGGTGAAGCTGATTGGGTCTTGTCACACCTGAATGAATCAGGAAATCACGGATATAGACCTCATAAATCGCATCGCCCACATAGGCAAGAGCAATTCCGTTTAACTGCTTGTAATCTTGTGTCATGTCTTTCCTCACTATTTCTCTATCTTCCATCGAGTTCCTTGGGCAGTATCTTCTAGGATAATCCCTTTTTCTGCCAATAAATCACGAATTTCATCGCTTCGGGCAAAATTCTTGTTCTTACGTGCGGCATGGCGTTCTTCGATTAAATCTTCAATTTCTGAATCTAAAAGTTCAACAGTTTCCGTAAATTTCACACCGAAAATTTCTAACCAATCCTCAAATAGGTTCACGGCTTCCGTATAGACCGCTGCTGAAATCTCGTCATTTTCCGCATAGGTATTCATCCATTTGGACAAATCATAAAGGGTCGTTACCCCATTTGCCGCATTGAAATCATCGTCCATTTCTGTAAGGAACGTTTCTTTCAACAAGGCTAATTCCGCCAATTTTTCCATATCATTTGGCAAGCTTTCCACTGCGCTCTCTTTACGGAAAGTAAAATGATTCAAGGTGTTGTGCAATTTTTGCAGATTTGTCGTTGCTTCTGCCAGTGACGCATCCGAAAAACGAATCGGGCGACGGTATTGTGTACCTGCCATCAGAAAACGAATCACTTGTGGGTCAATTTCTTCAATCAATTCATGGACGGTCACAAAATTGCCGAGCGACTTGCTCATTTTTTCATCATTTTCGCCAACCGTCACAAAACCATTGTGCATCCAATAATTCGCAAAGGTTTTGCCCGTTTTCGCTTCTGATTGGGCGATTTCATTGGTATGGTGTGGAAATTCCAAATCCTGTCCGCCCCCATGAATGTCAATCGTGTCACCTAGATATTTCGTTGCCATGACCGAGCATTCAATATGCCAGCCGGGACGACCATTGCCCCAAGGACTATCCCAAAACGGTTCTCCCGCCTTTGCAGCTTTCCATAGGGCAAAATCAATTGGATCCTCTTTTTGTGCCGTTTCAGCACCCGTACGACCGCCTGCCCCTGCCTCTAGCTCGTCAATCGTTTTATGCGCTAACGCCCCATAGTTTGGAAATTGGCGGGCACGGAAATAAACATCGCCATTTGACTCATACGCCCAACCTTTTTCCACCAACACTGCGATAAATTCGATAATAGCTGAAATATTGTCTAACACACGTGGATTCAAGGTGGCTGGTTGAATATTTAACGCTGCGGTATCTTCCTTAAATGCCGCAATATATCGGTCAGCAACTGCCTCTGCACTAATTCCCAGCTCGTGCGAACGTTTGATAATTTTGTCATCCACATCGGTAAAATTCGACACATAATTCACCTCATACGAGCGATACTCGAAATAACGGCGAATCACGTCAAAGGCGATTGCGGAACGTGCATTACCAATGTGAATATAATTATACACCGTTGGCCCACAGACATACATATGTACCTTACCCGCTTCAATAGGTTGGAACTCTTCTTTTTTTCGCGTTAATGTATTGTAAATTTTAATCATACTTTTCACTCCTGTTTATCCCTTTCAGGCTTTTTCCCGTAAATCCGAACCACTTTCGCCGGCACCCCAACAACTGTTGCCCCAGCTGGTACGTCCTTGATAACCACTGCGCTTGCCCCTACTTTTGCGTCCTGACCCACTTCAATCGGTCCAATCACCTGTGAATGAGCAGAAATCAAGGCGTTTTTCCGAACAGTCGGGTGACGTTTGCCCGTGTCCTTACCCGTTCCGCCAAGTGTCACCCCGTGATAGAGCATGACCCCCTCTTCAACAATCGCCGTTTCCCCAATCACAAGACCCATGCCGTGATCAATAAAGACTCCTGCGGCAATCTGTGCGCCCGGATGAATCTCAATCCCCGTTAGAAAGCGCCAAAATTGCGAGTGCATTTTCGCCAATAAAAAGAATCGATGATTATACAAAAAATGTGAAAAACGATGAAAGAACAACGCCTTCACGCCCGGATAGGTCAAAATAACGTCCAAAGTAGAACGAGCGGCGGGGTCGTTTTCTTTGACGATATGGACTGTTTTCGTTAACCAACTCATGAATTTCCCCTCCTTTTATGGATACGAAAGAGACGCACTCTTTTAATCCTGTTCCTTTATGAACTTTCTACCACAACAAATTTATATATATTCCCTATCATAGCATTTTTCAAGGGGTTTAGGGAAAAATTTTGTTGTTCTATCAAAGAATTTAGAAGAAATTTTCTCCTTTTCTTGAAGCGCCTTTCTTTTGACAGAAAAGCAAAAACATTTTATAATATGAATGAATAAGATATTAATTCATTCATTTATTAGACAGTCCGCACGTTCTTAAAAACTAGGGAGGTTTTTAACATGGGAGGCTTAACAATTTTTGGTATCTGTTTAATTGTTGTCGCAGTTATTAGTGTTATTTATGGGGCAACACTTAGCCCTGTGAATCTTATGAATAGTGATTTCATGAGTTGGGTTGTGATTGGTGTGTTACTGCTTACCGTGGGCGTTTGCCTGATTGCAGGAATGCCTGCAATCGTCAAAACAGTGGCAATCTGGCTTTCTGCCTTAGTCCTTTGTCTCTATGTCTATGGGTTTGAAATGGAGCTTTTGATGAAACTCATCAGCTTTGTGCCAATCATCGGACTTGCCGTATGGATAACTATAAAATTTCTAGGAAAATAAGGGTGGTCACATGTTAGATAAAAAAGAACGAATTTTTGAAGCAGGAAGGAGACTTTTTTTAGAACAGGAATATAAAACGGTCAACGTTGCGGCTATTACACAAAAGGCGGGGGTCGCAACAGGGACTTTTTATAACTATTATCCCTCAAAAGAGGAACTTTTCATCGAGATTTTTAATAAGGAAAATCAAAAGGCAAAGAAACGCATTATCGAATCTTTGGACGTTGAGGGAACACCTATCGAACTTATGAAGTCCTTTCTTGCACAAAACAAGGAAATCATGAGGGATACCCCCATCCTAAAAGAGTGGCATCAAGAGGAAATCTCGGAAAAAATCAGAAAATATTATCAAGAGGGCACCGAAGAAACCCATTATTTTGTGCGGGACGTCTTTACCCAGTACCTTCACAAGTGGCGGCAGGAAAAGAAAATTCGTACGGATATAGATGACGAAGTGATTTTATCGGTATTTGATGCACTTGTCTACTTGGAAAATCATCAGGAGGAAACAGGTATTCCTCATTTTGAGCAAATGATTGAAGTGTTGGCGGGATTCTTTATTTCTGGGTTGGAACAATAAATTTATGGGAAGTTCTGGGGGTGAACTTCCTTTTTTTGTTATTTAACCCCTCTCGTTTTACAAATATGCAGTCACAACACTTCTGGCAAAGCCTCATTCATCTTCTTTTAACTAATAGGAACAAAGAAATTCCCCACATGCCAAGGGTCGCAAGTAAAAGAACGTTGAATCCCTTTGGACTGTTATAGCGTAGAGTCAGACGGTTTTTCCCTTGCACTGACGGAACATTTACCACGCCAAGATTGGAAAGATTACACTCTTTTTCAGAAAGTGTCTTCCCATTCAATGTCAATTCGGTATTCGCGTACTTAATCACTGGTACTTCGGTAGGTCGCACCTTTTCTGCCTGCCATTCAACGATTAATTTATCCTTATCCACGGTCTTAGTAAAAAGATTGTTCCGCAACAGCACTTTTTTATATTCCGCATACTTATCCTCGTTGGTTTTTCGGTAAACTGGCAGGTAGTCAGGCGTTGGTTTCTGTAAATATTCTAGCGCTACGGATAAATCGGAGGTGAAAAAGGCAGCTTTAATCTCACTTTCACTTTCATGTGTGGCAAAAGTTTCCCGTCCCGGCACGTATGCCATCCCATGCTTTTGCCAATCCCGAACAGAGAGATTCACTAATACGAGGTCCTGAGCCAAACTAAAAATAACAATCGTCCAAAGACATATCTTTGTAAGGAGGGATTTAAAATTCCCCTCCTCTAAAGTTAACGCAAATGAAAATAGGAATAAAACCGTCGCTGGGACAAAAAAACGGAACGGAAATTGCACAAGTTCCGCAAGAATAAAGCCATCTGCGACCAAACGATTCCAAGGAATTAGACTGCTAGATAAAAGAACAAACACGCAGGCAATTGTCGTCAATAATTTATTTTCAAAGCTGACTCTTTTATGATAACGAACGACATAGAAAAATTGGAACAGAAGAATGCCTAACAATGCGCCCGGAGTCACTAACCAATAATAGCTGTCCCAATCTATTGTACTTAATTCCGGCGTTTTATTAACAAAAGGCGCCAAAATCGTGTTTCCTTTATAAAGTTCAAACATTCCCACCCAAAGATTCATTGTTAAGAGGAGAAAAATACCAATCGCTAACGCTAAATTCCGCAACAAAAGCCCTTTTTCCTCACTTTTAAAGAACGCATAGAGAAAGCAAGGAACGTAAATCGCCACAAGAAATAGGCTAGAAAGCATGTGAGTCTGTACCATCAAGGCGGTCAATATGCCAAGCGGAAGACTCCGCACTTCTTTTCTTTGAATCATATCGTTCACTGGAAGGAGGCAGATAGGAAATAAACTGGCACCCCAGCTCGTAAAACCTTGCCGAAGCGTCCAATATTGGATTGCAAAGGTCATCATGTAAAGAATGCTGAGGGGGACGCTGATAGACTGTCTCACCTTACTTTTAGACAGTAAAACATACATGGAACAGCCAGAGAGAAGATATAAAATAACGTTTGATAGCACCTGATAGTTAAACCACGAGCCAGCAAGAAGTACGAGGATTCCCTGGAAATAGGCGACAAGAGGACCATAAAAGGCGTTAACAATCCGCCCTGTTTGCGCAAAACCATAGAAGGAGGTGAAATATTGAAGATTGAGGTTTTTTATCTGCATAGCGGTGTCGTAAAATCGGTTAAAGTGGAACAAAGAATCGGAACCTAAAATCACTCCTCTACCCATCATTTGTGGCAGAATCATTAACACGGAGGTACCTAAAAAAGCCACTGCCGGCACCAAATGAACGTTCTTACGCATGAAACCCCTCCCTCAATGAAATCGTTTTCTCTAAATACTTAAAAATTTTTTATTTAATCGGATATTTTCATTCTACTATAAACTTTTGCAAGGTGGAAAAAATTATAAAAATGAATGCCTTTACTTTACAAAAAATTTAAATTTAGTTGTTTTATGAGAGAAAAAGAGGGAGGAATAGATAGATTTTTTATCACCAAAAAAGCCACAACACCAAGATGTTATGACTTCCTATTATTTAACCAGCGACGACAACGGTTCCTGCCCCGTCGTTAATCACACTTTCGATATTTTCAAGAGAGCTAATCACCGCTTGTGCTAATGGATTATGCGATACAAATTGGATAGCTGCCTGTACTTTTGGTAACATGCTGCCCGGCGCAAATTGCCCTTCCTTGATATATTCTTCCAGTTGTGAAATAGTCACTGTACTTAACATTTCTTGATTTGGTTTGCCATAGTTGATGTAAACATTATCCACACCTGTCAAGATAATCAATTTATCTGCACCAACTTCTTCTGCCAATTTTTCAGATGAAAAATCTTTGTCAATCACGGCTTCTACCCCGATTAATTTTCCACCCTGTTTGATAACGGGAATCCCGCCACCGCCAACTGAAATAGTAACGACATCGTCTTCAATCAGCTTGCGAATGGTACTTGCTTCTCTAATGGTGATTGGTTTGGGTGAGGCAACAACTTTGCGCCAGCCTCGTCCTGCATCTTCCTTATAGGTTGCACCATCTACCTTGGCTTGTTTTTCACAGGCTTCCTTGCTTAAGAATGGGCCGATTGGCTTAGAAGGTGCTTGGAAAGAAGGGTCTAGTGGGTCAACCACCACTTGTGTGACAAGACTGATTGTTTCCTTTTCAACGCCACGTTCTGCTAGAACATCGTCTAAGGCGTTTTGTAGCCAATAGCCGATTGCTCCCTCTGTCATCGCCACGCAGGTATCTAAAGGCATTGCAGGGTTACTTGGTTCATCTGCTGCCATTTGTTGAAGCAATAAATTGCCTACTTGTGGGCCATTTCCGTGTGAGATGACTAGCTTGTCCCCGTTTTCAATTAATTTTACTAATTCATAGGCAGATTTTTTCAATGCTTCTTGTTGTCCTCTTGCTGTTGGGTCATCTGTCAAGATAGCATTTCCACCTAAAGCTACGACTATTTTTTGACTCATTTTCCTCTCTCCTTTTCCCAAATATTAAACCGCGAGATGTCTGGTACCCTTTAGTTTTCAAATCACCAATTCGCACTCGCCAACATTCAGCGATAATATGTAACGAAGAGAAACTGAAAGTCCCTCTTCGCATCTTTTTCTTAAACTTTTGGAATGTATAGATTTCCAAGAGTCGCTGCCATGATTGCTTTAATTGAGTGCATGCGATTTTCTGCTTGGTCAAATTGGCGAGCATATTTGCTGCGGAACACTTCATCTGTAATTTCCATTTCAGTGACACCAAAGCGTTCTTTCATTTCTTCTCCATAAACGGTTTCTGTATCATGGAAAGCTGGTAAGCAGTGAAGAACAATCATGTTTTCCTTGCCAGTTGCACGAACTAAATCCATGTTGATTTGGTAAGGTTTCAATAATTTAATCCGTTCTTCAAATTTATCTTCTTCACCCATAGATACCCATACGTCTGTATAAAGGACATCAGAGCCTGCAACCCCTGTTTTAGGATCGTCTGTAATTAAAATTTTAGCCCCAGTTTCTTTCGCAAAACCTTGAGCCAAGTTCACGATTTCATCTGTTGGGAATAAAGATTTAGGGCTGACAATTCGCATATTTACGCCCAAGATTGAACCAGTAACTAATAGAGAGTTGGCAACGTTATTGCGACCATCTCCGACATAAGTAACCGTTAAACCTTCTAATTTACCAAAGTTTTCTTGGATTGTTAGGAAGTCGGCAATCATTTGTGTTGGATGCCATTCATCTGTTAAACCATTCCATACAGGTACTCCTGAAAATTCGGCTAATTGTTCTACGACACGTTGGCTAAAGCCACGGAATTCAATCCCGTCAAACATGCTACCAAGTACTTTGGCTGTATCTTCAACAGATTCTTTTTTCCCAAGTTGAATATCATTTTTTCCAAGATATTCAGGATGAGCGCCTAAGTCGATAGAAGCGGTAGTAAATGCGGCACGTGTCCTTGTAGATGTTTTTTCAAAAAGTAAAGCAATGTTTTTTCCTTCTAAATAATGATGCGGAATCCCACGTTTTTTCAAATCTTTCAAATGTTCGCTAAAATCAATTAAAAATTCTAATTCTGCACGTGTAAAATCTTTTTCTGCTAATAAACTTCTTCCTTGAAATACTGAATCTTTCAATGAAATCGCCCCTTTTAATTTAAATTATCATTTCTCTTCTATGTGACGTATGAAACCTCTGAACTCGTCAGAAGTTCCATACAAAGTGGTTTTCTATTTCAAATCTTGACGTACTAACGGCATGCTCATGCAACGTGGGCCCCCACGACCGCGAGACAATTCCCCTGAGACAACTTCTAAGACACGAATGCCGTAAGATCTCAAGACTTCGTTCGATACATAGTTTCTGTCATACGTGACAACTACCCCTGGTGCGATAGCTAATGTGTTAGAACCGTCATTCCATTGTTCTCTTGGGGCAACGATTGCATCGCCCTTACCTGTTGGAATCAAGAGAATATCGTCTAAGTGAAGTACTTCTTTTAAGGTACTTGCTAAATCGTCCCGATGTGAAATCGTTAAATCATCAGTTGCGCCAGTGGATAATTCTACAATGAAAATATCCATTTTTCCGTTGTAGTCCAAAATTGCTGGATGAATCGTGAATTTATCTTTGTCTACCATCGTAAATACGGTATCTAAGTGCATCATCGCCCGATTGTTAGGAATCTTGATAGCAACGATTTTCTTGAAACCAGAATTTTTTGAAAGTAGGTTTCTTGCGAGTGATTTAATGGCTCTGGCACACGTCCGTTGACTAATCCCAATAGCAACGACCTCATCGCTCAAGATTAATTCATCGCCCCCTTCAATATGGTTTGGTTGATTCCTGTCAAGCCATACTGAAAGTCCCTTATCTGCAAAACGTGGATGATGTTTGATAATCGTTTCCATGAAGAGTGATTCCCGTTTCCTTGCATCAAAAGTCATATGATTAATCGTTAAGCCATTGCCCATAGAAGCGGCCGGATCTCTAGTGAAATAAAGGTTTGGCATAGGATCCGTGAAGAATGGATAATCCACTTCATCTGAAAGGTCAAATAAAGTTTTCTTTGGTAAATCTAATTCTTTGGTACGAATACCCGCCATTATTTTATCAACCATGTCTTGTGTTTCCATGCCTAATAAATATTCTTTTGAGGCTTCAAGAACAATCGATGATTCAATTTGCGATTCACCTAACATTTGTGCAACAAATGCTTCTTTTTCACCACTTGCATCAATCGCTTCTGCTGATAATTTTTCAAGATAGAGAACTTCGGTCCCCTCCTTGCGTAAAGTATCCGCAAAGTAATCGTGTTCTTTTTGGATATTAGCTAAATAGGGAATGTCATCAAACAATAAACGATCCATAATGTCTGGTGTTAAATTCTCCACTTCGCGTCCTGGTCTTTTCAGTAGCACTGTTTCTAGTTTACCGATTTCTGAAGTGACATGAATTGGATAACTCATTAAAAATTCCTCCTTTTAGATCAAGGTCCAAGCTTTTTTGCTTCCTTGTCCTGTTTTCATATCTATCATAACCTTGAAAGCGGGTACATGCACACAGTTTTTGAGATTAAAAAAACTAATATTTGAGCTTTTTTCAGTTTGCCCATAAATTTCTATACATATAGAAGTTTTCTCTCTAAATTTCTGATTTTATTTATAAATCATACTTGTTTGAGAAAACACTAATTTGCATACTTATTTGTAGACTAAGTTTTTATTTTTGTATAAATTGTGTTATTATGAGCTTATGGAAAGCGATTACATTTTGGAGATGAGAATGATGAGAACAAACGTGGTAACAAACGATCTCCCGGCCTATCAACAACTAGACTGTTTCAAGCGTTTTACAGAAGATGAGTTCAAAATTTTAGCTAGGGGATTACGCTATAAAAAGATTAAAGCGGGACAAGTCATTTTTGAAGAAGGCGAGGACAAAGACAAATATTACGTTCTACTAGACGGACTGGTTCGCATTGAACGCTATGACGAAAGTGCGACTTATTACTATTATGATTACATTCAAAGTAACGACCTTTTCCCATTCGAGGGACTTTTATCGGATGAAGAACATCCTTTTAGTGCAGAAGCTATCACAGATATTGAGGTACTCACCTTTCCTGCAAAAAGTTTTGAAGAACTTTGTTTAACCAATCCTGCACAAATGCGCTTTATCGCAAGGCGACTCACGAGTATTATTCGTTACAATGAAACTAGAATGCAGTATGAATTAACGCAAAATGCGCAAGACCGTGTCAGGCAACACCTCTATTTTTTACGCAACACTCTGGGGAAAACTGTAGGAACCAAAACGATTATTCCTTATCCAGTCACCTTAAAGGAAATCTCCTTGAACAGTGGCACCTCTGCTGAAACGACGAGGCAAGTCATTCGTTCCATGGTGGAAGACGGGGAAATTGAATATTCACACAAACGATTTACTTTTTATTAAAATTCACGGCCAATAGCAGGGAAATGTCTTTCCTACTGTTGGTCTTTCTTTCGTATTTCATAAGATTTTTATAGTTTTAGCTATACAATTACGCTTTCACTCTAACTTTTTGATAGAATAAGAACGGATAGAAATTATTTTAGTATAGATAAATTATTTTACAAGGAGCGTTTCGTATGAAAATTTTAGTAGCAGATGACGACAAAGAGATTGTCGAATTACTCAGCATTTACCTCAATAACGAGGGCTATACGCCAGTCAAGGTCTATGACGGAGAAGCCGCGCTGAAGGCGATTCGTGAAGATGATGAGATTGAATTAATGATTTTAGATATTATGATGCCCGTGATGGACGGAATGAAAGTCGTGAAGGAGCTTCGCAAAATTTCGCAAGTGCCTGTTATTTTCTTAACCGCTAAAACGGATGATATGGATAAGATTCGTGGATTGGTTGCAGGGGCGGACGATTATGTCACAAAACCGTTTAACCCACTAGAAATTATGGCGCGGGTGAAGTCGATTCTCCGCCGCTCGCAAATGCAGCCAACGCAGGAAGAACCAGATGTTCTAGAGGTTGGGCCACTGATTATTAATAAAGATTCGCATGTAGTGAAAACCATAGAAGGCAAAGAAATTCAACTAACCGCCTTAGAATTTGGCATTTTATACCTCCTTGCTTCTCACCCCGACCGTGTGTTTAGCGCCGATGAGATTTTCGAGCGTGTTTGGCAGCAAGAAAGTGTCGTGTCAGCAAAAACCGTGATGGTGCACGTCAGTCATTTACGTGATAAGATTTTAGAAGCCACAGGTGGAGAAAAAGTGATTCAAACGGTCTGGGGGGTAGGATATAAGATTGAAACAAAATAAACCAAGACCCACGAAACGATCGCTGATAGAACCGGAAACAGGCAAGCGGATTCAGCTAACTTCCATGGAAATTAGCGAGCTTTTGGCGGAAGGGATTTTCACCATATTAATTATGCTTTTGCTGAATATTGCCGTAGTCATGGTGCTCAGCATGGCGTTAAATAGCAGTGCGGAGCTAGTCGATATTGTTTTTTCATTTAAACAATGGTTTGTGGCACATCTCGATAGCCCCATTTTCTATTCTTGGCAGAAATTTCTCATCATTCTGCTTCTACTCATTGATATTTGGGTGGTGTATTGGCGCTTGAAACGTCGCTACCGTCAAATGTTGCTTCGTCACATTATTTCGGAGCTTCATTATATTTCGATGGGCAATTATGACCACCGGATTCCCTTTGAGCTAAACGATGATTTGGGAAATGTCGTGGATAGTATCAATTCCCTCGTTGATTCGACCGTCCATGCGATTGAGGACGAGCGGCGGATTGAAAAATCCAAGGACGAGCTGATTTCTAACGTTTCGCACGACATTCGTACGCCGTTAACGTCGATTATCGGCTACCTTGGATTGATTGAGGACAAGCAATACCATAATGAAGAGGACTTGACGAACTATACGCATATTGCCTTTGTAAAAGCTAAGCAGATGAAAATATTGGTAGACGATCTCTTTGAATATACAAAGGTACGTCAGCCGACAGCCAATCTTTCCTTTTCATCCTTTGATATGACTTCGCTCATGGAGCAGCTTGCCGTGGACTTCGAGCTTGAGGCAAGTAAGAAAAATATCACGATAAATGTCACCTCCACACCGGAACATGTCATCATGGAGGGAGATACGGAGAAATTGGTACGGGTGTTCAATAATCTCCTTTCTAACGCTTTGAAATACGGGCAGGGTGCCACACAAATTATCATGGATGTTGAAAAAATCGGCTCAGAGGCAATTATCACTGTCAGAAATAATGGAGCTGAAATTCCTCGTGAAAATCTCGACCAGCTTTTTGACCGCTTTTATCGGGTGGAAGAATCTCGTTCACAGGAAACGGGTGGAGCAGGTCTTGGGCTTGCGATTGCACAAAGTATTGTGTCCTTACACGGTGGGTATATTTTCGCCGATTCCAACGAGCATTGGACTTCGTTTGTCATGCACTTGCCACTTAGTCAAACACGGCAATAAAACCTGAAGAGAGGGACAGGATTATGGGACAAGAGGAACACGAAAAGCTCCTTACACCACTTGAAAAACAATTAAAGGCGATTGGGGAGGCGTTACCCGGAGCATTCGTCTATTATCGTATAGACTGGGAATGTTGGTATTTTGACCTTGATGGGAAAATGTTTGGTCTAATGCACGATAATTTGCTGACACTAAAAGGCCCTCCGGAAGTAAATGAGGAAATGCGAGAGGAATTTCCTTTTGTCATTGCGGGCTATCATGTCAATAAAACCCATTGGAATTCCATTCGACTGAAAGAATCGACTTTTTCCATTGAAGGCTATAAAAAGTTAATTACGACCTCTTATACTCTTGTATTGAAAACGTTTAGTAAGAAGAAACAACTTGCCCTACAATTAAAAGGATAAGCATTAAAAAAACAGCTGGGATATTTGTCCTAGCTGCTTATTCTTTTATGGATACCAGATAGTACTTTACCCCGCTAATCATCAAGGTGACTTGTAGCTCTTTAGATGGGCCCTCTAAGTCTTGTAAGATCACTTGAAAAGTCGCTGTTTGTCCCGGAAAAATTGCTCCTTGTGGCGTTTTTTCAAACGAAAGAATGGAAAGCTCCTTGCGTTTTTCATCAAAAAAGGTAAAATCCTTTGCGTTAACATTTAAAGCGATGTTTCCCGTTTCTTCTACGGTTTGTTCCTCCACCGGCAGTAGATATTGCTCCATAGTCACGACAATCTGCTTGGTTGCTTCTTCCCGCTTTGCCGAGGAGATGCGAAAATTAAACCAGTAATTCATGGAAGTGCGCTCTTTTTGCCACTGACTGCCGTCTACAATCGTAAAAGTATTGTTAGAAAATTGCTGATAGGCTTTTTCTAAGGTTTCTAACTCCTCGTTCATTTCGGAAAATTGATTTCGTTTTAGAACCGTTTTTGCGGTACTGATTTCTTGCATTAAGCCTTGCGTGTATTCTTGATAGCTTTCGTACGTTTTCAGCACTTGTTCGGATTGATTTATTAATTTTTGTAAGCTAGAATGCGCTTTCCCCACTTGCTCTTTAAGGGCATTTTTTGCCTGTTTCTGAGCCTTTTCTAATTCTTGGTAGATTTTATCCTGTCCTTTCTTTCCGTCTGATTTTGCTAGTTTTCGTGAATCTGAAAGGACTTTTTTTATCGCCTCTTGATTTTTTTCAGGTAACGCTGGATTTTCTTCTAATTGAACCAACTCTTTTTGTAATTTTTCAATCTTAAGTAGTTGTTGCACGGATGAAACCTTTGTATAGACCATTCCTCCAGCCACTCCTAAAAGTATCAAGACAGCTAAACCAAGGACAATTAAGTTCTTCTTTGACATCTCTTTTCTCCTATTAAACCCAACCGATAACCTACGAACATTCCCAACACATTCAGCAAAATATCTAACGTGCTAAATACCCCAACGGAAAATAAATATTGAATACTCTCAATCCCTAACACCGTCAGAATCGCACAAAACAACATCTGCCACGTCTTTGCCCGATAATAAACAAACCCGAAAGGCACAAAACAAAGAAAATTTAGCACGCTCTCACGGAACCCAGTAGGATAAAACCATTCTGACAGCGGATTTAAGCTCACCGCCTGTGTCTGTGTATTTTTGACAAAAAGCAAAATGAACAACAAGAAAAAATACACCGTATAAAATAAATAAACATATACGACCCAAATTTGCCGTAAATACACTTGAACCAA
Source organism: Lactobacillales bacterium (assembly GCA_031261705.1). Taxonomy (GTDB): domain Bacteria; phylum Bacillota; class Bacilli; order Lactobacillales; family Streptococcaceae; genus JAISJD01. Next base: position 129,033 of record JAISJD010000006.1, read on the forward strand.
AGCCAAAAAACTACTCAAAAACACAAAAATAGCCAGCGCCACATAGGAATACTCAAACCGCTGCAAAATTCTCACCAAACGTGGATAGGAAGAAAACACTGGAATAACTACCCAGTTCATCATCAAGTAGGTCACTACTACACTCACTAAAAAAATTCCAATAGTTGCTCCAATCGCTCTCCTATTTTTCTTAATAATGCCCCACTCCCTCTATTAATAGTTTCTCATAGAACAAGACTCCTGTATATTCTGAAACGAGATATTTTTAGAAAACATTAAAAAAGCTCCCCCCAGTGAGAAAAAAACCGCTGAGAAGAAGTCATTTAATTTATATTTTAATGATTACTTTTTCTCCCTTTTTCAACATACGCAAGACTACCAACTTCTTTCACAGTAAATTTCCCATTTTTATAAACAATCTTTGTAGTGCTTCCATTGGGTAATCCACCCGTTCCTTTTTCGCCTGCCATTCCATCAGTCATTGCTAAAATTGACACGCCATGGGACACCAGAAAAACATTGCCGCCACCATTTTGTTCAATCTTTCCTGCAAGATTTGTCAATTCTTCTTGTGTGCGTTTTTTTACTGTTTGAAAATCCTCGGCACGACCTGTCGTATCAAGTGACTTTACAGCATCTGAACACATCACAATTTAGGAATTTCAGATTCATGACATTCTCTTCTAAAAATTTAGATGGATAACATGCAATAATATAATAGTCCCACAAACGAACATAGGCGACTAACTCAGATTCACATTTTTCCAAATAAGAAAAATACCCTCATTCTACTGAACGAGGATACTGAAGCTTTTCAACTTTTAAATAAATATCGGGAAGACAGGATTCGAACCTGCGACCCCTTGGTCCCAAACCAAGTGCTCTACCAAGCTGAGCTACTTCCCGGAAAATAAAAATGCACCCTAGAGGAGTCGAACCTCTAACCGCCTGATTCGTAGTCAGGTACTCTATCCAGTTGAGCTAAGGGTGCAGAAGATATTCAATTGTAAAGTGCCGAGGACCGGAATCGAACCGGTACGGTGATCACTCACCGCAGGATTTTAAGTCCTGTGCGTCTGCCAGTTCCGCCACCCCGGCATGAACTCGTAAAGCGAAAGACGGGGTTCGAACCCGCGACCCCCACCTTGGCAAGGTGATGTTCTACCACTGAACTACTTTCGCATGGTGCCGGCTAAAGGATTTGAACCCTCGACCCTCTGATTACAAATCAGATGCTCTACCAACTGAGCTAAGCCGGCTTATAACATGCGGGTGAAGGGACTTGAACCCCCACGCCTTGCGGCGCCAGATCCTAAATCTGGTGCGTCTGCCAATTCCGCCACACCCGCAAAAATATGAGTCGTACTGGGCTCGAACCAGTGACCCTCTGATTAAAAGTCAGATGCTCTACCAACTGAGCTAACGACTCATATGGAGGTTAACGGGATCGAACCGCTGACCCTCTGCTTGTAAGGCAGATGCTCTCCCAGCTGAGCTAAACCTCCATATTAAAAGCGTGGCGACTTCCTAGTCTTGCAGGGAGAAACCCCCAACTACATTCGGCGTTACGAAGCTTAACTTCTGTGTTCGGCATGGGAACAGGTGTGACCTTCGTGCTATCGCCACCACAC
>JAISJD010000018.1 GCA_031261705.1 Lactobacillales bacterium
TTCCTTTTGTGATATGATTGTTTTGCATTCTCTTGCACTCCTTATTTTGTCGTTATTATAAGTGTACAAGAGAATGTTTTTTGTTGCACTTTTTATTGTGCGAGAGTGGCTAACTTAAATATACAATTTTTATTATCAAAAAATTCTAATAAATATTTGACAGATAGCAAACTTGCTTGTATAGTAAAGAATATCATATTGAAAGCGATGATTGGAAGAGTAGCTAAATAGCTTGTCTTAGAGAGTTTCCGGTAGCTGTGAAGGAAATACAGGCGTTTTGTGAACCACACCCATGAGTTGTTATCCTGAAGCTAGTGCACGGTTAGGGATAGTCCGTTGGCAACGTTATAGCTGGAGTTTTTTGAACTCAACGAGGTTATATCTGTGAGGGTATAACGAAGTAAGGTGGAACCACGATCGCATCGTCCTTCTTGTAGCAGTAGCTATGAGAGGGGCTTTTTTTATTTGAAAGGAGTTTAGAAAATGGAGTATATAAAAGAGATTTTACCGGCTTTATTGAATGGAACTGGAATGACGTTAAAGGTATTTATTTGTACATTATTGGGTTCGCTACCATTAGGAATTTTGGTGGCGTTTGGTTTGAGGACGAGTTTTGCCCCGTTACGCTGGGTATTGAATGCTTATGTATGGGTGATGCGTGGAACACCGTTATTATTACAGTTAATTTTCGTTTTTTATGGGTTACCTATGCTTGGTGTAGTGTTTGAGCGCTATGATGCGGCATTGTTTGCTTTTATTTTAAATTATGGTGCCTACTTTGCGGAAATTTTTCGTGGGGGGATTCAGTCTATTCCTGTGGGACAGCAGGAGGCGGCAAAGGTTTTGCGGTTAACTAAGACACAGACGGTTACCAAGATTATTTTGCCACAAGTGGTAAAAATTGTTCTGCCGTCTATTGCTAATGAAGTGATTAATTTGATTAAGGATTCTTCGTTGATTTATGTGATTGGCTTAGGGGACCTTCTTCGTGCAGGTGAGATTGCTATGAGTCGTGATGTGACGCTCGTGCCAATGGTGATGGTTGGAGCTATTTATCTTCTGCTGATTGGTATTTTGACCTTGTTAGCTAAACGGATTGAAAAATACTTTACTTACTACAAATAATTTTTAGGAGGGGTGTTCCATGCTTGAATTAAAGAAAATTAATAAAAAATTTGGTGACCGAGTGATTTTTAAGGACTTGGATTTGAATATTAACGATGGAGAAATTTTGACAATTGTCGGACAATCTGGTGGTGGGAAAACTACGTTACTACGAATGTTGGCAGGTTTGGAATCCATTGATAGCGGTGAGGTGATTTTGGACGGAAAGATAATTAATCCGGAAATAATGGATACAGAAGATCAAGTAATGGGCATTGTCTTTCAAGATTTTCAATTATTTCCACATCTTTCAGTTCTTGATAATATCACGCTGGCACCGATTTCTGCCTTAAAGCTGGATAAGTCAGTAGCCAAAAAAGAGGCGTTAGAATTACTGGAAAAGTTAGATTTAACTGGGAAAGAGGCGCTCTATCCTTATCAATTATCTGGTGGGCAAAAGCAGCGGGTGGCGCTGGCACGAGCTTTAGCGATGAAGCCGAAAGTTTTAGGTTATGACGAGCCAACTTCGGCACTCGATCCTGAATTAAGAAAACAAGTGGAGGAATTGATTCTAGGACTAAAAACGACGGGCGTGACCCAGATTGTTGTCACGCATGACATGGAATTTGCTGAAAATATTAGTGATGAGATGTTGAAAGTTACATCTGTGAAGTAGGAGGAATGAAAAATGAAGAAAGTTCTATCCATTCTTTTTCTCGCTCTTACGCTCATCGCTTTGTCAGCTTGCGGGATTAGACAAAAGCAGTCAAGTGATACTTGGGAGCGGATTAAGGAAGATAAGCGTGTGATTATTGGGCTTGATGATACTTTTGTACCAATGGGTTTTCAAGATAAGGACGGAAAAATTATTGGTTTTGATGTGGAGCTTGCACAGGCGGTTTTTAAATTGTATGGGATTCAAGCAGATTTTCAAGCGATTGATTGGAACTTAAAGGAAACGGAATTGTCTAATCAAACGATTGACTTAATCTGGAATGGATATACGATTACGCCTGAGCGACAAAAACAGGTAGCTTTTACCAAGACATACATGAAAAATGTTCAAGTCCTTGTCTCCTTGAAGAAAAATAGTATTACTAAATTTTCTGATATGAAGGGAAAAATTTTAGGCGCACAAAATGGTTCTTCTGGCTATGATGTGCTAGAAAACCAACCCAAAGTGTTGAAGCAGTACATTAAGGGCGAGCCAGTCCTTTATGATGGATTTAATGAGGCATTGCTTGATTTACAGGCGGGGCGCATTCAAGGCTTACTGATTGATAAGGTTTATGCGGATTATTATCTTTCTAAAGAAGGCGATAGAAAAAATTACAATATCGTCAAAGGTTCATTTGAAAGTGAGGACTTTGCTGTCGGTGCACGGAAACAGGATAAAGAGTTAATTGAAAAAATAAATGAGGGATTTGTGACGCTTCTGAAAAATGGGGAGTTTCAAAAAATCTCAGATAAATGGTTTGGTGAAAATGTGGCACCAGTAGAATTAATGAAAGAAAAATAGATGTTAAAGAGGGGGGTTCCCTCTTTTTTTGTTGACTTTCTGTTTATTGAATTGTACGCTAAATTCACGGAATGAGAGAATAATAGACGAGAGGCGTTATGTATGAATATGGGAGAATCAAAGAGATTTCATGAGGAAAAAGAGAATGTGTCGGAAGAAATTTTCTATCATGAGGTTTTGCTGAAATGGGAAGAGATTTTCATGGATATTTTAGAGATGATTAAGTATGCGGAGGATATACCAGAATTTTATTATGATCTTTGTTGGCTATTTGTAGAGTTTCAAGAGAAAAATCCAGTTTGTTTTTCTTCTGTATTAACGATTCTTTTGGCAGAGGAAGAAACTCGAAAAAAACAGCCGCTATTAGAAGAAATTTATCAAGTTGGGGAACGAATCAACGAACTAATTGTTATTTATTTAACTAGGGGAGTGGCAGAGGGAGTTTTTAGAATTGGGATAAACACGACTGAAACGGTGTTATTTCTTTGGGCGAGCATTACAGGGATTTTAAAGTTTGTAGAAAATAAAGAAGAAAACTTGGTTGCACGAGTAGGCATGGAAAGAAAAGAATTTTTAGATTATAGCTTTGGCTTACTTTTTCAATCCATTCGGGTGGCTTAACATGAAGATAAGAGAGTATCGAGTGACTGATAATGAAGGGATATTTCAGTTATTTTATGATACGGTTCATACGGTGAATGCTAAGGACTACACGAAAGAGCAGCTTGATGTTTGGGCACGAAAAGACGTGGATATTTCTAGTTGGTGCGTCCCTTTTTTGACAGATTATGCGGTAGTTATGGAAGACGAAAATAGAATTGTTGGTTTTGGAAATATAATGGAAGACGAAAATAGAATTGTTGGTTTTGGAAATATAACGGATAGCGGTTATATTGATAGACTTTTCACGCACAGGAAGGCGCAAGGAAAGGGAGTCGGAGGGAGAATTTCCGACTGCTTGGAGCAACATGCATGGACGCACGGGGTAACGAAAATTACGGTGTATGCTTCTATTACTGCCAGACCATTTTTTGAAAAACGTGGCTATTCTCTTGTTCGTGAGAATGATGTGAGACGAGGCAATGAAACGTTAATCAATTATTTAATGGAGAAAAATTTAGCACAATAATGTGAACGAACTTTGAGTAAATTTCTTCTTTCAAGGTTCTTTTTTTATTGCAAAAACGTATGAAAATTCTAGTTTTTACCATACTTACTAAGGAAGTGTTATAATTATTCTAATGTGTTATGACGTGAGAGATGGAAGGAGAAGAAACGAATGAATGAACGTATTAAAGCGAAGCTCGCACTACTTCCTGACCAACCGGGTTGTTATTTAATGAAGGATAAGAATGGGACGATTATTTATATCGGAAAAGCGAAAATTTTGAAAAATCGGGTTCGTTCTTATTTCCATGGAAGTCACAATACAAAGACCGAACGATTGGTTAGTGAAATAGATGATTTTGAATATATCGTAACGGAATCAAATATTGAAGCATTGTTGCTTGAAATTAACTTGATAAAGAAAAATTCACCAAAGTATAACATCATGTTGAAAGATGACAAGACCTATCCGTTTATCAAGATAACGAATGAACCGTATCCACGACTACTGATTACTCGTAAAGTATTGAAGGATAAAGCGTTATATTTTGGACCTTATCCAGATGTTGGAGCGGCAAATGAAACGAAGAAGCTTCTTGACCGTTTATTTCCACTAAGAAAGTGTAAAGTGTTACCCAAAGAGGTATGCCTTTATTATCATATGGGACAGTGCCTTGCGCCTTGTGTGTTTAACATTCCCAAAGATACTTATCCAAAAATGGTGGAGGAGATCAAGTCTTTCTTAAATGGGGGACATGACACGATTCAAAAAGAACTGCAAAAGAAAATGGAAGAGGCAGCGAAGAATTTAGAGTTTGAAAAAGCAGCAGAATATCGTGACCAAATTCAAGCAATTGAAACAGTCATGACACGTCAAAAAATGACGAATGCCGATTTACAAGATCGTGATGTTTTTGGATATGCGGTGGATAAGGGATGGATGTGTGTGCAAGTCTTTTTCGTTCGTCAAGGAAAGTTAATCGAACGGGAAGTTTCTCTTTTTCCTTTTTATGATGATGCACAGGATGATTTTTTGACTTATGTCGGACAATTTTACCAAGAAAATGAGCATTTCATCCCCAAAGAAATCTTAATTCCTAATGACATTGATGTGGCGAGTGTGGAAGCAATGTTACATACGAAGGTTGTTCAACCAAAGCGGGGAGAAAAGAAAAAGCTAGTAGAATTGGCAAATAAAAATGCACGAGTCAATCTTCAAGAAAAATTTGACCTCATTGAAAAGAAAGAAGAGCGTACCATCGGCGCAGTGGAACGCCTGGGAGATGCGATGAATATTCCCACGCCTATTCGTATTGAAGCTTTTGATAACTCCAATATTATGGGGACGAATCCCGTTTCAGCCATGGTGGTTTTTGTTGACGGCAAGCCAGCGAAAAAGGAATATCGGAAATACAAAATAAAAACGGTGGAGGGACCAGATGATTATGCGTCTATGCGGGAAGTGATTTATCGCCGTTATTCTCGTGTGCTAAAGGAGAATTTACCCTTGCCTGATTTAATCTTGATTGATGGAGGAAAAGGACAAGTTGATGCGGCGCTAGAGGTGTTAGATAATCAGCTAGGGCTAGATCTTCCGATTGCTGGGATGGCAAAGAATGATAAACATAAGACGAGTGAGCTATTATTTGGTGAAAAACTTGAGGTGATCCCGTTGCCTAGAAATTCTCAAGAGTTTTTCTTACTTCAACGGATTCAAGATGAGGTTCACCGTTTTGCGATTACTTTTCATCGGCAATTACGTAGTAAAAATAGCTTTGCCTCTCGTCTTGATGGGATTGACGGGCTAGGTCCTAAGCGAAAAAAAGCATTGATGACGCAATTTAAGTCTTTGAAGAACATTCGTGAAGCTTCAATAGATGAGTTAAGGCTTGCTGGTTTGCCTGAGAAGGTGGCGCAGGCTGTTCATAAAAAATTAAATGAATAAAATTTGTATAGTTTGCTTGATATTCTATGTTAAGCGAACTATACTTTTTTGTAAAGAATACTTTACCATTTTAGGGATTCAATAAAGTTGACCAAAAGGAATAGAGAGTGTTGGGATGAAAAATAATATTCAAGAGCTTAGAAAGAGGAATAAGGTGACACAAGCGGAGCTCGCCGATGCGATGAATGTCACTAGACAAACAATTATCTCTTTGGAAAAAGGAAAATACAATGCCTCTCTTGTCTTGGCACATAAGCTTGCCCAGTATTTTCATAAAAATATTGAGGAGATATTTTTATTTGATGAAGATAAGGAAAATTATTATTAGGAGGGGATAGGGATGTTTAAGTTTTTTCAACAAAGGCGAGCAAAAATGAAGGATTTCGGACGGTTTTAAAGTTTCAATACTTCTTTTTATTTTTGATTAGCTTAGTGTGATTTATTTTGGAATGAATATTCCAAAAGAGGCAGTGCTTGTGGGCGGTAGCGTCGGAGGGATGCTTGGTGTCTTACTGGAACCTGCTACAGCTTATTAGCAGCAATTGTCATTTTAGTTTTCACCAGCTCCATTCATAGCTTTGATTCAGACACGGTGACGTTGCTTTTTGTGACTTATTGTATTTGTGGGGGATTTCCTATTGTGTGATTCAAGCGATTTTGAAGCGAATTTAAGAGAAAGAGAATAAAAAATCAAAAAAGATAAAATATTTTTAATAATTTAGTGAAAGTAATAATTGATATGTTAAAATGAACTTAGTTAGGTAACTAAGAGGAGGCGGAGAATGATGCTGGAAGTAAGGGATTTAACAAAAACATTTGGCAGCTACACGGCAGTAGATGAAGTGAGTTTCACCATACCAGACGGAAAAATTCTAGGACTTATCGGGCAGAATGGGGCAGGAAAAACGACCACTTTTCGTTTAATCTTAGACTTTTTGACAATGGATAAGGGAACGATTCTTTGGAACGGGGAACCAATCACTGAAAAGGTCTATAATACTATCGGCTATCTTCCTGAAGAACGTGGACTTTATCCAAAACAAACCGTCGAATCGCAATTGCTTTATTTTGCGGAGCTACGTGGCAAGAAAAAAACAGAAATTTTACCAAAGATTGACGAATGGATGGAAAAATTCCAAGTGAAAGGGAAGAAAACAGATAAGGTAAAATCCCTTTCCAAAGGGAATCAGCAAAAGGTTCAATTAATTGCGACACTTATCCACGAGCCTAAGCTAGTGATTTTAGATGAACCATTTAGTGGACTTGACCCAGTCAATGCCGAGTTATTGAAAGACGGGATTATCGAGTTGAAGAAAAAAGGTGCCTGTGTCATTTTTTCCAGTCACAATATGGATAATGTTGAAAAAATTTGTGATGACTTAGTCATGCTTAAGGATGGAAAAATGGTTTTAAATGGACCAGTTCAAGAAATTCGGGAAAGCTTTGGACGGACAAAACTCTTCTTAGAAACACCAATGTCAGTGGAAGAATTTTCAGAAATTTCTGGAGTAACAGGCGCCCTATTACGTGAAGACGGAGTGACCGAGTTAACCCTTGAAAATGCAGAAGTCGGGAAAGAAATTTTCGACCTAGTCACAGAGAATGGATATATTACAATGTTCAATCAACAACCACCAACCCTAGAAGAAATTTTCAAGCTGAAAGCGGGTGAAACTCATGAGTAAATTTTGGATTATCGCTTTAGATGTGTATAAGAAAAATGTTAAAAATATTACGTTCGTTATCATGCTGCTGGCGCCTATTCTTCTAGTTGGGTTTATCTATTTAGCTAGTCAATTGATGGGCGGAAGTTCCATTAACAATACCATTGAGGTCGTCTCCTCGGATCCCGAAGTGGTACAGACACTAAAATCAATAAAAACCGATAGTTTAAATTTTAAGGAAGTGAAGTCTGAAAAGGCGGCGAAGAAAACATTAAAAGATGAAAAAAGTGCAGGGTATCTTTTAGTTTCTGAAAAATCGGGGCTAATCGAAGCAACGCTTTATACGACGGAATCTTTAGCATTAGAACAAAGCATGCTGATTCAACAAACGTTAAATCAAATTCAAAGTACGAAAAATGCTGAGCAGTTGAGTTTGACACCAGAACAGGTCGCTAACTTGTCGATACCAGCTAATCTTAAAAACGAGCATATTTCATTTGCTAATGACGGGACAGAAAAAGTTGGGAAAGATTATTTTGCTATTCGGACGGTCATATCCACGGCTGCCGTAGTAGTTATTTTCATTTTCATTCTTACGTATTCAGCGACTATTGCACAAGAAATTGCTTCAGAAAAAGGGACAAGAATCATGGAAGTCATTCTTTCAAGCACCAAGGCACAAACTCATTTTTACGGGAAACTAACAGGGATTCTCTTGGTTTGTTTGACGCAAATCGTTGCCTATATCTTGATAGGATTCATCAGTTATCGACAATTTAAAGGCTTATCCGTGATTAAAAATATACTCTCAGGAGTTGATTTTAAGGAAGTCTTTGACGGACTGTTTATCTATGTCATTCCGTTCTTAATTTTTAGTCTCTTGATTTACTTATTTGTTGCAGCATTGTGTGGCTCTTTAGTGTCAAGAAGTGAAGATGTACCTAAAGCCGTTCAACCGATTACTTATATTGCGATGATTGGTTATTTTGGGTCAATTATCTTTAGCACGGATATGAATAATATAGTGGTGAAAATCATGAGTTATGTGCCATTCTTATCCGCATTTGCTATGCCGGCAAGACTTGCTCAAGGAAGTGTGAGACTACCCGAAGTGTTGATTTCTCTTGCTATCTTGATTGTCTCTACCATTCTAATCTTACTGTTCTCTGCAGGTTTGTATAAATCCAATGTTTTAATCTATAATGACAATGGGTTGTTTAAAACGTTGAAACAATCGTTAGAAAGTGCGAAAATAGAGAGAGTGAATCATAAAGCTTAAGTAAGAATGGAGAGAATGACTTGACCGAAAAGAAATTACATCGACTATTTCCAGCTTTTCTTGTGTTGTTTATTTTATCAGAGGGACTGCCTTGGATGAAAACACTAGACCTGCAGGCGATGAAGATAGTGAGTCAAACCGGCTGGCGCTATCTCTTTAGCCAACCACAAACATGGATAATTGTCTTACTTGTTGTTATGGGAACATTGGGATTGTGGTATTTTCGTGAAAAGCGTTTTGCGTTTTTTACCGAAATTGCTGGAATTATCAGTTTGATTTTTCTCATTCAACCTTTTCTAAAATATTCGATGAATAAATGGGCAGAAGTATTTGAGTTTGGCTACTTTCTCGGTTTAGTTTTACTCGTTTTATTATTAATTCTTGTGTTCCTTTATCATAGTTGTTTATCAAAAGAGAAAAAAGCATAAAAAGAAGTTCAGTGAAGCCTATTCGCTGAACTTTTTCATTGTGGTAGGGATTCTTTCTGAAATTTGTGTCGGCAGCACGACATATTGGGTCAGTGCCAGTTCTTCCGCAATATAACTATGAAGATAAGCCGCTGCACAGACACTCTTGATAGGGTTCTGACGGAACTGTGTCAGAAAACCGGTAATCATCCCCGCTAACGTGTCGCCCATGCCTCCTGTTGCCATTGCGGGCGTGCCAATTGGAAGCTCGTAGACATCGCCAAAACAGGTATAAATTTTTGTACGATGTGATTTTTGCACAATCAGACTTCCGATTTCTTTGGCTTTTTCAAGGCTTGCTTCAACGGTTTGTTCGGCGATTGGTAAGCCGCTGAGCCGTTGCCATTCCATTTCATGTGGCGTGTAAATTGTTTGCCACGGATAAGGAATAAGTAGATGATGTTCGGCAATCAAGGTAATTGCGTCTCCGTCTATGATTAGAAACTGATTTTTTTGAATGGTTGAAAGAACGAGCTGAAGGAGTTTTAATGATTTTTCCTCTTTTCCTAAGCCAGAACCAATTAAGAGTACCTCTGCTTGCTGAATTGCTTCAATCATTTTTTTCTCGTTTGAGTTATCTATCACCATTGCTTCAGGAAGTAGTGTGTGAAGTGGCGCATGATTTTTTTCGTGGGTGATAACCGTCGTTAAGCCTGCACCAGAATAGACGCACGCCTTGGCTGCCATGAGAATTGCTCCTCCGAATTGTTCGTTTCCACCGATTAATAAGGCACGCCCAAAGGTTCCCTTATGTGAATTTTCTGGACGAGGCTGAATGACTTTTCTTAAAATTTCTATCGTTAGTGTTTTCATTGACGCACCCCTTTTCGTATTTCTCTTCTTAAAGAATACCATTTCATTTGCTACTTTTTCAAAAAAATTTAATTTCAAGAAGTATTTTTTCTCTTAGCACTGTATAGTAAGCGTAAAGGAAAGAAATCCTACGTAGGAAAATGATGAACGAGGTGAGAAAACTCAGCATGACAGATGAAGAACTAATCAAGCAAATCAGCTTGAGAAATCAAGAAGTCTATGAAGAAATGATTCATAAATATTCTAAATTTCTTTGGGCGGTGACGTTTTCTGTGATGTCGCAAGGAATGCCACAAGCAAAGATGAATGCAGAAGAAATCATCAGTGATGTATTTTTTAGATTGTGGCAACATCCTGAAAAATATGACGCCCATCGAGGAACGTTAAAATCTTATCTAGCCTTGATGACACGGAGCTTAACGCTGAATAAATTGAAACAATTCAAGTTTGAAGGGACTATTGAGGAAATAAATGAACCAGATGAGGCAGAAATTTCCATAGAAACGAAGGAATCGGTGCAAATGCTATTTGATTTTATTATGGAGCTTGAAGAACCGTCACGGACAATTTTAATCGAGCGTTTCTTCTTTGAAAGTAAGCCAGCAGAGATTCAGCAAAAAATGGGTATCCCGCTAAAAGTTATCAATAATCGGCTTTACAAGGGGAGAAAGAAACTACAAAAACAAATGAAACAAGCGAGAGGAGAGAAAACAATTGGTGAAGCTTGAACAACAACCATTAGAGTATCTATCAGAGGAACAGCTAGATGAATTACTCGAGTTAACAGGCAATCCGTTTTCAGAAGAAAATGAACGAGCGATTCAGGATAAATTCCAACAAAAAATCAACGAAACAGTGGTCGTTCCAATGCAGAAAAAACGGAAATTTACAAAAAAAGTAGCATTTTTAACTTGTGCAGCAGTAGCCGTATTACTTGCGACTGGGTTTGCCTTTCGAGATGATGTTAAAGTGGCTCTTTTGAAGCAATTTGGTGATGAAAGCACCAAGCTATTATTAAATGCGGATAAGCTAGATACTTCGGTCACGGACAAAGGCTATCGTTTATCTGCACTTTCTTCTTTCCGAGACCAGACAACGACTTATTTCTTATCTGAATTAACAGGCTTGGACGGACAAAAGCTTTCTAAAAATATGCAGATTGAAAATTGGCAGATGCTGGGTGGGGGAAACACACAGGTAGTAGATTACAATGAGCAAACGAACTCCGTCATTCTTTTAACAAGAGCGATTCAAATGGAAAACGAGGAGGCAGGGGATGACGGTTTTATTCTAAAAGGATTTAGCATGGGAGGACGTAGCGAGGAAGCGAGAGTTTCAGTTGATTGGGCGAAGACGACAGATCAACCAGTTCAGTGGATAGATATTACCAAGCAGACGGCTCAAGGTGGTGGTTGGAATGAAGAACTTTCTAAAAAATATGGGGTAAAAACCTGGGAAAAATTGATTGCTACAGGGATTGATCCGGTAAAAATACCACTACCAATCACCACAGATAATAAAGTAGCTCTTTCAGGTATCGGAGAGCATGATGGACTTCTTCATCTACAAGTAAAAGCTGAAAATTCTCATCTTTATAATTTATATGACCTCACATTGATGAACAAAAAAACGCAGAAGAAAGTAAGTAGTCTGGGCTCATTCCAAGTAGATGTAGGGACACATAGTAACGATACAGGTAGAAGTGACTATGAAGAATATGTCTTTCCAGAGATTACTAAAAAGGACTTAGAGGATTATGACCTAGTCATCAACTACTCAACCAATGATGTCTATCAAACAGGCGATTGGTCGATTCGTTTGAAGAAACCAACAAAGCTAGAAACTAAAGAGTTCGGCAACCGAGAGTTAACAGCGGGCAATCAAACGCTTTCCATTAAAAATATCACGATTTCTCCGCTAACCTTGAGTGCGACAGTCAAAGCAGAGAAACTAGATGTGAAAAAAGACCTAGTATTTACTCTACACCTAAAGGACGGCTCCACAAAAGAAGTTGAAGTAGCGACTTCCTTTGAACATGGGGATTACACAGATACCGTAAGTAGCGAGTATGGGTACCTGGATATTGCACAAATCAGCGATGTTACAGTGGCTTGGAAATAAAAAATTAAAATAGAACCTCATATTTCTAGTTTCAAGAGATGTTGGGTTCTGTTTTTTTATGGAGTTAAAAGCAATCATTGAATTTTTCCAGTACAAGTGCTTCATTTATGAATTTTCAGTTAGATAAATTAAAAGAAGGTAGAAGGTGATTTAGAGAATTTTAAGAATAATGACTGTAAATAATAGTTAAAACCGTTCATAATAGCCAATTGTTTGATATAATAAAGTCAGCACTATCTGCAAATCTTACTTAAAGAGGAAAAAAGTAGTGAAGTAAGCAACCGATTTGTTTAAAAATTGAGGAAGCTAGAGAGAATTTTTCAAGAGCTATCTTTTTTATAAGTGAAAGCGCTCAATCTCTATGGGGAGAAAGATTGAACTTTTATTTTTAGAAAAAATGTAGGAAGAACTTTAGTTTTGGGTTTAATATTTAGACAATAAGATGAGAACAGTTAGGAGTGGAAAACATGTTTGGAAAGAAGAACAAGAAGAAACCCGATTTTGATTTTGATTTCGATGATGAAGATTTTGAATACTTTGACGAGGAAGAAGAAGAAGAGTTTGTTCCCGAAAAGAAACCGGTAAAAGAGAAAAAAGGCAAACATGAAGAGTTGAAACCAGTTTCTAGCGTAGAGGCAGACGATTCAGAAAATGAACATTCGCATAGTAAAAATGAATGGTTGAAAAAACAGGTAGAACATCTTCGTCATGAGGTGGAAAACAAGCAATTAGAGATTGATAAATTAACTCTAGCGGCAAGCTCCGGTTCTAAAAATGACGACTATGTTCGTTCACTAGAAGAACGACTGGAAGAAGCGGAGAAAAAAGTCTCTGAACAAGAAATTATGAAGGCACAAATTGCGGATGTCTTAGTAATTGCCACGCAACAGTCAAAAGAAATTACGAACAAGGCAAAGCTTGAAGCAGATAGAAAAATGGGAAATGCCAAAGAACAAGCAAACGGCATCTTGTCCGAAGCAAATTTTGAATCAAAACATATCATAGCAGACGCAAACGCTCAAGCAGATAAAATTATTGGCACTGCAAAAGATGATTTGCAATTCGTTAAACGCGAGGCAGAAGAATATTACCAACATCTACTTCGTGCGCAGGAGAAGTCAAAACTACTTTATAGTCAACTAATTCGCAAAACAGAACAAGTCATTGGAAACGAAAAGAGTGAAAAAGAAGATAATTTACGTATAATGTAGCTTTGGCTTCCGCAATAAAGTGAAAGGAAAAGATTCATGAAGAGTCAAAACATTAAAGTGGAACTCTATCCTAATCCGGCCAAACCCTCGGAAGAATGTTTATTTCAAGATGATATGCTGATTGGACTTTTTTGTGTTTGCGAGGGAATCTCTCATGAGCAGGGAATAGAAAATCTGTGTTCACGCCAAAATTTACAACAATATTTTGAAGAGTTACAAAAAGTAGGTTCTTTTTTAAAGCATATTGAAATTCGCGTGACGGCACTTACGCTAGATTGGCAACGATTTTTGCAAGAAGTGATGATGTGTTTTCCGCAATTTGTATGGGTGAGTGGACGATGTGAGGAATTTCAGGAAGAAAGCTTATATCTGTTTGAATTTATTCCGGTAGCTTATACCTGCGAAGAAATTCCCTTTTCTATCCATCTTCAAACCTCTTTGAAGCAACAATTTGCAAAGGTGGAAACGAATATTTCTCAATATTTTGTCGAAAAAATTGCAGATATTGTGGAAAGATTTACTGAAGTGTTAGAAGTTTCACTGGAAGAATTCTCAAGTGAAAAAGTACCCGTCTTGTCAGAAAAAGAAGAGTCAAGTGAGATTGACAAGGAATTTCTTCAGTATCAAGAAAGTTTACAGCAAGAAAAAAGAGCGAAGGAACAGGCTTTATTAGCAAATAGAAAATTAGAGCTAATTGTGGAGCAAATGGAAAGACAAATGCTTTTAACAGGACTTGAAACGTTGGCAAAAAAAGTGGAAGAAACAAACGACTGGTACAAGAGAATTAAGATTGATTTTCTCGAATATTCCAGACTCGTGCAAAAAGCGAGATTTTTGGAGCGTTCTTGGGCGCTGAATCAAGAGCTAGTAACAGAGTCGGAGCGGATGTCTATTTCTTCTGTCGAGTGGGTTTATGAACGAGAAAAAGTGAGCAGTCTCAAGCTTTCTTCAGCGGTTAAGGAAATTTATATTCTGCTAGATGAATGCAAAAGAATTGAATCTCGGGTAAAGGTTCGCCAAAATTTTCTCTTTCATCAAAAGCCAATCGTCTATATTATGAAAATGGATTATAATAGTTTGATGAGGAAAGCCGCCTATTTTGACGTTCTTCAAGGAGAAATTTGTTTGTTAAACCGTGAAATGAGTCCTTAAAAAAATAAAAAATCTGTCCTATGTTTGAAGGTTTGAGAGATTCTCTCGGACTTTAAACATAGGACTTTTTGTCTTTACTAGGGAACTTATTTTCTTTCTTTTGTGGCAATAATTGGCACGGATACTGGTACATTTCCAAGATTTTCAGGAAGGCGGTTCGTGATGATTCCAGCTATGGTTTCGTAATCGACAAAGGTAAAGGTTGTTTCTTGAGTGAACTTGGATGTGTCTGCCAACAGGTAAGTTAAGCGAGCATTTTTGACGATTTCTTGTTTTAACTCGATTTCTTTGTAAGAGCGGTTTGTAGCTCCTTTGGCTGAAAAACCGTCGCAACCCATAAAGGCAATATCCGCCCGAAAAGAAGTAGCTGCCTGTAGCGCCCACGCTCCGACAATTGCTTGACTACGCATTCGCATTTCTCCACCAAGAACTAAAAGTTGATGAGAAGAGCTGGTTAAGACTCGAGCAATATCAATGCTATTAGTAATGACTGTGAGATTTTTTCTTTCACTTATACTTAGCATTTTCGCCAGCTGAATTGAGGTAGTGCTAGCGTCAAGATAAATCACTTGGTTATCACTGATTAAATGAATTGCGTATTCTGCAATTTTTATTTTTTCTTCCACATGAAGTAATTCTTTGATGTTAAAGGGATTTTCATAGTACGTATTGGCAATTTTGACCGTACCGTGTCCTTTGTCAATCTTTTTTTGTTCTTCAAGAGTTGTAAGGTCTTTGCGAATGGTTTCCGTGGTGACATCGTGCATTTCGGCAAGTTGGTTGACTGTCGCAAATTCATGCGTAATTAAATAATTCATGATTGCTTTTTGTCTATCTTTCGTGGAGAGTTTCATCAACATTCCTCCGTTCCATTTGTTTTCTAAGGATATTATACCATTTCTTTTCTTGTTTTCACTTGGGAATTTCAATTAAATGCTTTGTTAAGCTTCTTTTAACCCAAGCAATACGATTTACAAAAAGAAAATCCAGTGATAAAATTGGTTTGTAGTTGGGAAACCGTTTTAAAATATTTGCTTTTTCGGTGAATAACCAAATTTGTGAAAAGGGGAGACGAACAAATGAAAAAGAAAAATATCATGGAGCTAGACCACACCGCGCATTCAGTCACAGGAACCATTACTCGTTGCTACCCTGACTACATCAAAACTGGTGTAAAGAATGTTGTCTACGCGGATTACGGGAAACGTTTAGCTGAAGCGATTCGCAAGGTTTATCCAAAGGGAGTGACGGACGACTACTTTGTAGAAATACAAGAAGCATATGGTTTCAATGAAGTGTTTATGTGGCACGTTCGCTATTTTTATGAAAACACCTAGGGGAGATAGGTGGAAGAACTTCTGATTTTGGAGGTTCTTCTTTTTGTTTTAGAGCCTAAAGAGGAAGTTTACATTGAAAAATTCTCTTGAATGCTCTACAATACAGTAGTTAGAGAAGTTGGAACTTGTATAAATGAAACGAGACAAAGAGATAGAAAACGATGGAGGAGGCTTAGGCGATTCCATTCTTTTTAATTTTCAAGGATGCTCGCTTTAGCATTGTAAAAAAGGAGAAATTAATACTAATGAAACCATCTATTTATGGCTTAACGCGTGAGGATTTAATCAACTGGGCGCTAGAAAACGGTGAGAAAAAATTCCGCGCAACACAGGTGTGGGAATGGCTGTATCAAAAACGAGTTCGTTCTTTTGAAGAAATGACCAATTTATCTAAAGCTTTTATCGAAAAATTAAACGAAAATTTTGTGATTAACCCTCTGAAACAATTAGTCGTGCAAGAGGCCTCAGACGGCACCACGAAATATTTATTTGAATTGCCAGATAAGATGATGATTGAAACAGTACTTATGCGTCAACAATATGGTTTATCTGTTTGTGTAACGACACAGGTTGGCTGCAATATCGGCTGTACGTTCTGTGCAAGTGGCTTGTTGAAAAAACAACGTGACTTGACGGCAGGGGAAATTGTTGCACAAATTATGGAGGTTCAACGCTATTTTGACGAACGTGGCGAAGATGAACGTGTGTCCCACGTGGTCGTCATGGGAATTGGGGAACCTTTTGATAATTATGATAACGTCATGAATTTCTTGCGAGTGATTAATGATGATAAGGGGATGGCAATCGGAGCACGACATATTACCGTGTCGACTTCTGGTTTGGCGAATCGTATTCGTGATTTTGCGACGAATGGCTTACAAGTGAATCTGGCAGTTTCTCTTCATGCGCCGAATAACGAGGTGCGCTCAAGTATTATGCGTATCAACCGTTCATGGCCGTTAGAAAAACTTTTTGATGCGATTGATTACTATGTGGAACAAACGAATCGCCGTGTAACCTTTGAATATATCATGTTGAGTGGGGTAAATGACCAACCACATCATGCACAAGAATTGGCGAATTTACTAAGAGATAAGAAGAAATTAGCCTATGTGAATCTGATTCCATACAATCCAGTAACGGAGCATGACCAATACTCACGTTCTCCAATGGAAGATGTCTTAAAGTTCTATGATGTTTTGAAGAAAAACGGAGTCAACTGCGTAATTCGTAAAGAACATGGAACCGACATTGACGCCGCTTGTGGTCAACTTCGCTCGAAGCAAATGAAAAAGCAACATGCCATGGAAAAATCGGCAAATGCGGAGGTGTTAAGCTTTGAAGAAAAAATTAAACCTCAACTTAAAGGTTAGTCTACATCCAATTACGATTGACGAGAAAAAAATCTTTGAGGAAGTCGCCAGAAAATCAGCAGACTTTTTTGAGACATTTGGTGGAGGAACGAATTCAACTGATTTTTTTACAGAACTTCCTCCAAATCAGGTGGCAGAGGATAAGCTTAATTTTGTCATTTGCGTGGAGGAGGAGCCTGTCGGAGTGATTGACATGGTGATGAATTTTCCACAAGAGCAGACTTGGTACATTGGACTTTTCGTGATTGTTCCAGCTTATCGGGGAAAAGGAGTGGCTCAGGTAGCATTTCAGCAGCTTGAGGCGCTCGTTTTTGAACTTGGTGGCACGGCTTTGTGTCTAGCAGTGGCTGAGGACAATGAACGAGCTCGCAAGTTCTGGGCTAGGAATGGATTTATAGACGATAATTATTTGCCAAAGTTTAAAATTCATGGGGTGAAGCTCCCCACTTATGAAATGGTAAAGAAATTTTAATAGAGGAAAAAGAGGCTTGGAGGGATTTCCGAGCCTCTGCTGTTTATTTAGGTGTTCCGTTAAATTCGCCACTAACCACTACTTTTCCAAAAGATTGGTTGGATTCTAAAAGCTTATGCGCTTTTTTCAAATTTGACGCATTGATTCCGTCATTAAAGGTGGTCGATAAGGTAGTAAAAAGTTTTTCATTTTCAAAAAGTTCTGTTAGTTTTTCCAGCGCTTGCCCCTGCGTTTCAGGGAGGATATTATTGTTTGGTTTGGCAAACATAAATTCCCAATCAAAGCTGGCAGATTTATTTTTAAGGAGTCCTAGTGGCAATAATTCGCTGGTTTCTTCGACAGAAACGATATGACCGAGTGGACGAATTAATTCTGCAACAATGCCAAAGTAATCTTCAGTAGAATGAAGAATTAAAATATTATCGACATAGGTCACACCAGTATCACGTACTTGGGCGATAATGTTTTCATGGTGATTTATCACATAATCGGCTCCCATTTTTTTGACCCATTGCTGTGTTTCCTTGCGACTAGCTGTGGCGTAAACCGTTAAACCAGCCCAATTTGCGAGTTGTATCGCAATGGAACCGACACCCCCTGCACCATTAATAATGAGAAGTGATTTTCCAACAGCTCCATTTTTGACAAATGGAAGGTGCATTTTCTCAAAAAGACTTTCATAAGCGGTTAAGCTAGTCAGTGGCATCGCCGCCGCTTCTTCATTGCCTAAATTTTCTGGGGCATGTCCGACAAGGCGAGCATCCATGACTTGATATTCTTGATTCGAGCCTTGATACAAGCCTGAACCAGAATAATAGACACGCTCTCCAATGTTGAAATTTGTAACGGCACTTCCGACCTCTTCAACTCTTCCCACTGCATCAAAGCCTAAGATTTGTAGCTCGTTGTATGACTCAGGTGTTCGTCTGATTTTTGTATCGACAGGATTCACTGAAACGGCAAAGACTTTTATCAATAATTCTCCTGCATTTGCGACAGGCTTGGTAATTTCCAAATCAAGTAAACTTGTTTTATCTGTCAGGCTTAATCCGCCCTCATGGTAACCGATAGCTTTCACGTTTATACTTCCTCTCTATACAAAGTCTAGTAGATTTCCCTTTGCTCTATGTATGTCCTAACACTTTGAACTTTAAAGCAAGGACAAGGATAGTGCAACTATTTAGCATTTCTCGTGTGACACGTTTTCCCATGCCTTGAGAATAATTTCCACATGATCAAAGGCTAGAGAATCTGTACCGATAGAGTCTCCAGTTATAAGGTCAAGAAGAATATTTTCGCCAATTGAAAGCTTGCTAGCTTGCTCACGAATTGGAAACCACTCTGCATTTCTCGCGTCATCTCCAGCCACAGCGACAGGTTCTACTGGTAAAATAGCTGTGTAGGCGATACTGATGACCCAGCCTCTTGGATCACGGAAAGGAGTAGAAAACGTATAGAGTTGTTTGACGTCTTTTTCTGATACTTTAATAGAAGTTTCTTCAAAAGTTTCACGTAAGACTGCTGTTTCACTCGCTTCTTGAGGATTGATAAAGCCACCGGGTAATGCCCATGCCTCGCGAAATGGGTTTGCTTTTCTTTGAATCAGTAAGATTTTATCTTTTGTTGGATTAAAAATGACTAAATCAACGGTAACAGAGGGTTTCTCGTAGTTTGGCTGGTTTTGCGTTTGATACCATTCTAAAAATTCTTCTTGTGAAGCTTGCTGTTCATAGTAAAATTTATTTTTTAGCATAAAATCCTCCTTAATCTGTAGACGTTACCAGTAGCATAACACGAAAAAGCGACTTCAACAAAAAATTCTGAAATCTGAATATTTTTATTATTTTTTAGAAAAGATACGTATACTTAAATGAAAGAAAAAGAAAATTCTTACATTGCACACGTGAAAATAAAAATATGCTATACTAAACTTGAATTATTGTGCAGTCATTTCTGTGCAGGGATGTCGAGAAACGTGAAGAGGAATCAAAAGCGCTTTTTTTGATTCCACTCAAGATTTTCTCGTAAGAAAGGGGTCTCATCATTTGAGCAAAGAAACGTTTTATATCACAACACCGATTTATTATCCGTCAGGAAAGCTTCACATTGGAAATTCGTACACAACGATTGCCTGTGACGCACTCGCACGATACAAACGCTTAATGGGCTTTGATGTCTTTTACCTAACGGGAACAGATGAACACGGCTTAAAGATTGAACAAAAAGCGGAAGAACTTGGCATTTCACCAAAGCAATACGTGGATGACATGGCAACAGATATTAAAAAGCTTTGGAAAACTTTAGATATTAGCTATGATAAATTCATTCGTACAACAGACGAATATCATGAAGCAGCAATTCAAAAGATTTTTGAGCAATTATTGGCACAAGACGATATTTATCTTGGCGAATATGCTGGCTGGTATTCTGTTTCTGATGAAGAATTTTTCACTGAAACACAACTTGCGGAAATTTACCGTGATGAAAATGGAAAGGTTATCGGCGGAAAAGCACCAAGTGGGCATGAAGTGGAATGGGTGAAAGAAGAATCGTACTTCTTCCGCATGGGTAAATACGCTGACCGCTTGCTTGAGTATTACAATGAACATCCTGATTTTATTCAACCTGAATCACGTAAAAATGAAATGGTGAACAACTTCATCAAACCGGGCTTGGAGGATTTAGCAGTTAGTCGGACTACTTTTACTTGGGGGGTTCCTGTAAAATCTAATCCTAAACATGTCGTTTACGTTTGGATTGATGCGTTAGCAAACTACATTACCGCACTTGGTTATGGTAGTGACGATGATAGCCTGTTTAAAAAATATTGGCCGGCAAATGTGCATATGGTTGGAAAAGAAATCGTGCGTTTCCATACGATTTACTGGCCGATTATGCTCATGGCGCTTGACTTACCACTTCCTAAAAAAGTGTTCGGACACGGCTGGTTACTAATGAAAGACGGCAAAATGTCGAAATCTAAAGGAAACGTGGTCTATCCAGAAATGTTAGTGGAACGTTATGGCTTGGATGCGTTGCGTTACTATTTAATGCGTGCCATTCCGTTTGGTAGTGACGGCGTCTTTACACCAGAGGACTTCGTGAGTCGTGTAAATTATGATCTTGCCAACGACCTTGGAAACTTGCTAAATCGTACGGTTTCCATGATTAACAAATATTGTCAAGGCGTGGTACCAGCGTATCGTTCGCAAGTTACTGCATTTGACGGAGATTTATCTACAACGGCGGCAAATGTGATTTCAAAATATCACAATGCGATGGATGCGATGGAATTTAACGTGGCATTGGCAGAGGTCTGGACATTGATTTCTCGTGCCAACAAATATATTGATGAAACAGAGCCTTGGGTACTTGCAAGAGATGAAGAAAGAAAAGCAGAATTAGAATCCGTGATGGTTCATTTAGCCGAAAGCTTGCGGATTGTTGCGATTTTACTTCAACCGGTAATGACACAAACACCGAAAGAAATTTTCCGTCAATTAGGGTTAGATCCGGAAACGATTTCTATGCTCAATATTCACTTTGGCGAATTTCCAACGGATACAAAAGTGGTGGAAAAGGGAACACCAATTTTCCCACGTCTTGAAGTGGAACCCGAAGTGGCCTATATTAAAGAACAAATGTCAGGGGGCAAGGTTGAAGAAGTGGAAGTCGACTGGAACCCTGAAGAAACAGAGCTTGTCAGCGTGAAAGAAAAACAAATCAAGTATGATGATTTTGACAAGATTGAGCTAAAAATTGCAGAAGTCATTGACGCGAAAAAAGTCGAAGGTGCAGACAAATTATTACAATTTAGATTGGATGCGGGCGATGAATCAGATCGTCAGATTTTATCAGGAATTGCGGAGTTCTATCCAGATCCTGAAAAATTAGTTGGAAAGAAAGTCGTGGTTGTGGCAAACTTGAAACCTCGTAAAATGCGCGGCGAAGTGAGCCAAGGCATGATTTTATCTGCGGAAGATGAAAACGGTCAGTTGAAAATAGTGGAAGCACCTGATATGCCAAACGGATCAGTGATTGCTTAAGGAAAGTGTGAGAAAATTGACATTTGAAGAAGCATTACCTCAGTTAAAACAGGGGAAAAAAATCGTTCGTACAGGTTGGGGTGGTGCGGAGCAGTATGTTGCGCTTTATAAGCACATTACCCTTGAGGACGGAACAAGCCTAGAAGTGACGCCATATTTTCTGATTAACGTCTTGGGTGAGGGAGAAGGTTTCAGTATGTGGAGTCCGACTCCTTGCGATGTGTTAGCGGAAGATTGGGTACTTGTTGAGGATAAATAAAGAAGCGCGCTCGAAATTTTCGAGCGTGTATTTTGAGTTTACGGAGGGAAAATCATGGAATTTACAGAGTTTGAAGAAAAAAATGTCTTGGTCAGTGGTGCCGCCTCAGGAATCGGCTATGCGCAAATGGTGGCTTTTTTGGAACAAGGGGCAACCGTTTTTGGCGTGGATAAAAAGCGACTTGAGGATGATAAATATGTCTTTTTAAAGCGTGAATTTGATGAACAATTCACTTTTTTACAAGCTGATGTCAGTGATTTTGAAGAAGTGAGTGCATTGCATGAACGAGTGGGTGCGATAGATATTTTATTAAATACAGTAGGCAAACTTGACGCTTATAAAAAGACACTAGACCTAGATATTTTAGAATGGAATGACTTTTTCACGACCAATGTCACCAGTATGTTTTTAATGACGAATGAATTTTTACCAAGCATGATTCTAAAGAAACAAGGGGTGGTGCTGAATATGGCGTCGATTGCTGGGCTCGTTGCAGGTGGCGGTGGTGCCGCCTATACGATGAGTAAACATGCGATTATCGGGTATACTAAGCAGCTGGCACTAGATTATGCAGAGGCAGGCATTCAAGTAGTTGGTGTGGCACCAGGGGCGATTGATACACCAATGAATGCGGCAGATTTTGAAGGGGACGGTGAAATGGCAAAATGGGTTGCTAGTGAAACGCCTGTAAAGCGCTGGGGAGAAGCAAAAGAGGTTGCGGAATTATCTTTATTTTTAGCTAGCTCACATGCACGCTATCTTCAAGGAACAATTGTACCGATTGACGGTGGCTGGACGTTGAAATAGGGTGAGCTTTCCGTTATACTGTTCTTCGTGGAGGATTCCACCCTTTAGCACTTCATGAGAAATGACTATTTCTTGTCCTTTGGCTAAAGCATATTACACTCGCTTTTAGGCGATAAAGGAGAACTGAATAACATGGAACAAACCAAAGAACGCACACACGGGCTCGTTCGCTCGGCAATTGTTATCGCGCTTTATATCGCAATTACGGTTTTACTTGGTCCGCTTGGTAATGGAGCTATTCAATTTCGCTTGTCAGAAATGTTTAACTACCTCGCACTAAAAAATAAACGCTACATCTGGGCGCTTACGGTGGCGGTGGCGGTTTCTAACTACATCATGCCTAATTCTTTAGGGGTTGTGGATGTCGTCGTTGGATCACTTTCAACCTTGATTTTTGTCAGTCTTGGAAGATATGTTACACGAAATATTAAAAATGAAACCAAGCGATTCTTTTTCTTTAACCTTTTTTTCTCATTTTCAATGTTTACCATTGCTGGAGAATTACACTACATGCTTGATTTACCATTCTTCCTTACATGGTTAACTTGTGGTCTGGGAGAATTTATCTCGCTCTTAATTGGGGGTTGGGTGATACAACAAATTGGAAAGAGAGTCGATTTAACAAAATAAAATGTACGAAATTCCAAATTGCAATAGTAAGTTAGCCACTTACTCAAAATTCTTTTATACACTAGTTTTTGGCTTACTGTGGAGATGGAGGCGTATTATTGAAACGCAAGATGTTGTAAAATTTTGGTCG
>JAISJD010000019.1 GCA_031261705.1 Lactobacillales bacterium
TTCCTTTTGTGATATGATTGTTTTGCATTCTCTTGCACTCCTTATTTTGTCGTTATTATAAGTGTACAAGAGAATGTTTTTTGTTGCACTTTTTATTGTGCGAGAGTGGCTAACTTAAACATACAATTTTTATCGCTATCAAAATTTCGATATTTTTTTGCCTTTTCCAAAGCTCCCTTTAAACTTTCTTCCTTATCCACACGATTAAACCGTGGTGGAGTTCCCCAATTACGTTTTACTTGTCGTTTTAGCTTGATTCGATTAGATATTTCCACCATAGCAAGAACTAAAAGAACTAATAATATAAAAGCTAGGATTGTTAATTTTTCTTCCATAGTTTCCCTCCTAACAGATTTTTATTTCATTATATCGCTTTCCTCTTGCTAATTAAACATAAATCATCGAGATGGATATTTTTTGAAAAAAATTCTCGTGATTAATGCTAGAATGATAAAAGAATGTTATAATGTATCAGATATAATTAAAGAAAGAGGTTTTCAATCAATGACTGAGTTAGCAAAAACAGTAGCGAAAGACTTATTAGACATTAAAGCTGTCTTTTTATCACCTAAAGAACCCTTTACTTGGGCGAGCGGTATCCATTCGCCAATTTATACGGACAATCGTATAACTATGAGCTATCCTGAAGTTCGTAGACAAATTGCACAAGGTTTTGCAGACACGATTAAAAGAGAATTTCCTGATGTTGAAGTTATTGCTGGAACAGCCACAGCAGGAATCCCTCATGCTGCGTGGGTTGCAGAAATTTTAGATTTACCAATGGTTTACATTCGTTCAAAAGCAAAAGACCACGGTAAAGGCAACCAAATTGAAGGTCGTATTTCACAAGGTCAAAAAATGATTGTCATTGAGGATTTAATCTCAACTGGTGGCTCGGTGATTGAAGCTGCTGAAGCCGCAAAACGTGAAGGCGCAGATGTATTAGGGGTTGCAGCTATCTTCACTTATGAATTACCTAAAGGAACAGAAAACTTTGAGAAAGCGGATATGAAGCTTGTAACACTTTCAAATTATTCTACTTTAATCGAAATCGCTAAAGAAACTGGTTACGTAGACGATGCAGAATTAGAATTATTGAAACGTTTCAAAGAAAATCAAGAAACATGGCAAGACTAAGAATAAATGTCAAGACTATAACTTTGGTTATGGTCTTTTTTGACGTTTACTACTATTTTTAAGGAGAGATTTGAATGGGCTTACAACATGATTTTTATCTATTAGAAAGATCTGACAGTATGAGTAAAATTGATGAATGGACGAAAAAAGCGATATTACCAGATACCTTGGTACTTTATATGCTTGAAACATTTGATTGGTGTTCTTTTAATTGGACGAATACTAAGAAAAAGCCGGGCTTAAACTACTATGGGGATACTATTCTAGTAGGAGAAGAATTAAGTAAGTTTGCGAATATTTTAAAAGCTTGGCGTGAAGTTTTTTGTCTGGCTCCTGAGAAATTTGAAATGACAAAAGAACGTGAGGTTTTTAGAAAAGTGCAGGTTGTTTATCAGTTAGGAACATTAATTGAGCTTTGTGAGGAGGCTTATGAGAAAAATATGAAGCTAATCCACTGGGGAGTTTAGCTTTCTATAGGAAAAATCGCCGAATACATGTAAAATGGAGATAGAAAAACTCTATCAAGAAAGAAGGCGAATATATGAACATTCAACAAATGAAATACGTTGTAGCAATCGCAAATAACGGAAGTTTTCGTGAGGCGGCAAAAAAATTATTCATTGCGCAACCAAGTCTCTCGCATGCTGTGAAAGAATTAGAGGAAGAGCTTAGTACAAAATTATTTGAGCGTACAAATAAAGGGGCAAATTTAACTTCTGAGGGGGTAGAATTTGTCGAATATGCACAAAAGATATTGTCTCAATTTGAGTTGATTGAAAATCGTTACTCTAATACGGAAACAAAAAATGAACATTTTTCGATTTCTAGTCAGCATTATGATTTTTTAGCGATTGTTATTAGTCAATTATTGGTCGAAGAAGACGATTATAAGAGTTTTCGTATTTTTGAGTCTACCACGCAAAAGATTATTGAAGATGTCGCAAATTTCCGTAGTGAAGTCGGAATTATTTTTCTTAATGACCAAAACAGTGCGGCGATTACTCGTATCTTGGATAAAAACAACTTAGAATTTGAGAGCTTGGTGAGTTTTAAGACACATATTTTCTTAGGTTCACAGCATCCACTTGCTGAAAAAGAGGTAGTGACGGAGACAGAACTTCGCAAATATCCTCAAGTCCGTTTTACTCAAGAGGCGAATAATTATAGCTATTTTTCAGAGGATTTGATTGATACCATTGAAACTGACCGTGTGATTCATACGAGTGACAGAGCAACCTTGACAGGTATTTTACAAAGGACATTTGCGTATGGGACTGGTTCAGGGATTGTTGAGGATCCATCTATGCAGGGGATTCGCTTGATTCCTTTAGCTCATTCACCGATTAATAGAATCACCATTTTACACCCAAAAAATAAACAACTGAGCCTAATTGCTCAGAACTTTATTAAAATTTTACGTGATTATTTGATTTCTCACGCTGAAAATGAATAATTATACCTACTAAAAAGGAGAAGGACAAATAAATGTGGCTCTTTGTCAAATGATGGTGGTGACACCTAAATCTGATAAATAAAGCTTAGGCTGCTTCACATGAGAAATCATGTGGAGTAGCTTTTTTGATTGTCATCGGTTGGTTGCCAAATAC
>JAISJD010000014.1 GCA_031261705.1 Lactobacillales bacterium
TAGTGAGGTGGCGATAGCACGAAGGTCACACCTGTTCCCATGCCGAACACAGAAGTTAAGCTTCGTAACGCCGAATGTAGTTGGGGGTTTCTCCCTGCAAGACTAGGAAGTCGCCTCGCACATGTAGACAGCTAGCAGATAACTCTGTTGGCTGTTTTTTTACATCAGAAAATAGGAAAGTTCAAAATTTTGAGCTATAATGAAGCGAGGTCGTGTAATAAAGGAGGGCGAAAATGAAAAACAATCAATATGCTATTCAGCATTTAAGTTTTGAAGAAGAAATTGCTGAGCTTAAAAAAATAAACTATCTGGAAAAAGAGCTAGACGAATATGGAAATTCTGCGCAATTATGGCAGGCTTTACTAGAAAAAACATTTCCAGAGGCTAGAACGGTTGCGGTTAAGCGGGCAAAGTTAAAGGGGCTACGTGCTAATGCCACGAAAGATGTAACAGAGTATCTTAAAACTCAGGAAGAGGTGGAGGTAGAGGCGTTTTACAATGTGGCTTTACAGCTACTAGGATTTTTAGATGAGGTTGATTTTGCAATAGATAAGGCAGTTTTAGGGGCGAAGAAGATACAACTCCCTGTTTTAGAACCTGCTGGGGGTCTGTTTACTAAGGAGAGTCTTGTTCGTGCATGGTATTTACTCCTTACTACACATACAAAGTTTGGGCTATCTTTCATTGATAGCTTGGCTTCAAAGGGGTATTTCAAGGAGATTTCTAAGAATGAGGTTTTATTTTTCAATGGAAAGACTATGCCAACTTTTGAACCGAGTGCCTTTATTCGCGAGGTTGTCTATGTGGAAACAGATTTGGATACGGATGAGGATGGAAGTCTCGATTTAGTCAAGGTGGAGATTGTCCGTCCTAGCACCTCTGAAGAAGTACCGTCCTTATTTACCGCAAGTCCTTACAATCAAGGAACGAATCCAGAGGCAAATGACAAAAAGCTTCACGATGTCAATGTTCCTTTGACACGGAAAACACCGAATCAAACAACTTATGAGGAAATTCAATTTCACCGTTCAGAAAAAGTGTTCCCTGCAAAAAGAGAAGTAGCTGGGGTGAGCAACGAGGCAGAAGAAACATTCACAAGAGAGCAATCTTATTCTTTAAATGATTTCTTCTTAACACGTGGGTTTGCGGCAGTTTATTCGGCGGGAATTGGGACGAGTGACTCTGACGGGATTCAGACATGTGGCTCTGTGGAGCAAACAGATTCTATGAAAGCAGTCGTTGAGTGGCTCGCAGGCAATCGTCGGGCGTTTACGAATCGTACGGATACTATTGAAATCAAGGCAACATGGTCAAACGGGTTAGTAGCAATGACTGGGAAATCTTATCTCGGAACATTAGCGACTGCGGTGGCAACAACGGGCGTTGAGGGACTGGCAACAGTAATTTCTGAAGCGGCGATTTCAGATTGGTACCAATACTATCGTGATAATGGGTTAGTCATTGCACCGGGCGGTTTTCCAGGAGAAGATGCTGATGTACTGGCTGAGTTGACTTATTCTCGTATGCTTCAAGCAGGAGATTGGCTGCATTCTGGGGAGTTTTTCAATCAAAAACAAGCGGAAATGGCGAAATTGCAAGACCGCACAACTGGAAATTATAATACGTTTTGGGATGAGCGAAATTATTTACCGAATGTGAAAAATATCAAGGCGGATATGATTCTAGTGCATGGTTTGAACGATTGGAACGTGAAACCACGTCATGTGGAACGTTTGTGGAATAAGCTGCGTGAGGTTGAGGTGTCGAAAAAAGTCTTTCTACATCAAGGACAACATATTTACATCAATAATAATCGGTCGCTCGATTTTTCGGATATGATGAATTTATGGTTGAGCTATAAGCTTTATGGGCTTGAAAATGGGGCAGATGAGCTACTTCCGA
This sequence comes from Lactobacillales bacterium, assembly GCA_031261705.1. Lineage (GTDB taxonomy): Bacteria > Bacillota > Bacilli > Lactobacillales > Streptococcaceae > JAISJD01. Next base: position 1,903 of record JAISJD010000014.1, read on the forward strand.
GCGTGGTATGGCAAGACAATAGTGAGCCTGAAACATGGCGTGCTTTTACAGATTGGTCGAAGGAGGTTGGCATGGAGCGAGAATATTATTTCTCTAACCAACTTTTGACGGAAACCCCTCAGCTTGGGGCGCAATCGTTTTGCGACAAGATTTCTGAGGAACTTTTTGAAAAGTACACAAAGGATTTCAATTTGTGGAATCAGGAAATCAAGAATCCTCACAATGAGGAGTTAGAGGGCACACGTCTGCTTTTCCAAACGGAAGAATTAAACGAAACATTGATTTTAGATGGAGTACCGACTGTTAAGGTGAAAGTTGCCAGCTCGCAAGATATTGGCATGTTAAGTTTTCAGCTTGTGGATTACGGGAAGTCAAAATGCCTAGGAGAAGTTCCACAAACGCTTGAGATAAAAGCGATTGATAGAGGCTGTGACTGGCGTCCTGAAGATTTACGAGAGTTTCAATATGGCAAAGAAACGCCCTATAAGATGATTACAAAGGGACATGTGAATTTACAAAACCGTGAAAATCCTTGGAGAAATGAGGAACTTGTTGCGGGTGAGTTTGTCGAGGTAGAGGTGGAATTACAGCCGACACTTTACAAGCTATCTAAAGGAAGAAAATTAGGGTTGCTAATCTATGCAACCGACTATGAAATGACGATACGTGGCAACCAAGAGTTGACGTATACGGTCGATTTTTCTGGGTCAAAAGTGACGATACCAGTGAAAGAAGTAGTCATTTTGTGAGGAGTAGGGAAATTGGAAGAAAATAATGTAAAGCATAGAATATTAGATGTTATTTTTGTGACGGTTGGGTCACTGATTGCGGCGGTAGGGTTTAACACTCTATTCATGCCAAATCATATCGTAGCGGGAGGAATGAGCGGACTAGCGGTCGCGATGCACAAGCTGACTGGCATGAGTCCAGACATCTTTCTTTATGTCACCAATATTCCATTGCTCGTGATTTGTTGGTTATTTTTAGGGAAAGAAAATTTCTTTAAAACCATTTATGGAAGCTGGATTTTTCCAATTTTTATTAGTTTAACACAACATCTAGGGGCGTTTACGCACGATCAATTCCTTGGAGGTGTTTTTGGGGGACTGGTTGTCGGGTTTGGCCTTGGGTTGGTATTTTATGGAAATTCATCGACGGGTGGAACGGGGATTATTGTGCAAATTGTCAATAAATACACGCCGATTTCTCTCGGATTTTCAATGGTCATTATCGACGGGATTGTGACGATTATTGGACTTATGGCATTTAATAGAGAAACGGTCATGTATTCATTAATTGCGTTATTTATTGTCAGCAAAGTGGTTGATTTTGTCTCCATGGGCTTGAGCAATTCTAAAAACGTGATGATTTTGTCGAAGGAATCGGAGCGCATTCAAACCTACCTTATGACTGAAATTGAACGTGGGGTGACTGAAATGAAGGTGACAGGAGCGTTTGATAAAAAAGAAAAGCAAATGTTGATGTGTGTCATTGATGGAAGTGAGTACCCTGCGATGCAACGAGGAATTTTAGAAATAGATCCAGAAGCTTTTGTCGTAGTCATGCCGGCTTCTGAGGTCATGGGACGTGGATTTAGCTTGTTGAAGCACTATGTTGGAGAAGGGACTTCTCGCCCGCTTTAATTTCTCTCTTTTTATAGAAATAGAAGAAAAATAGTTTTGGCTTGTTCTAAAGTTTTTGGAACAAGTCTTTTTTATTCCTCACTTATTTAAAAAAATTAGAAAAAATTTTATAAAGAAATGTTTACAAGTGTCCTCAAGTTGACGTATAGTAAGGATGTATCCGTTTTATTTAATGGGGGAGATAAACTACGGATTTGATGTTGGCATGAATGATTAATGGAAATGGGGGAAAACAATGAGTTCTGAAAGACATGCGACAGAAGATTGCCGCCTATCTCGAAAGGAAAAAGGGACGGAAGAGTTTGCGCGCTACATGACGAATAGACGTGAAGAACGTCGTGCACGGCGTAGGCTCCTACTAGATACATTACATGAATACGACCAGACAGGCGATGAGACGTTACTCGAAAAGTGTCGGACGATTTGTCCAGAAAAGCGTTACGAGCGACCAGAAGGTGAAAATAGTCAATCCTCTACTGGAATGACAATGGTACAGGTGACTGGAAAAGACGGAGAAATTCAATTTTTTGATACTAAAAGAGATGCGTGTGAGAAGCTAGAGGGAATCACTTATGACTCGGTTAAGCGCTGTATTAAAACGGGAAAACCAGATAGATATGGGCGATTGTATCGGCAAATCATGATGTAAAAGAATCAATAGGACTTCAACCGGTTTTTCTTTTTTAAAATGATAAAATGATGATAAAAACATTGTAATATAAGAAATTTATCTTATAATTAAGTTATGTCCTTAGAAAGTGAGGAGAAAAATTTCACTCACTGAAAATTGAAATAGAGTAGGAGGAATAGAAAAAAGTTTTCCTTTTCACTCTTTACTGGAGGAATACATAATGAACACAATTTTTCTTTTACTTATCATTGTTTTAGGCTTTGTTGTTAATACCTTTCTAATCAATAACAGTCAATTGATTGAAGCAATTTTCTTATGCTTAATCAGTTCCGTGGTATCTGTGTTGGTGGATTTTAACGGCTTTAACATCGTAGCTTACATGATTGCGTTGGGTCTTTGGGTATTTACACTTTGGTGGAACGCTGTTTTTTCACCGCAGAAAATTTCTGCAAAAATAGAGAAATAGTTTTTTATACGGTAGAAAGTGGAGTCAATCTAAAAAAGATTGGCTTTTTTTTAATGTTTCTTAAACTCGAAGGTTCTTTCTTGCAATGCAATTTTTGATGTCGCATAATGTTTTTTGCACATTAAAGAAAATTCAGCCCCTAGACGGAGTGAATTATCAATGGATTGTCTTATACTAGAACAAAGATTACAGAATTGTATCATAAAAACTTATAATTACTTAACGAAATCTTATATATGTCATTCTTGACATCATTCTGTAATAAAAGTAAGATAAATGCGGGAAGTTGCAACTTCAATTTCTTTTCTGAAAATATGATGTGAGAAAAGAAACTGATTTTCACTTTGATTTAAGAAAAAATTACGTATTTAATCATAAGGGAGAGAGGGTATGAAGAAGTTCACAAGCAATAGATGGGGAAAGTTTTTATTGCAGTCCGTATTTTATGCGGTCGTTATTTTAGGGCTTCTCTATCTTTACCACTACAATCATTCTTTGGGTGGTACATTTATTTACAACGAATTTTAATAAATGAAGAGATATAAGGGAGAAAAAATGAACTCAGTAATTAAGCAGATTGATTCATGGGCGAGTGTCAATGGTGAGGCACTGGCGTTTGAATCGAGTGAGGAACGAGCTACCTATAAAGAATTGAAGAGAGATTCAGATAAGATTGCGAAGTTTTTACTGAACAATCTTTCAACTAGAGGCGCAATTGTCGTGATTGAAGAAAATGAGTATTTGACGATTGCTACATTTCTAGGTTGTGTCAAATCAGGTCATGCTTATATTCCAGTGGATGGGGGCACTGCCTCGGAGCGAATGGAGAAAATTATCGAGCTTTCTAAGCCGGCTGCAGTAATCAATCTGGCAGAGGTAGCGCTTGATTTTTCCGGTACCATTTATACGAAAGAAACCTTTAATGAAGTGAAGAATCAAAAAGAAGAAGTGGAGAGCGTACAAGAAACCTTTGTTCAAGGCGAGGAAAACTTCTATATTATTTACACTTCTGGCACGACGGGAGACCCTAAAGGCGTGCAGATTTCTAATGATAATCTGTGGAGCTTTGTTGATTGGGTGAACAATGATTTTGAACTTTCAAACGGACAACGTTTCTTATCTCAAGCACCGTATTCTTTTGATTTATCTGTCATGTCGCTTTATCCAGCCTTGTGTTCAGGTGGGACGGTAGTTGCTTTGAAAAAGGAAGAAACCGTCAATTATAAAGTTTTATTTGAATTATTACCAAAGTTATCACTTGATGTGTGGGTTTCAACCCCCTCATTTGTCGAAATTTGTCTGATGTCTGAACTGTTTAATGAGGAACATTTGCCAACGATTCAGCACTTCTTGTTCTGCGGTGAAGAATTGATGAATAAAACAGCCCAAAAATTATTGGAACGTTTTCCAAGTGCGGATGTGTGGAATACATATGGTCCAACAGAAGCAACTGTGGCAATGACTCAAGTAAAAATTGATGACAAAGTGCTAGCTACCTATCCACGTTTACCGATTGGCAAGGCGAAAAGGGATACGGAAGTTTACATTGTTGATGAACTGTTGAACCCTCTACCAACAGGAGAAATGGGTGAAATTATTATTATCGGTCCTGGCGTTTCCAAAGGGTATCTAAACAATGAAGAAAAAACGAAAAGTGCTTTCTTTACCTGGGAGGGAAAACCTGCTTATCGCACGGGAGATAAAGGTTTCCTAGATGAAGCGGGTATGCTGTTTTATCGTGGACGTTTGGATTTTCAAGTGAAGTTAAATGGGTATCGGATTGAGCTTCAAGATATTGAAAGTCACCTAGTGAAAGGAACGTTCGTGGAGCAAGCAATTGTGTTACCAGAGTATGATGAGTTCAAGGTGAAACGTTTGGTTGCTTGTGTGGTTCCTGCGAAAAATGATTTTGCGAAGGAATTTCAATTAAGTAAGGCAATCAAGGGGGAACTCAAAGAATGGGTCATGGATTACATGATTCCTGGGAAATTTAGCTATTTTGAGCAGTTTCCACTCACACAAAACGGAAAAGTAGACCGTAAAGCACTTGAAAAGCAGGTGTTTAGTTAATGTTTATGATTCCTTATGAAAAATTGCTTTACTTCGGACTTTTAGCAATCGGCTTATTGCCTATTATGGTCGGTGTCTGGCATGGAAAACGCTGGCTTGGTTTACAAGCGGTCGTCACCCTGGCTTTTCTTTATATCTCGTTTGGCGGCCCACACTACAGACAAGGGATTGCGTTAATTCTGTTCACGATTTGGCAGAGCTTATTAATCCAAGGGTATCTTCGTTATCGAAAGGTGAAAAATTCGACAGGGGTCTTTATTACTGCGGTGATTGCATCGATTCTTCCACTGGCGTTGACGAAAATTTTCCCACTGTTTCATATTCAGTATTCACTGATTGGGTTCTTGGGGATTTCTTATCTCACCTTTAAGACTGTGCAGATGATTATGGAAACACGTGATGGCATATTAAAAGAAATTCCAATTTGGGATATGCTTCAATTTCTCTTGTTCTTCCCGACAATTTCTTCGGGGCCGATTGACCGCTTCCGCCGCTTTGACAAGGAGTTAAAAAAGGCACCGACAAGAGAAAACTATCAAGCGCTGATAAGTAAAGGAATTTTCTATATTTTCCAAGGGTTCCTTTATAAATTTATTCTTGCGACCTTGATTTCACAATACTTGATGTTTGGTGCGCATAGAAATGCGGTGGCGATACCAAACTTCATTCATCTAGCAGAATATATGTATGTTTATGGTTTTTATTTGTTCTTTGACTTTGCGGGGTATAGTTTGTTTGCGGTGGGCGTGAGCTACCTCATGGGGTATGAAACACCGATGAACTTTAACCAACCGTTTAAGAGTGATAATATCAAAGAATTTTGGAATAGATGGCACATGTCACTTTCCTTTTGGTTCCGTGACTATGTCTACATGCGCTTAGTTTACTTCATCATGAAGAAAAAGTTGCTTAAAAATCGCGTGACGATTTCTAATGTTGCCTATATCGGCTTATTTGGGCTAATGGGTGTGTGGCATGGCTTAACGTGGTATTATATAGCTTATGGTCTTTACATGGCGCTGTTAATCATTATCAATGATGCGTGGCTCCGTTTTAAAAAGAAGAAAAAGACTTTGCCGTCAAATATTTTTACCAAAGGCTTAGCAATTTTTATTACATTCCATTCGGTGATGTTCGGATTTTTAATCTTTTCCGGCATTCTAAATGAAATCTTGTTTTAACTGAAAATAAAAAATGGCAAATATTTTTTAAGAAAGTAGGAGAAAGAAAAATGGAAGAAAGAATTTTAGATATTTTGGAAACAGTTACAGGTAGCGATGAAGTAAGAGAAGATACAGCCCTTGATTTATTTGATGCTGGGTTACTTGATTCAATGGGGAGCGTTTCATTAATTCTTGAATTAGAACAAGCTTTTGATATTGCCATTCCAATTTCTGAATTTGAAAGAGAAAATTGGGCGAGTGTTGAAAAAATTGAACATCAAGTGAAGGAACTTCAAAATGCGTAAGAAAGGCTTTTGGCTACCAACCTTTGGACCGATTGTCGTAGGGGCAGTGATTGTCTTTGCGGTTTTGTTCGGCCCGTGGAATCGTCCCCCAAAACTTTCTGCATCTGAAGAAAAAAAACTTTCTGTGGCTCAAACGGCGAATGTGATGAAGAGTGATGGGCTAAAAAGTGAAGTATTTTCAAATACGAATTATGTTCCATTTTTCGGTTCCTCGGAGCTTTCCCGGATTGATCCGTTTCACCCGTCTGTTTTAGCGGATTACTATCATCGGGAGTATATGCCGTTTATGCTGGGTGCGCCCGGCACGCAATCTTTAACGCACTATTTCAATCTTCGTTCCATGGAGAAAGAAATACGTGGGAAGAAAGCAGTCGTGATTATCTCTCCTCAATGGTTTACCAAAGAGGGCATTAGTGAGTTCGGTTTAGTGAATTTCACTTCCAGTAATATGATTTATACGTGGTTAAATAATGCGACTACTGGCGAAACTGACCGCTATCTAGCAGGTCGCTTGATGAATTTTGATTCGGTAAAAGGCGATACTTTTCTAAAGAGCTACTTGGAAAAAATTACTTCAGGAAAAGGTTTAAATGTGCTGGATAGACAGCTTATTCAAGCCAATCACGCCGTTTTGAAAAAGGAAGATGCATTCTTTGAAGGTGGGCATTCCGTGAACAAGTGGAATCGTGTCAAACGAGCAGAAAAAGCATTACCTGAAAATTATAATGCAGAGGTGTTAGACCAGCTGGCTTATGAAGAAGGGGAACGACAATCAACGAATAACCCATTTCGGATAAAAAATCGGTTTTACACGAAACGCATTAAGCCCGAGAAAGGGAAATTGGCAGGTTCGCAAAAGGATTTTAATTATTTGAAATCTCCAGAGTATGCGGATTTTGAGTTATTACTGTCTGAATTTCAAAAGTTAGACATGCAGGTGCTCTTTGTGATTCAACCAGTGAACTTCAAATGGGCGGAATATACCGAACTTTCTCGCCCCATGCTTGAGGATTTTGCAAAGAAAATTTCTTATCAATTAACCTCACAAGGTTTTGAAAATGTGGTTGATTTCACCGAACAAGGAGATGTTCCTTACTTTATGAAGGATACGATTCATCTTGGCTGGCGTGGCTGGGTTGCTTTTGATAAGCATGTGGTAGACTTCATGCAAATTAAGGATAATCAAACAAATTACAAGCTCAACGAAAAAGAATTTCTCTCTAAGAAGTGGCAAGGAATTTAAAGGAATAAAAAACAAGGTAGAAGGAAAATTCCTCTTGCCTTGTTTTTGTTCTTGTTATAAATTAAATAAGAAGAGAGGCTAGGAGATGTGAGTATGTCAAAGCACGGGAGAAATCAAACGAAAAAAAAGAGGTGCGTTGGGCAAATGATTTTGGGACTCGTCCTTTGTTTAGCAGTCGGTGGCGCAGGGTTTTATTACTTTTCTAGGGAAAAAGCCAAAAACATTCAAGTGGTGACAACGTTAGCGGTAGCAGAACCACCTTTAAATTTAACGCATGAAGTGAATAAGGCGAGCCGATTTGAACGTGAGTGGCTCCCTACAACACCACTTGCGCAAGAAATGGATGCCTGGATTACTAAATCCGGAATGATTGGCACTGCCTTAGTCATTCAAGAGGATAAGATTATCTTACAAAAAGGGTATGGCTATGCGGATGTAGAGACGGGTCGGAAAAATAGCTGGGATACTTTGTTTCAGTTGGTGTCCGTCCAAAAGGGCTATACTTCGGTGTTAATTATGCAGCTAGTGGAACAGGGCAAGCTACAAATGGATGAAACGATTGAAAAATTTTATCCGAATGTGCCTTACGCGAGTAATGTTACGATTCGTGAGCTATTGACGATGAAAAGTGGTTTGTTTCGGACGATTGCACCAGACAGAGTCATGACAGATGAAGAATACATTGATTTTGCGGCAAAAAATATCACCGCCGCTCCGACAGAGAAATGGAAATACTCGGCGATTAATTTCACCTTGCTGACGGGGATTCTCGAAAAGGTGACGAAAAAGAGCTATGAGGAGCTATTTAGAGAACAATTTATCGAAAAGAATCATCTGACTTCTTTAACTTTCTTTGATGACTTTGTCAAAAGTCCGCTACAAGCTAAGGATTATGCGAAAAAAGACGGCGTAGACTATGCGGAAGTTTTGCCATTAAATCCAGTGGAATATAAAGCGGAGTTAGGAACAGGCAACATTGCGACGAATGTTGGGGATTTATACCGCTTTTATCAGCAGCTCATTGCTGGCAAGATGATTTCAAAAGATATGCTCAAGGTGTTGTGGACGAAACCAGAGAATTCTTCCTATTCTGGTGGAGCGTATCAGCGTTCAAAATATATCTATGCGCATGGGAATTTAGGCGGTTTTGAATTAACGGTCTTTGTCAGTAAAGACGGCAAACAGGCGGTTATCTTAGGCATTAATCAACGTCCAAACGATAAATCTTCGATTGAACTTGGAAAAACCTTATTTAGCGCTTTAGGCTTTAACGCACAGGCATAATTTAGGGAATGGGTTAGTTTTGAGGCTACCCATTCCTTTTTGGCGGAAAATTTTAGTTTTTTATAAGAAGTAATGGAGAATTGTTTTACTCAAGCGAGGAGGAGAGTAAGAAAGTTGAAAAACAAGCGTAAAGCGAGTATTATTCTTACAATAGACACTTTTTAGAGTGAAACGCAAAGTTTGGGTAGAAATTAGATAAAAAGAAGATTTTCGGTGCTTTTGACCGATTCCTCGAATTTTGTTATGGAGGGAAGAACTTTGGAAGATTATTTAGTAAAATCAATTTATAAAGACGGCTTAATTCGTGCGTTTGCTGTAAAGGCAACCAATGTGATTGCAGAGGCGCAAGAAAGGCATGATACATGGAGTTCTTCAACGGTGGCGCTAGGTCGCACCATGCTTGGTACCATGCTTCTTGGGGCAAACCAAAAGGGTGAGGATAAAATCACCGTGCGAATCAACGGAAATGGTTCGGCTGGGGAAATTTTGGTTGATGCGGATGCTCATGGAAATGTGAAGGGCTACATTAGCAATCCTTTCGTCGATTTAAAGAGAAATGATAATGGCGAAGTGATTGTTAACCAAGCTGTCGGAAACGAAGGCTTTTTAACTGTCATTAAGGATATGGGCTTGCGTGAGCCTTATGCGGGACAAACACCGTTAATCAGCGGAGAAATTGCTGAAGATTTCACTTATTATTTAACAGAATCAGAACAAATTCCGTCAGCAGTGGGGCTTAGTGTACAGCTAGATGCTGAAGATAGAGTTCGCGTGGCAGGTGGTTTTATGGTGCAAGTGATGCCTGGTGCAACGGAGGAAACGATTCAATTTATCGAAGAACGTTTGCAACAACTTAGAGCGATTTCAGAGCTTTTAACAAAGGACGGAAAGCCAGAAGATTTATTAGACGCAATTTTTGGCGAAGGCGAATATAAGGCGCTTGAACAGCTTCCTGTGCAATTTCACTGTGACTGCTCAAAGGAAAAATTCGGTAGAGGAATTATCTCCCTTGGTGTGGCAGAAATTCATGCGATTATCGAGGAGGATCACGGGGCAGAGGTTGTTTGCCAATTTTGCGAAAACAAGTATCAATTTAGTGAAGAAGACTTAGTTGCTTTGGAAAAAGAAGCGACACGAGAATAGAAATGAGGACAGAAAATGCAAGACCAATCATGGAAAATCGGGAATGTTGAAATTCCCAATCGGGTGGTCGTGGCACCTATGGCAGGAATTAGTAATGCTGCGTTTCGGGTGACTGCCAAAGAGTTTGGCGCAGGGCTAGTGGTCATGGAAATGATTAGCGATAAGGGTATCCAACATCGAAATAAAAAAACACTAAGTATGTTGAAAATTGACAAGCGAGAACATCCGATGAGCCTCCAAATTTTTGGTGGTGAAAAAGATACTTTAGTGGAAGCCGCACTATTTGTTCAAGAAAATACAGATGCAGATATTATTGATATTAATATGGGCTGTCCTGTCAATAAAGTCATCAAGGCAGAAGCAGGGGCGAAATGGCTTTTAGACCCTGAAAAAGTCTATGAAATGGTGCATGCGGTGGCATCAGCTGTGGATAAGCCAGTCACGGTGAAAATGCGCACTGGTTGGGACGACAAACATTTATTTGCCGTAGAAAACGCCTTGGCAGCGCAGAGTGCCGGAGCTAGTGCCTTAGCGATGCACGGAAGAACTCGCGTGCAAATGTATGAAGGGAAAGCGGACTGGGAAATTCTCAAGGAAGTTGCTTCAAAATTAACCATTCCATTTATGGGTAATGGTGATATCAAGACACCGGAAGATGCGAAACAAATGCTAGAATACGTGGGTGCAGATGCAGCGATGATTGGACGGGCGGCACTTGGCAATCCGTGGATTTTAAAACGGACGAAGGAATATCTTGAAACAGGAATCTTACTTCCGGAACCGACTGTTCGTGAAAAGGTGGAAATTGCAAAGCTTCATTTGGAACGCTTGATTCGTCTTAAAGGAGAAAAAATTGGTGCACGTGAATTTCGTCAACATGCGGCGTACTACCTAAAAGGGGCACCTCGTGCAGCGAAAACGAAAAATGCGATAAACCAAGCGGAAACCAAACAAGAAATTTTAGATTTATTGGATCAATTCGTCGAAAAGGTGGAACAATTGCCCGTTCATTCAGAGAAAACTCTTGAATTGATGAAATAAATTGTGCAAGTCGAAGAAATACACGCTTCGGCTTGATTTTTTTTCGTAAAATCGGCATTATATAGAGTGAGGTATGGCGATAAATTTCAGCAAACAACTTCTTAATGAAGAGAATCTAGGAGGAAGAAACGTGACACAAGAAAATCCAGCAGTAGAAATGAACGACCAAATGAAAATTCGTCGCGAAAAAATGGAGCATTTACGTGAAGAAGGGATTGACCCATTTGGACATCGTTTCGATCGTACGCACAATTCCGCAGAATTACATGAATTATATGGTGACAAGACAAAAGAAGAGCTAAATGAATTAAACTTAATGGCAACAATTGCCGGTCGTATGATGACCAAGCGTGGAAAAGGGAAAGTTGGCTTTGCACATCTTCAAGACCGTGAAGGACAAATGCAAATTTACGTGCGTAAAGATGAAGTCGGCGAAGAAGCCTATGCTATTTATAAAAAAGCAGACCTCGGAGACTTCTGGGGTGTGACAGGACAAATTATGAAAACAGATATGGGCGAATTGACGATTAAAGCAACAGAAATTACTTTGTTGAGTAAAGCATTACGTCCACTTCCTGAAAAATATCATGGGTTAACCAATATTGAACAAATTTATCGTCAACGCTATTTAGATTTGATTTCTAATCGTGATAGCTTTGAGCGTTTCATGAAACGTAGCCAAATTATTAGTGAAGTTCGCCGCTACCTAGACAGCAAAGGCTATTTAGAAGTGGAAACACCTGTGTTACACAACGAAGCTGGAGGCGCTGCAGCTCGTCCATTTATCACTCATCATAATGCGTTAGATGTTGATTTATACTTGCGTATCGCCCTAGAATTGCACTTGAAACGTTTGATTGTCGGTGGCATGGAAAAGGTTTATGAAATTGGTCGCGTGTTCCGTAACGAAGGAATTGACACAACGCATAACCCTGAATTTACCATGCTTGAAGCCTACACTGCTTATACAGACTTTAATGATGTGATGGACTTGACAGAAGGCATTATCACGAATGCAGCTGAAAAAGTACTTGGAACAACAACGGTTACCTATGATGGACAAGAAATTCGCTTAGGGGATGGTTTCCGCCGTTTGCATATGATTGACGCAATCAAAGAACAAACAGGTGTAGATTTCTGGCCTGAAATGACTGTGGAAGAAGCACGTGCATTAGCAAAGGAACACCATGTAGAAATCGGAGAACATATGGAAGTTGGGCACATTATCAATGAGTTCTTTGAAACATTTGTCGAAGAAACCTTGCAACAACCAACATTTGTGTACGGACATCCCGTAGAAATTTCTCCATTAGCGAAGAAAAATGAAAAAGACCCTCGCTTTACCGACCGTTTTGAATTATTCATCGTTGGTCGTGAATTTGCGAACGCCTTTACAGAATTAAATGATCCAATCGACCAACGGGAACGCTTTGAAGCCCAAGAACGTGAACGTGAACAAGGAAACGACGAAGCACACGGCGTAGACGAAGACTTCCTAGAAGCCTTAGAATACGGTATGCCGCCAACTGGTGGTTTAGGAATCGGTATTGACCGCTTGATTATGCTTTTAACAGATGCGCAATCTATCCGTGATGTATTACTTTTCCCAACGATGAGATAGAAAAATAAACGAAAGAAAAAGAGGACGGAGCCATAATGAAAGGGTCTGTCCTCTATTTTTGATACAAAATTTATCTGTTTTTTATTTATTCCCGTTCCTCAATCGGTTCATAATGCCGTTCATAAGAGACACTTTCATAGGCGGGACGGATAATTTTATTCATATTTACCAGTTCTTCTATGCGATGTGCGCTCCAGCCAACGATACGAGCGACCGCAAACATTGGAGTATACAGCTCGGCAGGCAATCCTAGCATGTGATAAACAAAACCACTATAAAAATCGACATTAGCACTGACTCCTTTATAAATATTACGCTCCTCTGAAATCACTAATGGTGCTAAGCGTTCAACACGTGAGTAAAACTCAAATTCATTTTGTAACCCCTTATCCTCGGCTAATTGACCGACAAAGCCACGGAACAAATCTGCACGTGGGTCGCTAATGGAATACACTGCGTGCCCCATTCCGTAAATCAATCCTTTTTTATCAAAAGTTTCTTTACGTAAAATTTTCAAGAGATATTTTTTTATTTCCTCATCGCTTTCCAGGTCAGAGATATTTTCCTTGATGTCTCGCATCATTTCCGTCACTTTAATATTGGCACCGCCGTGTTTAGGCCCTTTTAATGAAGCTAGTGCCGCCGCAATTGCCGAATAGGTATCTGTCCCAGAAGAAGTCACGACATGTGTGGTAAAGGTGGAATTATTTCCCCCACCATGCTCCATATGTAGAACGAGCGCCATATCTAACACCTGTGCCTCAATCGGTCGAAAACTTGTATCAGGTCGCAATAAGCATAAGATATTTTCAGCCGTAGAAAGCTCCGGTTTTGGGTAGTGAATGTGCAGACTTTCCCCCAGTCCGTAGTGGGCGTAGGCTTGGTAGGAATAAGCAGCAATCAATGGGAAGACACTAATCAACATTAATGATTGATTTAGGACATTTTCAGGGGTGACATCTGCTACATTTGGATCGTAGGAAGCAAGTGTCAAGATACAACGAGAAATTTGGTTCATAATATCCTTGCTTGGTGCCTTCATCACGACATCACGGACAAAGTAAGTCGGCAATGTTCGTTTGCAAGCGAGTAAATTTTTGAAATTTTCCAAATCTTTTTTGGATGGTAAAGCACCAAAAAGAAGAAGATAGGTGACCTCTTCAAAACCAAAGTTTCCAGATTTTTGAAAGCCATTGACAATTTCTTTAATATTTATGCCTCGATATTGGAGAATCCCTTCTATCGGCACCATTTTTCCGTCGAGTTCTTTTTGAGATTGAATCATGGAAATATTGGTCAGGCCAACGAGTACGCCACGTCCATCTAGCTCCCGCAATCCTTTTTTGACGTCGTGCTTTTGGTATAGTTCATTATCAATCTGACTATTCTTGATACAACGTGCGGTTAATTCTTTAATTTCATCTGTAATCATAAATTCATTTGCCATTGCAATTCCTCCATTCTTACTTTTCTTTCACTCTAAATCCCAAATTTCTTCTCATTCTTCCATAAAAACACTAAAAGTACAGTTTGTTCCTTGATTTTAATAGAATTATTCGAAACTGTCTAGACATTTATGTGCAATTTACGAAAAAATAGGTAAAAATAACTCTAAAAAAATGTTGCATACGGTTTGGTAAAGAAAATATTAAGAGGTATAATGAACCTAGCCATGTGCAATTATTTTTAAGAAATGTGATTTTTTTCTATATTAGAAAGAATCATCTATGAGGACGCTTTTTATCTGCTAGATAAGAAGCAAAAGGAGGAGTTTTTTATGTTTTCTATTGAAACATTAGCTCGTTTCCAATTTGGTCAGACTACGATCTTTCACTTCTTTTTCGTTCCCTTTTCAATCGGAATGAGCCTGATGGTACTGATTATGGAAGCGCTCTATGTCAAGACGGGAGACGAGCAGTACAAGAAACACACGAAGTTTTGGGGCAAGATTATGCTTCTTAGCTTTGCCGTTGGTGTCGTTACCGGGATTATTCAAGAATTTCAATTTGGGATGAACTGGTCTAATTATTCACGCTTTGTGGGCGATATTTTTGGTGCACCATTAGCCGTAGAAGCCTTATTAGCATTCTTTATGGAGTCCACTTTCTTAGGACTTTGGATGTTTACTTGGGAAAAATTCAGTAAAAAGCTTCACTTGCTTTGTATCGCTTTAGTGACAATCGGTTCTATGTGTTCAGCGTTTTGGATTTTAGCAGCCAACAGCTTCATGCAACATCCACCCAAAAAAAGCTATGAAGTGGTTGATGGGCATGCGATTCTAACAAGCTTTTCAGCGCTGATTACGAATCCGCAAACTTGGTATGAGTTTACACATGTGATTGCTGCAGCGATTGCAATGGGTGGAATGCTTGTAGCCGGAATGTCTGCTTGGCAACTTGTCAATAAACGTTCCACAGAATTTTACAAAAAATCTTTACGTCTCGGTTTAGTTGTTCTAACAATTGGTTCTTTTGCAGGAATCGTTGCTGGGGATCAACAAGCTGGAGCATTAGTAGATGAACAACCAATGAAATTTGCTGCGATGGAAGGTGTTTATGAAGACACTGGAAGTCCTGCTGCATGGGATGCGGTTGCTTTCTTCAATGAAAAAGAGCACAAAAAAGTTGCAGGGATTGAAATCCCTTATATGCTAAGTATTTTGACTTACCACAAGACAGAAGGTGCTGTGGAAGGGATGAATACAGTTAACAAAAAATTACTAGAAATGTACGGAAAAGATAATTACTATCCAGCAGTGACTGCGGTCTTTTGGAGTTTCCGTGTAATGGCTGGTTTCGGAATGTTAATGTTCGGTATTGGAGTTTTAGGCTTGATCTTTACAAGCAAAAAATTCCCACTAGTATACAAACATAAATGGATGCAATACATTATTGGGGTATGTACCTTTGTTCCATTCATTGCCAATACTGCAGGTTGGCTTATCACAGAGCTAGGCCGTTATCCTTGGACTGTTTACGGACTATTCAAGATTAAGGACTCTGTCTCACCAAATGTCTCGGTCACTTCACTATTAATTTCTAATATTGTGTACTTCTTGCTCTTTGCAACACTTGGTTCAGTCATGATTTTCTTAACAAGAAATGAATTGAAGAAAGGACCAGATTACACTGAAAAAGAACTCGCAAGTGCAAGTACTACTTCGGTAGATCCTTTTGATAAGGGGGCATTTAGTCATGAGTAGTTTACAACTTTTATGGTTTGTCCTAATCGGCGTTCTATTCTCTGGCTTTTTCTTCCTTGAAGGTTTTGACTTCGGTGTTGGAATGAGCTTAACCACTCTTGCCAAAGATGAAGACGAGGTAGAGCAAGCAATTGAAACAATCGGTCCTGTCTGGGACGGAAATGAAGTTTGGTTATTAACTGCTGGGGGCGCAATGTTTGCCAGCTATCCATTCTGGTATGCGTCACTGTTTAGTGGCTACTATTTAATTCTATTCATCATCTTAGCAGGCTTGATTATTCGTGGGGTCTCTTTTGAGTTCCGTGCATCTTATCCAACAGCTGCAGGTGCAAAACTTTGGGGACGTGTTTGTTCCGTGGGTAGTTTCATCGTACCGTTCTTCTTCGGGTTGATGTTTACAAGCTTAGTCAAAGGAATGCCGATTGATGCAAATGGCGATTTAACTGCGCACTTTACAGATTATGTCAATCCATTTTCACTTGTTGGTGGAGTAGCTGTACTATTACTTTGCTACCTACACGGCTTAAATTATCTAGCATTGAAAACAGAAGGACCATTACGTGAACGTGCCGCCACTTATGCGAAAACACTTTACTTTGTTCTTTATGCTGGCGAAGTTCTCTTTGCAGTATTGTTACTTGTCTACACTGATTTTTTAGCAAAACATCCAGTGGGAACATTGGCATTGCTAGTTGTTATCGTAGCGTTGACTGTGCTTGCTCATATTTCAGTAATCAAAGGCAAGGAATTAACTGCTTTTCTTGCTAGTGGTTTAACATTAGTAGCAGTTGTTGTTCTATTATTCCAAGGGTTATTCCCACGAGTAATGGTTGCCAACGATGCTGCAAATTCTATTCTTATTAAAAATGCGTCAAGTAGTCCGTATACATTGAAAACAATGACGATTGTAGCAGTCACTATCTTGCCATTCGTTCTTGCGTATACAGCATGGACTTATTATGTCTTTAGAAAACGGGTAAAAGCCCCACGTACACCGAAACATCATGGAAAAGTTGGTGGGGAACACGGAGTAAAAGTAGGAGCGTAATTAATCTATGATTGATAAATCACTTTTTCAATTGAAGAACAGTAAGCCTATTTTTGGGGTGCTTGCAGGAATTGCTTTCCTGCAAGCTCTCTTTATTATTGGGCAAGCAGTGGGCTTAGGTCTAGCTGTAACAAGAATGTGGGAAGGAAAAGGCGTTCTTCCACAAGTAAAATATATGTTTATGTTTTTAGGTTTTTATCTGTTACGTCATTTAATGACTTATTTGCGTGACTGGATTTTAGACCATTATGCTTATGAACGTTCAAAGGAAGCTCGTGAGGAGTTACTAGATAAAGTTTTTAAGTTGGGTCCTGTGGTTGTGCAAACAGAAGGAACAGGGAATATGGTAACAATGGCACTTGAAGGTATCAGCGAAATGGAAAATTATATTCATTTAGTCTTATCAAAGATTCTAAACATGATGATTTTACCAGTTGTCTTTCTGATTTTTGTTTTCTTTTTAGACCATACCTCTGCTTTAATTTTGTTGATTGTGTTTCCTATCATCATTTTATTCATGATTATTTTAGGTTATGCGGCGCAAAGTAAGGCAGATAGCCAATACAAGAGTTTTCAAGTATTAAGTAATCACTTCATTGATTCCTTGCGTGGCTTGGAAACATTGAAATTATTCGGTTTATCCAAAGATTATGCAAAAGGAATTTATACCACGAGTGAACGGTTCAGAAAAGCAACAATGAGTACTTTAAAAATTGCGATTCTTTCAACCTTTGCGTTAGATTTCTTCACCACGTTATCGGTTGCCGTTGTGGCGGTATTTTTAGGCTTACGTCTGTTGCGTGGGGAAATGTTTCTGTTTCCTGCGTTGACTGCCTTGATTTTAGCGCCAGAATATTTCTTGCCTTTGCGCGACTTTGCAGGGGATTATCATGCGACGTTGAATGGGAAAAATGCGATGCAAGCTGTACAAAAGGTTCGAGCAATGCCTGTTCCTCAAAATACGGATTTAGTAGCACCTTTTACTTGGAATGAAAATTCTGAGCTTTCAGCTAAGCATGTGAACTTCGCTTATGACGAAAGTCAAACTGGATTGCTAGATTTAGAATTTAACTGGCAAGGGTTCAAGAAAATCGGAGTGATTGGCGCAAGTGGTTCAGGGAAATCTACATTTATTAATTTAATCAGTGGCTTTTTACAACCGACTTCGGCTGAAATTACCTTAAATGGCACGAAGATTCCACATTTTGCTCAAACCAATTGGCAAACACAAATGAGCTATATTCCGCAAAAAACGTATCTGTTTCATGCGACGTTATTAGACAATATTCGTTTCTATACGCCAGATGCAGAAATGGATGCAGTAAATCGCGCGGTTGAGGCGGCAGGCTTAGCTGAGGTGGTTCGTAAATTGCCAGATGGTCTTGATACAATCATTGGTGAAGGTGGTCGGAATTTATCAGGCGGTCAGGCGCAACGTGTGGCACTGGCTCGGGCATTCTTATCTGATAAACGAAAGGTGCTTTTACTTGATGAACCAACCGCACATTTAGATATTGAAACTGAAATGGAATTAAAGGAAAACTTAGTTCCGCTAATGGAAGATAAATTAGTGATTTTAGCGACTCACCGTCTGCATTGGATGCCACAAATGGATCAAATTCTGGTGATTCAAGGTGGGAAATTTGTTGGTGTGGGCACGCATGAGGAGTTATTACAAACGAATGCTTATTATCGCAAGCTAGTGGCAGAAATGAGGGGAGAAGCGCATGATTAAGATTTTTCAAAGTCTGAAACACGATACATGGGTAAAACCATTCATGGTGAAGTATAAAAAATTATTGGTCATGGCGATTGTCCTTGGTTTCTTAACCTTTTTCTGTGGAGGAGCCCTGATGTTTACCTCGGGATACCTTATCAGTCGGGCGGCAAGTATTCCTGAAAATATTTTGTTGATTTATGTTCCAATTGTTTTGACTCGTGCGTTCGGGATTGCTCGTCCAGTATTACGCTACATTGAACGATTAACTAGCCATAACTGGGTATTAAAAATGACTTCTGACTTACGTAAGAAACTGTATCTTTCCTTAGAAAAAGAAGCAATTTTCTTTAACGAACGGTACCGTTTAGGCGACATTTTAGGATTATTGTCAGAAGATATTGGACATTTGCAAAATCTCTATTTACGGACGATTTTTCCTATGCTTATTGCCCTATCGTTATACGTTTTTATTGTGATTGCGCTCGGAATGTTTTCTCTTTGGTTTGCCTTAGTAATGGCACTCTTGCTTTTTGTTGTCATTGTGCTAGTGCCAATGGTTAGTGTGCTACGCATTGGTGCAGCTCAGGAAATGCAGAAAGCCGGGCGTAATGAGCTTTATGTGAAGCTGACGGATAATGTCGTTGGGGTATCAGATTGGGTATTTAGCGGGCGAGGACATGATTTTGTTGCCTCCTATGAAGCAGAAGAAGCCAATCTACGCAAGGTGAATGAAAAGATTCTCTCTTTCCAACGTTTGCGTAATTTTATTGTCGAAGTGCTTTTCGGTTTTATCGTCGTGATTCTATTATTATGGACAGGAGCAGTTTTTGTCGGCAATCACGGTGGTGCGGCAAACTGGATTGCTGCCTTCGCACTTTGTGTCTTTCCACTTGTTGATGCGTTTGCACCGTTGTCAGATGCGGCAACGGAAACAAATATCTATGCGGATTCCATTAATCGTTTAAACGAATTGCCAGAGGTGGAGGAACAGGAAACCTTTAGTATGGAGATGATTTATCACGAGGGGGACCCTATGAATTTGAATGTAAGAAATGTTCATTTTCAATATGAGTCTTCTGAGGAGGAAGTTTTAAAAGGGTTGAATTTAACTTTCCGTGATAAAGAAAAAGTTGCTATTTTGGGAAAATCAGGTTCTGGAAAATCCACCTTGGCAAGACTTTTACGTGGCGATTTGAAGCCGACAAGTGGGGAAGTTGATTTGAACGACATGAATGTTGTGGACATCAATCCATGTATTCATCAGGTGATTGGGGTGATGCATCAAAATCCTTATCTTTTCCATACGACAATTTTAAATAATTTACGAATTGGAAATGAAAATGCGAGTGTGGAAGACTGTTGGCGTGTTTTAGAGCTAGTTGGGCTAAAAAGCATGGTGGAAAGTTTACCAGAGGGGATTCAGACAATGGTAGATGAAGCGGGCTTGCGTTTTTCAGGTGGGGAACGTCACCGCTTAGCATTGGCACGGATTTTACTACAAAATGTGCCGATTGTTATCCTTGATGAACCTACTGTTGGGTTAGACCCAATTACTGAAAATCAATTGTTGGATAGTTTTTTCACGGCTTTAGAGGGCAAGACGGTTATCTGGATTACGCATCACTTACTAGGTGTGGAACAAATGGATAGAGTGTTGTTTATCGAGGACGGCGTATTAGAGCTTGACGGGACACCGACCGAGCTAGCGCAAACCTCTACACGTTATCAAGCTTTAATGAGATTAGATAAAGGGTACTAGCTTCGGCTGGTATCTTTTTTTGTGGACTAAAAGCTCTCTACAAGTAAGGTCATTAAATGAGAAAAAATTACACGAAACATGGTTCTCCCTCCCACTTTCTTTTTCTTAAAGCTTATCATAGGAAAAGAAGAAAAAACAACCCCAAATGATTTGAGATTGTTTGTTGTTAATAAGTTCGTTTGAGTAGTTCTTTTGTTAATTTCAATAAAAGCTTTTGGGCTTTTCCTTTTGGCAGATGGTCGATGTCATCTAGCGCTTTTTGCGTCAAGCGTTGAGCCAACTCTTTTGCAGCATCAAGTCCACCACTTTCAATCACTAATTTTCGCAAATTGTCAGATTCTTCGACAGTTAGCGGTTCTTTTTTATCTAAGAAAGGACAAAATGCCTCGCGGTTCTTCTGCATACCTAAAATTAATGGAGAAGTATAGACACCCTCACTAATATCCTCTAAAACAGGCTTCTTCAAGTCTTTTCTAGTCGCCGAATAGTCCAAAATATCATCTAACACTTGGAAAGCCAGACCAATATTCGTACCAATTCGTGTGGCTAACTTTTCGACGTTAGGCGGGCAATACCCAAAATGAGCTCCCTCCCGACAAGCAAGAGAAAATAACTCGGCAGTTTTTCCAGAAATACTGCGAAAATAATCGAGCATTGTAATTTCTTGATTAAAACGAGTGTGCATTTGATCTAATTCGCCAAGCAAAATCTTCTTCATTGCTTTAGAATTTACCTTGATAAAATCGCCCAAGTCACCCGAGGAAGCCAGTAACTCAAAATAGACTGTAAATAATAAGTCACCTGTATAGACGGCAATATCTTTCCCGTACTTGCTTTGAACGGTCTGTATGCCTCGTCTCATCGGAGAATCATCTACAATATCGTCGTGAATGAGTGTTGCCATATGTAGCACCTCAACGGAAGCAGCTAGAGAAATGAGCTGTTCTTCGGATTGTTTTGAAGTATCGCCAAGCGCTGCAAAAATCAGCAGAAAGCTAGGGCGTAACATTTTTCCTCCTGCACGTTGTAATTCAGTCGTTGCTCTTTCTATGTCCTTGTTTCGTACAACTAGATGTTCTTCAATCGTTTGGGCAACCTTATCTAGCTGTTTGCCAATCACGGGTGTGTTATTTTTGGTAAGCATATCAGTGTTCTCCGTTCATAATATCATACTTCTAGGCTATAACAATTCTCGCTTTCCGTCAACGCTATTGTTTGATAAAATTAAGAGGTGGAAATGAATATGAGAGGGTTAGAATATGTCTAGGAAAGTATTTTTTGAATTGGTAGAAATAAAAGCGAAAACGGCGAGTGTTTTTCCGTTTTTATTAGGATTGTGTTATAGCTGGTTTCAATATCGGTCGATTCACCTCGTGCCATTGATGATTTATTTTGTGGCGATGGTTTTGTTTAATATGTTTGTTGACGCATGGGATAATTACAACGACTATCACCATGCAGTAGATGTACATGATTATAAGCAAAATACCAATGTGATTGGGCGGGAAAAGATTGATTTAGGCTTGTTAAAACGTGTCATGGGTGGGTTGTTTTTCAGCTCGCTAATACTAGGTTTAGTAGTGGCGCTCATGACGGGATTTCCCGTGTTGTGGCTGGGGATGATTTGTTATGCCGTGGGAATTTTTTATTCGGCAGGGCCTCGACCGCTCTCCAGTTTACCAGTAGGGGAAGTTTTCTCAGGACTAACCATGGGCTTTCTGATTTTTCTTATCTGTGTCTTTATTAACACATATCAAGTTTTTACATGGAATCTGTTGACGTTAGCAAAGGTATTCCTTGTTGCCTTGCCCAACACGCTATTGATTGCGAATCTCATGTTGGCGAACAATACTTGTGATTTAGAGGAAGACGAGAGCAATCACCGCTATACGCTCGTGCATTACATTGGGAAACGTGCCGCTCTTCAATTGTGGCTCATTTCTATTATTTTTAGTTTTTTAGCAATTGTTTGTGCGGTATTTTTAAAATTAACCCCTTGGACAATGCTACTTAATTTGTTGCTACTTCCTGTGGTGGTAAAACAAAGTCGACTGTATCTAGCAAAACAAGTGAAAAAAGAAACGTTTATCTGTTCGGTGAAAATTTTAGCGATTATGGCTTGTTCACAGGTGGTGTTTTTTGGAATAGGACTCTTGTTCTAACTGAAAGAAGGAATCGAGAATGGAAAGACTTTCCATGAAACAAAATGGGGGTTCTCTACTTATTTTGTCGTGATGGATGCTCATGTGGAAAACTGCTACACCGTACGTGGCACTTTTCACAATATGCCTCAAAATTTTTAGGATTTATGATTCGAGAAACAGACAAGTTGCCCAACTGATAGAAACCATGCACTCTCCTTATCTGAGATTTGAGCTATTCATTGGTGGGTGCTTTGTTTCGATGATTAACAACCATGCTCCTCCGTTCTTCCAGCACTATGACGTATTGGGAGTTGGTCTTACCATGTGCGGCAATTTTTTTGCAACGAGTTTTGATATTTTTAAAGGGAATCAGGTAATTGCTACTGTCAGAAAACAATCCATGACGGGCTATGAATTAACGATTGATAAGGAAAGAACCAAACTTGTCGTGGCAGGGCTTGTACTGTGCTTGCTTCTGTGAAAGCGGAGGAGAAAAATTTCTGACCGTTCTCACTGACAATTCAGGAAAAATATGTTAAATTATGAAAGAATCATCCCTTATATAAGCTTGTAATATGGACGAGCGTTTCTACCCGATACCGCAAATATCGGTCTATAAGTGGAAAAGAACGTGGATAAGAGCAATCTTCTACGGTTTTTCTGCTTTGGTAGAAAGTCGTGGAAGGTTGTTTTTTTTGATTTTAATGGAGGAGAGAAAAAAGTGAAAGAACTAGAAGAAAGAATTAAACGAGACGGTCGTGTCCTTGGAAGCGAAGTATTAAAAGTGGATAGCTTTCTAACGCACCAAGTAGATCCAGAATTAATGGAAGCGATTGGTCGTGTTTTTGCGGATGCTTTTAAAAGAGAAAAAATCACGAAAGTTGTGACCATTGAAGCTAGTGGTATTGCTCCAGCACTATATACAGCACAAATTTTAGGAGTGCCAATGGTTTTTGCTCGGAAGTCAAAGAGCATTACTATGGATGAAGAATTGTTAACCTCAGAAGTTTACTCTTTCACAAAACAGGTGACAAGCCAAGTGTCTATCTCACGTAAATTTTTAACGAGTGAGGATAATGTATTAATTATTGATGATTTTCTAGCAAACGGTCAAGCAGCAAAGGGATTAATCGAGCTTTGTGAACAAGCTGGAGCGAAGGTTGCTGGTGTGGGTATTGTGATTGAAAAGAGCTTCCAAACAGGACGAGCATTATTAGAAGATGAGGGTATGCGTGTCGTATCTTTAGCACGGATTGCTGGATTTAGCAACGGTCAGGTTGAATTTGCGGAAGGAGACGCATAAGGTGGAATTAAACGAGAGAAAAAACGGACAAGCGGCAATTTTAGGGTTACAGCATTTATTAGCGATGTATTCTGGTTCCATTCTAGTCCCGTTATTAATCGGTGGCGCATTGCACTATACGCCTCAACAAATGACTTATCTAATTTCCATTGATATTTTCATGTGTGGGGTTGCGACTTTTTTACAAATTCAGGTCAATAAATTTTTCGGTATCGGGTTACCCGTTGTTCTTGGGGTAGCGTTTCAATCGGTGGCTCCGCTAATTTTGATTGGTAGCCGACATGGAGCAGGGGCAATTTTTGGCTCTATTATCGTTTCTGGGATATTTGTTGTGTTAGTTGCCGGCTTATTTTCTAAGATTCGTTCTCTTTTCCCTCCACTTGTGACTGGGTCTGTCATTACGGTTATCGGATTGACCTTGATTCCAGTAGCTATGGGGAATATGAGTAATAATAAAGGTGTTGGAACAGCCAATGATTTAATTTTAGCCTGTATGACAGTGCTGATTATTTTAGGGATTCATTTCTTTACGAAAGGTTTTATTCGTTCAATTGCAGTGTTGATTGGTTTAGTTATTGGTACAGTGGTCGCAAGCTTTATGGGTATGGTGGATACGAGTGCAGTGGCACAAGCCCCGCTTTTCCATTTCCCGCGTCCGTTTTACTTTGGGATGCCGACTTTTGATATTTCGTCGATTCTTATGATGATTATCATTTCTATGGTGTCAATGGTGGAATCAACAGGAGTTTACTTGGCGCTTTCCGATATTACTGGCGAAGAATTAACCGAAGATAGCTTGAAGCGTGGGTATCGTGCGGAAGGTTTGGCAGTAATACTTGGCGGTATTTTTAATACCTTCCCTTATACTGGTTTTTCTCAAAATGTTGGGTTAGTGCAGCTTTCGGGCATTAAATCACGTCGCCCAATTTTCTTTTCAGCGCTCTTTCTAGTCATTCTTGGCTTATTGCCAAAAGTAGGTGCTTGTGCGCAAATTATTCCTGCTCCAGTCTTGGGTGGCGGTATGTTGGTAATGTTCGGCATGGTGGCAGTGCAAGGGATTCGTATGCTAAGTCGTGTGGACTTTGAAAACGACCATAACCTCTTGATTGCAGGTGTGGCGATTGCGGTTGGTGTCGGCTTTAATGGGGCACCCGATTTATTTAAAGTGTTACCACAAAGTGTACAAATGTTTGTTTCTAATGGGATTGTCATGAGTTCTGTGACGGCTATTGTGTTAAATCTATTATTCAATGGATACAAACGACAAAAATAAATTTATCGTTCTAAGTTTTGCGACTTAGGACTTTATTTGCTCATTTTCACGTACACCATCAAAATTTATGAAAAAAATGTAAAAATATGAGCGGATTATTTATCAAATTGAATAAGACGTGTTTTAATAATTAGTGTATGATACAAAAAGTTTGGGGAGAGAAAAGGTTTATTATTCTCTCAGCTTTAATGGAGGAAACGAAAGTGAGTAAAACAAAAGTAGTAATTCTTGGTGCAGGCTATGCAGGATTAATGTCATTGAAAGTTTTGCAACGGGCACATAAAGAAGTAGAGATTACATTAATTGACCGGAATGATTACCATTATGAAGCAACAGATTTACATGAAGTGGCTTCGGGAAGTCTACCAGCAGAAAAAATCAGCTATAAGATTGCTGATGTGGTAAAAAATGATTGTACCGTATTTATGCAAGGGACGATTGAAAAGATTGATAAAGCATCAAAAACCGTCTATTTAGCGGATGGGAAAACCGTCAGCTATGATTATCTTATCGTGGCACTTGGCTTTGTTTCAGAAACGTTTGGTATTCCAGGGGCGCAAGAATATGCGCTACAATTGGTAGATATCAAGACTTCAGAAGAGGTTTACGCACATATCCTTGAAAAATTAAACGACTATAAAAAGACCAAGAACCCAGATGATTTAAAATTTGTGGTCTGCGGTGCAGGATTCACAGGGATTGAGTTGCTTGGTTCCATGTGTGAAAATCGTAAGAAATATGCAGAACTTGCGGGTGTGGCACCAGAAGAAATCAAGTTATATTGTGTAGAAGCAATCACAAAATTATTACCGATGTTCCCAGAAAAATTAGGCGATTATGGAATCGGACATTTGAAAGACTGGGGCGTAGAATTTCTAACAGGAAAACCTATCAAGGAAATCAAAGAAGGCATAGTTGTTTATGAAAATAATGCAGAAACTCATGAAACAGCGGAATTGACAGCTGGTACGATTGTTTGGACGACAGGAGTCAGTGGTAGCCCTGTGATTGCTAACTCAGGTTATGAAGCTCGTAGAAATCGGGTTTCTGTAACTCCAGAATTAACGGATCCAGAAGATAGTCATGTCTTTATTATCGGGGATGTTTCAGCAGTCATGGATCAAGAAAGTGGACGTCCGTATGCCGCTACTGCACAAATTAGCTTGAAAATGGGTGTTGCGGCAGCTGAAAACGTCTTGGCGCAAATAAATGGTCAAGCGATGAAGCCTTTCGCGTTTAAATCACTAGGTTCAGTAGCCTCTATCGGCAATACTGATGCATTTGGTTTGGTCGGAAAATCATCTGTCAAAGGTTATCCAGCAAGCTTTGTCAAAAAAGCAATCATGAATAAATCACTCTATGCAACAGGTGGCTTGAAAGAAGTGATGAGTAAGGGTCGTTTTGATTTATATCATTAAAAAAATTTAGAGTAGGGCGGGTGTGTCGTGTCCCTTTAAAGTTAGATTTTGGAGTCTAACTTTAAAGGGACAGAACATTGTCCTACCCTTTTTAGTTATAAAAGAATAAAAATCCTATGTTAAAAGAATGACGAAAGATAATTTTGTCTATTTTCTTGTTTTTTTAAATAACTAAGTGATTTTATTGAATGGGAAAATAAAAACAAAATAGGATTGTTTTTAAATTGTTCTTTTTTTATTTGATGATTTTCCCTTGAAAAACCTTTTATTAAAGGGCTTTTAATGAATGATTAGAGGATTTTTAAATGTTCGGTTTTTAAAAATAGCTGAAAATAAATAGCTAAGCATTTAAAGTTATGTCTATAAAAAATTGAAATCAAAAGCTTAAAATGAGTATTTTTATAATAAAAAGCACAAGTTATGCCATTAAAAGTTAATATAAATCATCTATTTTAAATTTTTTGAAGAAAACTATTCATATTTTAAAAAAAATTTGGTAAACTAAGGTGTATTGTTTTAAATTCATTAAAGTTGGATGATCTGGGGGGATTTAAAGTGATTTTTGATGAATTGATGTTTGGACAGTCTGACCAGCTGAAAATTGAGTTGTATCGAACACTCTCAGGAATGCCTGTGGGTGAGTATCGGGCGGAAGTGTTGATAGATAAACATCTGTTAAACTATCACCAAGTAACAAATATTTTACGGCAGATTGATGCGGATTTACTGAAAGCAGATTCAAAGCATCAACCGATTTTGGTAAAGTCTGGAAAGATTATGATACATAAATCATTACCGAATATGGATAAGTATCGTTCGTTGTTACTAGGGAACTCACTACCATTTAAGTTTTTGCTGGAAATTTTGAATAATCCAAAGTCCACAGCAGAAGAGTTTTGTGCACGTGAAGACATTGGACGCTCGACCTTGGCACGCAAGTTATCGCCACTGATTTCTTATTTGCGTCATTATAAGCTTTCTTTTTCTTATTCACCACTCATGCTGAATGGGAACGAGACGGTGATTCGTTTTTTCCTATTCCATTGTTTTTGGTTGGGGTTACGCGATAATGTTTGGCCGTTTGCGTTAAAAAAGGAAGATATTGCGGAAGTCTACGAACATCTATATTCGTATATAGATGTTACAGGAAATTATGTTTTCGGGGAGGAAATGAAGTGGCTGATTGCTATTTCTAAAATGCGCTATGAAAAAGGGTTTATTGTGGATAAGCATGAGCCGGTCATTCAATTCTTTAGGGAAAATCCTCATTATAAAATGGAAGATTTTGATATGAGTTGGTTTGCAACAGAAGAAGACCGAGAACGTGAAGCGAGCTTTTGGTTTATTTATTCTATGTGGATTGATATAAAAGAAGCACCCAATTCACTTTCAGCAAGAGACACGAAAGCACAATTGTTAAAAACACCTGCATTTCAAGAGCCGATTCGGTTTGCGAGAGCCTTTTTTGATTATGTGAAAGGGGAACGCCTTGTTCCAGAGATGTCACATGAGGATGAAAATGAACTTTTCTATGATTTACTTCATGAAACTTTCCGTTTTTATTATCTAGGTGGGGTGCCGACTGGGTTTGAATCTTTGACGGGTCGTGTTTTTGAAAACTCACGGGGCTATGAGGATGTCAAAGAAAAGATTGGGGAATTTTACGATGCGGAGGCAAAGTTGTATCCATTTATTTATCGCTCGGTTAGTCGTGGAATTTTTGAATTGCGTTTTGTGAATCTCATTTACCCACTTTATGTGCAGACAGGGCATTTCATGGATAATTTGGTGGTGGGACTTGCCTTAGAGCTCGATTATCACTTGTTGGTGCGCTTGCGTATCTGGCTAAACCATATTAAAAATATTACGGTGAAGGAGTTTGAACCCGATTACAGTCAAGATTTTGACATAGTCGTTCACTCTAGCTCACGTTTCCAAGAGCTTTACCCGAATATTCCACATTTTCAATGGGAACCAGATTACGGCAATGAAGAAATGCTGAGACTTTATCATGATATTCACATGATGTATAGTAAAAAAGTCTTTGAAGAAACTAAATAAGAAGCTGCTCGAAAAATGGTGAAGTCCACTGTTTTTCGGGCTTTTTCTTATGAAATTGATAAGAATTTGTTCGTGAAGTGGTGTAGAATGAAAGAAAGAGATTTGGTAGTTAAATGGTGGGATGGAGTCGAGCACGAGGAATAGAAATCAGTGGAAAAACAAAAATCAAGCAAAATCAGAAAGCACCTCACTTGATTTCTTTATTTTCCATAATTTCTAAACGATTCCTCTTAGCTTTGTAATGAAGTCGAGCACGAGAAGCAGAAATGCAAGAAAAAAGACAAAATGATTCCAAGGTAAAGAGCACCTTAAAATCTTTTTCCTATTTTTCTCGATTTCTAGCGCTTCTCTTAGCTTTGTAATGAAGGAGGATTTGAAATGATTGAAAGGTTAATACGTTTAGAGCCGTGGCAACAGGCGTTAGCGGGGACGGCGTTTACTTATTTTATGACGGCACTCGGGGCGGCGCTAGTGTTCTTTTTCAAAACAATTAAACGAGATGTGTTGAATTTGATGTTAGGTTTTGCCTCGGGAGTGATGATTGCGGCGAGTTTCTGGTCGCTTTTAGATCCAGCAATTCAGATGGCTGAAGAAAATGGCGCGATTCCTTGGCTTGTGGTGAGCATTGGTTTTGGTGCGGGAGGTCTTTTCTTGTACGTGGCAGACCGCACGATTCCGCACATGCACTTTGGCCCGCAACATGAGGAGGAAGGACTTCCTACGCATTTGAAGCGCGTGATTTTGTTAGTGTTTTCGATTACCTTGCATAATATTCCGGAAGGGTTAGCGGTTGGTGTGGCATTTGGAGCAGTTCATTCCATGGATAATCCAAAAGCGGCTCTACTTGCGGCAGTTTCAGTAGCGCTTGGGATTGGGATTCAGAATTTTCCGGAAGGGGCAGCAGTGTCGATTCCTTTACGTCAAGAAAATCTGAGTCGGACGAGAGCATTTGTCTACGGACAGGCTTCTGGTCTGGTTGAACCGATTGCTGGGGTGATTGGTGCAATTTTAGTTTCTGAAATGACCTTTATTTTGCCTTATGCGTTAGCTTTTGCGGCTGGGGCGATGATTTATGTCGTGGTTGAAGAATTGATTCCTGAAGCGCAACAGACCACTTCTTCTAAAAATCATTATGCCGTCTTTGGGGTCATGCTAGGCTTTATGGTGATGATGATTTTAGATGTGGCATTGGGATAAAAAATAGAGAAATCTTTCGGAAATAATTGCCTTTTTTTTCAATCTGCTTTATAGTAGAACATGTGTGTGAAACATGATTTTTGTTTCACGATTTAAAAAGAAATGAGGCAGAGATGATGACGCCAGAACAATTTAAAAAAGCGTTAGCGGAAAACGGCATTCTTTTAAGTGAAGAGCAAGAAAGACAATTTTCTAGCTATTTTAGGTTGCTTGTTGAGTGGAATGAAAAGATGAACTTAACGGCGATTACTGAGCAAGAGGAAGTCTATTTAAAACATTTTTACGACTCAGTGGCACCTGTTTTATTTCAATTATTGCCAAAAGACAAGGAAGTTACCTTAGTAGATGTTGGGGCGGGAGCTGGTTTTCCAAGCTTACCGATGAAAATTCTTTATCCTAATTTACAGGTGACGATCGTTGATTCATTAAATAAACGGATTACTTTTTTACAAGAGTTAACCAAGGAGCTAGGACTTACAGGCGTGCAATTTTTCCACGATCGTGCGGAAACCTTTGGGCAAAACCCAGAATTTCGTGGACAATTTGACTTTGTGACAGCACGTGCGGTGGCAAGGTTGAACGTGCTAGTTGAACTTTGTTTACCATTAGCCAAAAAAGGCGGAAAATTTATCGCTTTAAAGGCTAGTCAATCTGAAGAGGAAGTAAATGAGGCGAAGCATGCGATTGCGTTGCTAGGTGGAAAGCTTACGCAGGAGTTGGCTTATGAGTTACCGAAAACAGGGGACGAGCGGCATATTGTTGTGATTGAAAAAACGAAAGAAACCCCGAAAAAATACCCGAGAAAACCGGGGACACCGAATAAATCACCTCTTAAATAGAGGCAAGGAAGAGGAATGGGAGGAAAGACGAGAATGGCTCACATTATTTCAGTGGCAAATCAAAAGGGTGGCGTTGGCAAGACAACGACAACGGTAAATCTTGGGGCGTGCTTAGCGAACCTCGGGCAACGGGTACTTCTTGTGGATATTGACGCACAAGGGAATGCGACAAGTGGCGTAGGTGTGCGCAAGCCAGAGGTGGAACAGGATATTTATGATGTATTGGTGAATGAAGTGCCGATACGTGAGGTTGTAAAGCCTACAACAAGAGAAAATCTCTCTATTGTCCCTGCAACGATTCAATTAGCGGGTGCTGAAATCGAGTTAACCAGCATGATGGCTCGGGAATCTCGACTGAAATCCGCCTTAGAAGAGGTGAAAGGAGATTATGACTATATTTTGATTGATTGTCCTCCATCTTTAGGGCATTTGACGATTAATGCGTTCACGGCGAGCGATTCTATTCTAATTCCTGTTCAAAGTGAATATTACGCTTTAGAGGGATTGAGTCAGCTACTGAATACCATTCGTTTGGTTCAAAAGCATTTCAATCCGGAATTGAAGATTGAGGGTGTCTTGCTAACGATGTATGATGCACGGACAAATTTAGGAGCAGAAGTGGTCGAAGAAGTACGGAAATATTTCAGCGAAAAAGTGTACGATACGATTATTCCAAGAAATGTGGCGTTAGCAGAAGCGCCAAGTCATGGATTGTCAATTATCGACTATGAACCAAGAAGTAAGGGTGCGGAAGTCTATAATCAATTAGCGAAGGAAGTGCTAGAACGTGGCTAAGAAAAAAGTAATGGGCAGAGGGATTGATGCCCTATTTACCGAAGAAATTACTTCATTAGAAGAAATTGATACAAAGTCTGAACAAGTGGTTGAGCTAGAACTAGCTGATTTACGTCCGAATCCTTACCAACCTCGGAAAACCTTTGACGAGGATTCTTTAAAGGAATTAGCGGCATCTATTAAGCAGGATGGTGTTTTTCAACCAATCATTGTCCGTGAATCAAAGGTTAAGGGCTATGAAATTATTGCAGGGGAACGTCGTTTTCGTGCTTCAAAATTAGCCGGAAAAGAAACGATTCCAGCGATTGTTCGTGAGTTTACCGAAGAACTGATGATGCAGGTGGCAGTGCTTGAAAATTTACAACGGGAAGATTTGAACCCGCTAGAAGAAGCTGAAGCCTATGAAATGCTGATGAGAAATCTAAAGTTGACACAAAATGAAGTGGCAGAACGCCTTGGAAAATCTCGTCCGTATATCGCAAACTATCTAAGATTATTGACTTTGCCAAGTCTTGTCAAAGAGCTAGTTCAAAAGGAAACTCTTTCTACTGGGCAAGCACGGACACTGCTTGGGCTAAAGGATAAAGCACAAATTATCGCCTTGGCCAATCGTGCAGTCAAAGAAAGTCTGACCGTTCGCCAGCTAGAAGCCGTAGTGCAAGAGATGAACGAAAGAGGCGCTCGTGAGAAAAAGCGCCCTGGAAAAACACCGAAGCCTTATTATATTCGTGAAAGCGAAGATTTATTAATGGATAAATTTGGGACGAGTGTCGTCATCCAAGACAAAGGCGATAAAGGAAAAATTGAAATTGAATACGTCAGTCAATCAGATTTGACGCGGATTTTAGACTTGTTAGACGTTCATTTTGATATGGAGGATAATTAATTTTTCGATCCATTATTCTTGTATCATTGAGAGATTATAAGCATTCCTAACAAAATGATTAATACGGGGCAAAAAGTTCCCGTATTTTTGTTGCTTAGGGGGATATTCAATTTAATTCCAGTCGAAAATCTGTTATAATGTTTGACGATTAGACTTAATTTTAATGGAGGCGAAAAGGCATGTACGATTTGGGCGATTTTGTAGAAATGAAGAAACCTCATGCTTGTGTGGTGAAATCGACGGGTAAAAAGGCAAACCGCTGGGAAATCATTCGCATGGGGGCAGATATTAAGATTAAGTGTACAAATTGCGGACATATTGTCATGATGACACGTCGCGATTTTGAGAAACGACTTAAAAAGGTTTTACCTAAAGAGGAAAAGTAGTTTCCAAAGGGAAAATCTTTTCAACAACCAAGAAAAATAAAAGAAAGAAGCTGAATGAACTATGGCGTTGACAGCCGGAATCGTTGGTTTACCAAACGTTGGGAAATCAACTTTATTTAATGCAATTACAAAAGCAGGAGCAGAAGCCGCAAACTATCCTTTTGCGACGATTGACCCTAATGTGGGAATGGTGGAAGTGCCGGATTGGCGTTTAGAACGCTTGACGGAGCTAGTGAAGCCAAAGAAAACTGTTCCAACAACTTTTGAATTTACGGATATTGCCGGAATTGTACGCGGGGCGTCAAAAGGAGAAGGTCTAGGAAATAAGTTTCTAGCAAACATTCGGGAAGTAGATGCGATTGTGCATGTGGTTCGTGCCTTTGATGATGACAATATCACTCACGTAGAAGGGCGAGTAGACCCACTGGAAGATATTGAAACGATTAATTTAGAGTTGATTTTAGCGGATTTAGAATCTATCAATAAACGCTATGCCCGTGTGGAAAAAGTAGCGAAAACAAAAGATAAAGATGCCGTGGCAGAATTTGCGGTATTGCAAAAAATTAAACCTGTACTCGAAGAAGGCAAGTCTGCTCGTTCGATTGAATTTACCGAAGAAGAAGAAAAAGTGGTGAAACGTTTGTTTCTATTAACAACGAAGCCTGTTCTTTATGTGGCAAATGTATCAGAAGATGAAGTGGCAGATGCGGATGCCATTGATTACGTACAACAAATTCGCAATTTCGCTGCTACTGAAAATGCGGATGTCGTTGTCATTTCAGCTCGTGCAGAGGAAGAAATTTCTGAATTAGAGGATGATGAAAAAGCGGAATTTTTAGAAGCAATGGGCTTAGAAGAATCTGGTTTGGATCAGCTGACTCGTGCGGCCTATCATCTATTAGGTCTTGGGACTTACTTTACCGCTGGCGAAAAGGAAGTACGCGCATGGACTTTCCGTCGTGGGATGAAGGCGCCACAAACTGCTGGTATTATCCATTCCGACTTTGAACGTGGATTTATTCGTGCCGAAACAGTTTCCTTTGAAGATTTAGACAAGTATGGCACCATGCACGCAGCTAAGGAAGCGGGACGTGTCCGCTTGGAAGGAAAAGACTATGTAGTACAAGATGGCGACATCATGGAATTTCGATTTAACGTTTAAAAAATGGGCTTTGAGAAGAGGGAAATCATGGAAAACGAAGAACTACGTGATTTGGTGGAAAAAAATCGCGAATTAACGGAAAAATTAACAAAGAAAAACCAGCAATATATGTTTGATTTGAACAAGCAATTAGAAAACGGTAATGTCTCAGAAGAAACAAAGGTAAGAAAATTTGCAGAGATGTTACCAGAAATCGTGGAACATCAAAAATCAGGGCAAACCGCTCGGCAATTATACGGTACCGTTAGTGAACGTGCCACAGAAATTATCGGAAAACCCGAAGATAAATCAATTAAAAAAGTGACAACAAAACCAGCCCTAATGTGGTTGGATAACTTCCTATTGTTACTTGGGTTAATGGGAATTATGCTGGGAATTTTAGGAATTGTCGGTCGCAACAAAGGCACGCAATTTGGAATAATCACACTTTTTGCGATGGCAGCTGTCGGCGGGCTGATGTTCTACGTGATGTATAAGCTCGTTTATCAATATGAAGCGCCAGGAGCAGACCGCTCGAAACGTCCGGGTTGGTTTAAAACGGGGTTGATTCTAGTGGTTGGGATGTTTATTTGGATATTATCCTTTACGTTAACGGCCTTTTTACCTTCAGTAATCAATCCTTTCTTGCCAAGTCCAGTGATTTTAGTGATTGGGGCATTGGCAATTGGAGCACGCATGCTGTTGAAAAAGAAATACAATATCGCAAGCTCAATGCAATCGCAAGCTCGTAGATAGTCTTTAAAACCTAGGCTACTCCTAGAGTTTAGGGTGGAAAATTGAGTGAGATAGTAGTACAATGGAAACGGAAATGTAATTTTCAAGAAATTTATTATGAAGGAGTTTTACAATAATGGCAAAATTAGTATTTGCGCGTCACGGTTTATCTGAATGGAACAAATCAAATTTATTCACTGGTTGGGCTGATGTAGATTTGGCTGAACAAGGGGTAGAAGAAGCAATCAAAGCTGGGAAATTAGTGAAAGATGCTGGCATCGAATTTGATATTGCCTACACTTCAGTATTAAAACGTGCAATCAAAACAACAAACTATGTATTAGAATACTCTGATCAATTATGGGTGCCAGTAGAAAAATCTTGGCGCTTAAACGAACGTCATTACGGTGGTTTAACTGGTTTAAATAAAGCCGATGCAGCGAAAAAACACGGAGATGAACAAGTACACATTTGGCGTCGTTCTTACGATGTATTACCTCCATTAATGCCTCGTGATGATAAATATTCAGCACACACGGATCGTCGTTATTCATTATTAGATGATTCAGTAATTCCAGATGCTGAAAACTTGAAAGTTACATTGGAACGCGCATTACCTTTCTGGGAAGACAAAATTGCTCCAGCACTTAAAGAAGGTAAAAACGTATTTGTAGGCGCACATGGCAACTCTATCCGCGCTTTAGTAAAACATATCGAACAATTATCTGATGATGAAATTATGGATGTTGAAATCCCTAACTTCCCACCATTAGTTTACGATTTTGATAAAAACTTAAATGTAGTTGATAAATACTACTTGGAAGAAAAATAAGTCATTATCTTTGAAGCACTGACTCTTTGTTGAGTTGGTGCTTTTTTGCGTGTGCTCAAGGACTTTTGACGTTTTTTTACTGGTTGTGAGGAAGAAAGACGCTATACTCGTTGTAGAGAGTAGGAGTATTGGTTGAGTACTCTAACGGTATGTGGAGTAGGGTTGAGGTCAGCTGATGAAAAGTGAAAGGAACGGAAACGTGAGAAAAAAAGTTGTGGGAATCGCTATACTATTTTTTGCTGTGGGAGTACTTGGCATTTTCTATGTGAACAAATCATTTGTGCATGTAAGCGATGCGAAGAGTATAGAGAAAATTTATTTGGAAAATCAGGAACAGGAAAAAATAAAACACTATGATACAACAATGAAGAGCTTAGAAAAGAAAGAAAAAATTTATCCGATTAGCAATAAAGAGCTGTTCCAACTACTTGAAAATAGTGGAGAATCTTATATTCTTTATGCGGGTAGAAATAATTGTGGTATGTGTCAGAGCTTTATCAAAGGATTTGAAAGTATTCTTTCTGATACAGATAAGAAAGTCTATTATTTTGACACCAATAAAAAAGCGGATGATTATTATGAAAAGGTCAAAGATAAGCTCATGTTAGAGAAAGTTCCAGAGGTGATGAAAATTGCCAAAGGAGAAGTAATAAGATTTGATGCAGAAAAAGAAGGATTATACAAATTTATTGAAAATTAAAGATTGGAGAAAAAGCATGAATAAAATTTTAAAATTAGTCGTAGCAGTAGGTTCAATTATCGGGATTTTTACTTTAGGAAACGTGGTGGCAGGCGCAGAAACTTCATCATCATCTTCAACAGAAAAGGTAGAAATTATTGAAGTAGTCAAGAATTACATTTCTACTGATAGCAAAGGAAACCACAAATTTGATATCAAGCAAGCGAAAAAAGATCAAGTGGAAGATGCTGTGTTAGAAATTGGTTATGTGGTGAACTCTTTTGGAAACTCTGAAACATCTGTGAAAGAAAGAGCACTTTTGATTTACGGTAATTATTGTGGCCTAGGCAACAACGGTACCGACATCCAACCAACAGATGACCTAGATGAAGCATGTATGCACCATGATTCTTGCTATATTCACGGTGGTGACAATACAGAATGTAATGCTGCTTTTCGTAAGAGATTACGGGTAGTGATGGATAATACGCCAGTGTTAAGCTATAAATATGCCGTTGCAGCGGGCGCTTACCTTGTGTTTGGCTAAAAAGTGAGAATCGTGCGAGTGATGAAGAATCCTTTATCGCTCGTTTTTCTATTAAAGTGAATGTTCAATCGCAATAATTAAGAAAGATACTGCCATGCAATAGAATTTTACTCCGTCATTCAGTGGAGGAAAGAACTTGAAGTTTATGAGAGAAATTTTTTCCTTAGTTATTCCATTCTTTGTTTTTACACTTCAGATTTTCTCGTCTAGGAAAAATTGTACTTTTAGCGTTCGTTTTTTCATTTCCTCGTTCTTTTTTTCACAACTTATGATAGAATAATAAAGGAAAAAATTAGGACGAATTGCCAAGGGCGGCAAATTGTTGAGTGGAGAAATAAAAAGCTGGGGAATTTTTAAGTAGTTTATTTTCTAAGCGTTTTCTTTTGTCTTGGCAAGGAAAGGGGAAAGAAGTAAATGTTGAAACCAGAGGAGATATTGGCATATACGATAGAGACGGGAGAGAAAAAAGTTGCAAAACCAATGAAATCAAAAATTGTTTTAGGATTTATTGGTGGGGCGATGATTTCACTGGGCTATCTTGCTTATATCCGCGTGATTTCAAGTGTAGCACATGAGTGGGGGAGCTTTGCTTCGTTTATTGGAGCCTCCGTGTTTCCAATCGGACTAATCGTTATTTTGCTTGCAGGCGGTGAATTAATTACCGGAAATATGATGGCGGTTGCAGCCTCGTTTATTGGGAAAAAAGTCAGTCTAGCAGATTTAGTGAAAAATTGGCTGGTTATTACTCTGATGAATGTTGTTGGAGCAGTGTTTGTTGCGTATGTTTTTGGGCATGTAGTGGGCATGACACATGTTGGCGATTTTAAGGCGGAAACGATTGCCGTTGCTCAATCAAAAATTGCGGCAACGCCACTTCAAGGCTTTCTGTCAGGGATTGGCTGTAACTGGTTTGTTGGCTTGGCATTATGGCTTTGTTATGGAGCAAAGGATGCAGCGGGGAAAATTTTAGCGACTTGGTTTCCAGTAATGACTTTTGTAGCGATTGGTTTTCAGCATAGCGTGGCAAACGCATTTGTGATTCCAGCAGCGATTTTTGAAGGTGGGGCAACTTGGGCACAGTTCTTAGGTAATTTCTTCCCAGTTTATGCGGGAAATATTATCGGTGGAGCAGTGTTTGTCAGCCTGTTCTACTACATGGCATTTCATCATGACTAAAATTTTGGAAACACTAGATAGATTTGTTATAATGAATGTGAAAAAGGTATCGTAGTAAAGAAAGTTGAGTTTTATTGTCCTGTAACGAGAGGAGAGCATGCAAGTATGAAGAATTTTCGTTTGTATATTCCGACTGATATTCATTTTGGGAATGACCGTTTAGATGAATTGCCAGAGATTTTGGCGGAATATGGGAAAAAGGTGTTACTAACTTATGGTGGCGGTTCGATTAAACGGACGGGGTTGTACGATAAGATTAGTGATTTATTGGACGAAGCAGGCTTTGAAGTAACAGAATTATCAGGAATTGCGCCAAACCCAAAGATTGACTCGGTGCGTAAAGGCGTAGCGCTTATTCGTGAAAACGACATTGAAGTGATTTTAGCTGTCGGTGGCGGCTCGGTAATTGACGCTTCCAAGGTGATTGCTGGTGGCGTTTATTATGAGGGTGACCCGTGGGACTTGGTGTTAGACAATAAGAAAATGGGGCAAGCGATTCCTATTGTAGATGTGCTTACTCTAGCAGCGACTGGAACGGAAATGAATCGGAACGCCGTGATTTCTAATCCAGAAACCAACGAAAAATTAGGCACGAGCGGTTGGAATTTAATTCCGAAAGCTTCGTTTCTTGACCCAGTGAATACCTTTAGTGTACCAAAAAATCAAACGGCAGCAGGCTCAGCAGATATTTTGTCGCACTTATTTGAACAATACTTTAATCGGACAAAAGGAACAGATGTCCAAGACAATATTGCAGAGGGCTTGATGAAAGCAGTTATTAAAAATTGTCCTGTGGCTCTCGAAAATCCCGAAGATTACAATGCTCGGGCAAATTTGATGTGGTCGTCTACCTTGGCACTTAATGGCATTCCGGGAAATGGACGAAGTGGTGGTTGGACGTGTCATCCAATAGAACATGAATTATCTGCTTATTACGACATTACGCATGGGGTTGGACTAGCGATTTTGACCCCTCGTTGGATGAAATTCTGTGTAGATACAGATCCCACAACGCACGAAAAATTTGCAACTTATGCACGAAATGTTTGGGATGTGCAGGAAAAAGATAATGAAAAAGCTGCTCATATTGGAATTGAAAAGACGTATCATTATTTCAAAAAGACCACCTCAGTTCCAATGACCTTACCAGAAGTCGGCATTGCGGATACAAAGCTCGTTCATGAAATGAGTGAACATGCGGTCAAAAATGGTCATCTTGGGATTGCTCCATTTGTTCCATTAGAAGTAAGCGATGTAGAAAAGATAATTAATGAATGTTTTACCGACATGACAGAATTTTAGAATAAATTAAAATGGGAAGGCATAATTGTTTGTGCGTTCCCTTTCATGTACTGTTTTTTTGTTGTATTTTCAAGAAAAATGTTAAAGAAAAGTTAGTAGTACAGGAGTATACTAAAATGTTACAGTTGGCGCAATTTCCTTAATTTATTTCCCTAATAATAAAGCGATAATTAATACAGTTTGGCAGAAATTCTTATCTGTTATACAAAAGAAATTTCAAAAAAAGCCTTGTGGAAACGCTTC
Source organism: Lactobacillales bacterium (assembly GCA_031261705.1). Classification (GTDB taxonomy): domain Bacteria; phylum Bacillota; class Bacilli; order Lactobacillales; family Streptococcaceae; genus JAISJD01. The sequence continues at coordinate 41,199 of JAISJD010000014.1, forward strand.
ACGTTGCATATAATAACCATGACGAATCAAGAAATCGTAGGTTTATAAAACACAGGGAAAGAGGAGATAAAAAATGGCAACAAACACAGTGGAAACAACAGAAAACGTATTTGAAAAAGCATGGCATGGTTTTGAAGGAGCAGATTGGAAGGATAAAGTATCAGTTAGTAAATTCGTAAATGATAACTACCGTCCATACGATGGAGACGAAGCATTTTTAGCTGGTGCTACTGAACGCTCATTAAAAATCAAAAAAATCGTTGAAGACACAAAAGATCACTATGAAGCAACAAAATTCCCAATGGATAACGATCGTGTAGCATCTATCGACCTAATTCCAGCAGGATACATTGATAAAGAAGATGAATTAATTTACGGGTTACAAAACTCAGAATTATTCCGTCTAAGCTTCATGCCAAAAGGTGGTATCCGTACTGCAGAACAAGTATTAAAAGAAAACGGTTATCCAATTGATGAAAACTTACACGACATCTACACAACAAAAGTTTCTACAGTAAACGACGGAATTTTCCGTGCTTACACAAGCAACATTCGTCATGCGCGTCATGCACACACTGTAACAGGTTTACCAGATTCATATTCTCGTGGACGTATCATCGGTATGTATGCTCGTTTAGCTCTTTATGGAGCAGATTTCTTGATTAAAGATAAAGCAAAAGATTTAGATAAATATACTAAGATTGATGAAAAATCAATTCGTTTACGTGAAGAAATTTCACTACAAATCCAAGCATTAAAACAAGTTATCAACTTAGGTGACCAATATGGCGTGGATGTTCGTCGTCCAGCTTACAACACAAAAGAAGCAATCCAATGGGTAAACATTGCGTTCATGTCTGTATGTCGTGTAATCAACGGAGCAGCTACTTCATTAGGTCGTGTGCCAATCGTTTTAGATATTTTCGCTGAACGTGACTTAGCAGAAGGAACATTCACTGAATCTGAAATTCAAGAATTTGTAGATGATTTCGTATTGAAATTACGTACAGTGAAATTCGCTCGTACAAATGGTTACGACGAACTTTACTCAGGTGACCCAACATTCATCACTACTTCAATGGCAGGTATGGGAAATGACGGACGCCATCGCGTAACAAAAATGGACTACCGTTTCTTAAACACATTAGACAATATTGGGAACTCTCCAGAACCAAACTTAACTGTTTTATGGTCTGAAAGCTTACCTGAAAACTTCCGTCGTTATTGCATGGACATGTCTATTAAACATTCATCTATCCAGTACGAAGGTGTAGACACAATGGCAAAAGACGGTTATGGCGAAATGAGCTGTATCTCTTGCTGCGTCTCTCCACTTGACCCTGAAAATGAAGAAGGACGTCATAATCTTCAATACTTTGGCGCTCGTGTAAACGTCTTAAAAGCATTATTAACAGGTCTTAATGGTGGGTATGACGATGTTCATAGAGATTACAAAGTATTCGATATTGAACCAGTAACTGACGATGTATTAAACTATGACACTGTTTTAGCAAACTTCGACAAATCAATGGACTGGTTAACTGACACTTATGTAGATGCGTTAAACATCATTCACTATATGACAGATAAATACAACTACGAAGCTGTACAAATGGCCTTCTTACCATCAGAAGTACGTGCAAATATGGGATTCGGTATCTGTGGTTTTGCGAACACAGTAGACTCATTGTCAGCAATCAAATATGCAAAAGTAACACCTATCCGTGATGAAAATGGCTACATCTACGACTACAAAGTAGAAGGAAGCTTCCCTCGTTGGGGTGAAGATGATGACCGTGTAGACGAAATCGCCTTAATGGTTACTCGTATGTATAAAGAAAAATTAGACCGTCACACACTTTACAAAGATGCTGAAGCAACTGTTTCATTATTAACAATTACTTCAAACGTGGCTTACTCTAAACAAACTGGGAACTCTCCAGTTCACCGTGGTGTATTCTTAAACGAAGATGGAACAACAAACACTTCTGAAGTAGAATTTTTCTCACCAGGAGCTAACCCATCAAACAAAGCACAAGGCGGCTGGTTACAAAACCTACGTAGTCTATCTAAATTAGACTTCCACCAATGTAACGACGGTATCTCACTAACAACTCAAGTATCTCCACGTGCCTTAGGTAAAACTCGTGAAGAACAAATCGACAACTTAGTAGACATCATTGACGCATACTTTACAACAGGTGGCCAACACGTAAACTTGAACGTTATGGACTTAAATGACGTATACGACAAGATTATGAACGGTGAAGATGTTATCGTACGTATCTCAGGCTACTGCGTAAACACTAAATATCTAACTCAAGAACAAAAAACTGAGTTAACACAACGTGTCTTCCACGAAGTATTATCAATGGAAGTTGCATAATTTTTTACAAATTTCAAGGCTGAGGCGCTTAATCCTCGGTCTTGTTTTCTTTCTCTCGTTTATTCATTGAAAATATTCAAATATTCTACGTTTTATTAATGATTTTTCTATATTTTTCTCTTGATTTATGATAGATTTATAATGATAAGATTTTTTATAAAAGAGAGAATATGTACGGGAAGTAAAAAGGAGAACCTATGAAATTAGTGGGATTTGCACGCGTGACGATTCACGATGTTGATTTGGAAAGCCAACTCAAACAATTGGAGTCGTTTGGCTGTGATAAAATATTTGAACCAACGCATGAAGAAAACGAGCAGGTGGGCGAACTCAAAGATGTTGAGAGCTTGATACAGGTTTTAGAAGCTGGAGATACTTTGGTCGTAACAAAGCTTAATCGCCTTGGAAAATCAACACGTCAGTTGACGGAATTAACTTCTATTTTTAAAGAAAAAGGGGTAAATCTTGTTTCTTTAGAAGAAGAGATTGACACGCGCAAGTCAGATGGAAAAATTTATTTTCAACTGATGGAGCATTTAGCCAATATGGAGTGTGACCTCATCAAAGAGCGCACCATGCTTGGTCTTAAAAAAGCGCGTCAAAACGGCAAGGTCGGCGGTCGTCCAAAAATTGATGGACGTACAGTGAAAAAGATACGTACCTTATATTTCGATAAAAAAGCAACAATTCAAGAAATCAGCGGCAAGGTCGGCGTATCAGTTGGTACCTGCTATAAATATATAAACATGTCTTCAGATGACGCCTCAAAGTTCGTCAAAAAATAGTGAAATACACTCTCAAGCACGAAAAAGTGTTTGAGAGTTCTTCATATCAGCTTAAAATACGAACGTTTTTAATAACGCAAGAAACAACAATTATAGTTTCCGAACAATTCCTAAAAAATAGAATGAAAGTCTTGACGTTGTTCGGTTGTACGTGGTATGCTTGTAGTCAAAAAATAATACAATTTTACTAAGGTTTAGCGAAGAAAAAAACAAAAAAATGTGAATGAGGAGTGATTTTTCAGATGTCTAATTGGGAAGAAAAATTTGTCAAAAAAGGGTATACATTCGATGATGTTCTGTTGATTCCAGCAGAAAGTCATGTATTGCCAAACGAAGTGGACATGAGTGTTCAATTGGCGAAAAATATAAAGTTAAATATCCCAGTTATTTCAGCAAGTATGGATACTGTTACCGACTCAAAAATGGCGATTGCGATGGCTCGTCAGGGTGGGCTTGGCGTTATTCACAAAAATATGTCGATTGCTCAACAAGCCGACGAAGTGCGTAAGGTGAAACGTTCAGAAAGTGGCGTTATCATTGACCCATTTTTCTTAACTCCCGATCGTCCAGTAAAAGAAGCCGACGCATTGATGGCAAAATATCGCATTAGTGGTGTACCAATCGTCGATACCATTGAAAACCGTAAATTAGTGGGAATTATTACGAACCGTGATTTACGTTTCGTGACAGACTATTCAATTAAAATTGATGAGGTCATGACAAAAGAAAACTTAGTTACGGCACCAATCGGAACTTCATTGAAAGATGCGGAAAGTATTCTTCAAAAACATAAAATCGAAAAATTACCTATTGTGGATGACGAAGGTCGGTTGAGCGGTTTAATTACTATTAAAGACATCGAAAAAGTGATTGAATTTCCAAATGCGGCAAAAGACGCACATGGTCGCTTATTAGTCGCTGCGGCGGTTGGTGTGACAAGTGATACCTTTGAACGTGCAGAAGCATTATTTGATGCGGGAGCCGATGCTATCGTTATTGATACCGCACACGGCCATTCTGCTGGCGTTATCCGCAAAATTAAAGAAATTCGTGAAAAATTCCCTGAACAAACATTGATTGCGGGAAATGTAGCCACGGCTTCAGGAACGAAAGCCCTCTATGATGCAGGGGTAGACGTTGTCAAAGTTGGGATTGGTCCTGGTTCTATTTGTACAACTCGTGTCGTTGCCGGTGTTGGTGTTCCACAAATTACAGCAGTCTATGATGCAGCAACTGTTGCTCGTGAATATGGAAAAGCAATTATTGCTGATGGGGGCATTAAATATTCTGGGGATATTGTCAAAGCTTTGGCGGCTGGCGGACATGCAGTGATGCTTGGCTCCATGCTTGCCGGAACGGATGAATCTCCAGGTGAATTTGAAATTTATCAAGGTCGTCGTTTCAAAACCTATCGTGGCATGGGCTCTCTTGGCGCTATGGAAAAAGGTTCTTCTGACCGTTACTTCCAAGGTTCGGTCAATGAAGCAAATAAACTTGTACCAGAAGGAATTGAAGGTCGCGTTGCCTATAAAGGTGCTGTTAGTGATATTATCTTCCAAATGATTGGTGGCTTAAAAGCAGGTATGGGCTATGTCGGTGCTGGCAATCTTCATGAACTTCGTGAAAATGCACAATTCATCGAAATGAGTGGCGCAGGACTAAAAGAAAGTCATCCTCATGACGTTCAAATTACCAAAGAAGCACCAAACTATTCAGTCCAATAATCACTAAGTAAGGTCGAAGTCTCGCTTTCATATGCTAGTTCTGCTTGCAGCTTGCTGTTAGTAGGAACTGTATGACGGAGTAGTGCGTGAAACAGTGGATAGGAATACCAATCAGTGCATGTACCACATGAAATGAATCAAAATAAAGGCAGGGAATCGTTCGTATTCTCTGCTTTTTGGCTCTTTGTCTTTGCTTACTTCTTTGGACTGATTTTTAAAAATAATAAGAATTTTACTTGTTTTTAAGGGTAGAAATAGTAAGATTAATATAAATCACAAAAGATTTTAGAAATGAATCTGTGATTTAAATGTTTATTTCAGAAAGAGGGTGTGAGGAGTGGCGAAGTCTGTCAGTCGCTTAATTAACAATAGTTTTTCCAGTGTGCAAGGAACGATTGCTTTTCTTGTGATTTTATTATTAATAGCGATTTTAGTGTATACGTTAATTTCGGCATTTTTAATTCCCGGAATGGTGGCATACAATAAGTTGACCGAGAAAGATACAATGGTCGGCGAAAAGGATTACTTATTAGGGAAGCTCACTTTGGGGATACCAGATACGACTTCGACTGGAGAGGTGCTGATTTCTGGTGGTGGCTTTTCAAAAACCAATAAGCCCGCACGTTTGTATCAATTGGAAGATAAACCTCCGGATGGAATTAAACAAGGAGAAACGGTACTTATCATTGAGGTAAGAGAAGGAATTGCCTATGTGGTGAAGTATGAGAGAGCAGCACTTTAAGTGAACTAAGTTGTTTTATCTTTGTGAATTAGGAGGAGAGTACATGTTAGAAATGTTAACAAATTCAATTTTTTCAGATGTGATTCTTGTTGTCATTGTATTAGCTATTCTATTAATATTTATCAAATCATGTTATCGAACAGCACTACCTGATGAGGCGTTAATCGTGTCAGGAAGCTTACTTGGGAACAATAATGTCAATACAGACCAGTTTGGCAACAAGGTGAAAATTGTTCGTGGGGGTGGGACGTTCGTCCTTCCAATCGTTCAACAAGCCAAGAAACTAAGCTTACTAAGCTCGAAACTAGAAGTTGCAACGGAAGAAGTGTACACAAAAGCCGGCGTGCCAGTTATCGTGAATGGGACAGTCATGGTCAAGGTTGGTTCTTCCATTGAAGAGATTGCAACGGCTGCCGAACAATATTTGGGAAAACCACGTGAAGATTTAGAAATTGAATCACGTGAAGTTTTAGAAGGACATTTACGGGCAATTATTGGGAGCATGACCGTTGAAGACTTGTATCAAAACCGCGACGAATTTTCGGAAAAGGTACAAGAAATGGCGGCGAGTGATCTTATGAAAATGGGGCTTACGATTGTCTCATTCACGGTTAAGGAAATTCGTGACACCAATGGTTACCTAGATAGCTTGGGACGTCCACAGATTGCAAAAGTACGTCGTGATGCAGATATTGCTGAAGCTGAAGCAGCCAAAGAAACACGTATTAAACGGGCAGATGCGGAACAATTAGCGCAACGTGCCGAACTAGAACGCCAAACAGAAATTGCTGAATCAACCAAAGACAAAGAGTTGAAACTAGCAACCTACAAAAAAGAACAAGATATTGCCAAAGCCGAAGCCGACCAAGCCTATGATATTCAATCCGCTAAAGCCAAACAAACAACAACTGCGGAACAAATGCAGGTTCAAGTTATCGAACGGACAAAACAAATTGAGTTGGAAGAAAAAGAAATTCTTCGTCGTGAAAGAGAATATGATGCCGATGTTCGTAAGAAAGCCGATGCGGAACGTTACGCAGTGGAACAACAAGCAGCTGCACTCAAAGCACAAGCGATTGCCAAAGCCGAAGCCGAAGCGGAACGGATTCGTATCGAAGGGGATGCGGAAGCTGAAAAAGTCCGTAAAATTGGTCTTGCCGAAGCAGAAGCACTTGAAAAGAAAGCTGAAGCAATGGCGAAATATACCGAAGCTGGGAAGCTTAGTCTTGTCTTAGATGTCTTACCACAAATTGTTTCGGCTTCTGCAGAAAACTTAGGAAAAGTCGATAGTATCAACCTTTACGGTGGTGATGGCGCAAACAAAATTTTAGGAATACCCGAAACGACCTTAAAACGTGGCTTAGACGTCTTAGGAACTATGGGTATTGACATTCCCGGGTTAGTTAACAGTATTTCATCAAAGAATGAGGACATTCCGTTAGAAGAGGTTATCAAAGAAATCGAAGAAGAAATCACTGAAGAATAAGCGAAAGAATCTGGGCAGTTTGCTGTTCAGATTCTTTGCGATTTTATCCCTATTTTAATCAAAATAAAGCGCGAGGCAAATTAGCTAATTCTTTCATTTAATGGTATAATAGAAGAAGCAAATTTCGTGAAAATTGTCGATGTGAGTCGGCTTTTTTCAGTGTTAAAGGTTGATAGGAAAGCACAAGTAGTTGGCAGAGAAATTGCTCGTTTTGTCAAGATACTTAAGCTTTGTAGATAGGAGTGTAATACATGGCAGAAGAGCGCAATATTGAAGAATTACGCGAAAAGGCAAAAGAATATGATGCGAGCCAGATACAAGTATTAGAAGGATTGGAAGCAGTTCGTAAGCGCCCAGGGATGTATATCGGGTCAACAAGCGGACAAGGGCTACACCACTTAGTATGGGAAATCGTGGATAATTCAATTGACGAGGCGCTAGCCGGTTTTGCTACACATATTGAGGTATTTATCGAAAAAGATAATTCGATTACTGTTATTGATGATGGTCGTGGGATTCCAGTCGGGATTCAAGCGAAAACAGGTCGTCCTGCGGTGGAAACTGTCTTTACTGTTCTTCATGCGGGAGGAAAATTTGGCGGAGGCGGTTATAAAGTTTCCGGTGGACTTCACGGAGTAGGCTCTTCTGTGGTAAATGCGTTATCCACTACTTTAGACGTTCGTGTCTACAAGGAAGGAAAGATTTATTATCAAGAATATCAACGCGGACAAGTAGTAGATGATTTAAAAGTTATCGGAGAAACAAAACGCCATGGGACAGCGGTTCACTTTGTACCAGACCCAGAGATTTTTACAGAAACGCTTGAGTTTGATTATGAAAAATTAGCCACACGTGTGCGAGAATTGGCTTTCTTGAATCGTGGGCTGCATATCTCAATTACGGATAAACGTCCCGAAGAGGATGAAATTCGTGAGTACCACTTTGAAGGCGGGATTAAATCTTACGTTGAACATCTAAATAACAATAAAGAAGTCTTGTTTGAGGAACCTATCTTTACAGCAGGGGAAACAGACGGAATCCAAGTAGAAGTAGCGATGCAATATACAGACGGCTATCATAACACGATTTTATCGTTTGCAAACAATATTCACACCTATGAAGGCGGAACACATGAACAAGGCTTCCGTATGGCATTGACACGTGTGATTAATGATTATGCGCGGAAACAAAAGTTAATTAAGGAAAATGAAGAAAATCTTTCAGGGGAAGATGTCCGTGAAGGATTAACGGCAGTTATTTCTGTTAAGCACCCAGATCCACAGTTTGAAGGACAAACCAAGACAAAACTTGGAAATTCAGAAGTAAGTACGGTAACAAATCGTTTATTCTCTGATAGCTTCAACAAATTCTTACTCGAAAACCCAACTGTTGGACGTAAGATTGTTGAAAAAGGAATGTTAGCCTCTAAGGCACGCCAAGCGGCAAAACGTGCGCGGGAAATGACGCGTAGAAAAGGTGCTTTGGAAATTTCTAACTTACCGGGGAAACTTGCCGATTGCTCAAGTAATGATGCTTCAAGTACAGAATTATTTATCGTCGAAGGAGATTCAGCCGGTGGTTCTGCAAAATCAGGACGTAACCGTGAATTTCAAGCTATTTTACCTATTCGTGGGAAGATTTTAAACGTTGAAAAAGCAACAATGGATAAGATTTTAGCTAATGAAGAAATTCGTTCACTTTTCACCGCTATGGGAACAGGTTTTGGAGACGATTTTGATGTATCTAAAGCTCGTTATCATAAATTAGTCATCATGACTGATGCCGATGTTGATGGGGCACACATTCGGACATTACTCTTGACGTTGTTCTATCGTTACATGCGTCCACTTGTTGAAGCGGGATATGTTTATATTGCGATGCCACCACTTTACGGTGTGAAACAAGGGAAAAATATTACCTATGTTCAACCGGGAAATGATGCAGAGGATCGCTTAAAAGAAATTTTAGCGAGTTTACCTGCTTCACCAAAACCGAATATTCAACGTTATAAAGGGCTTGGTGAAATGGATGATCATCAACTTTGGGAAACGACGATGGATCCAGAACGTCGCTTAATGGCTCGGGTACGAGTAGAAGATGCGATTGCCGCTGACCAAGTGTTTGAAATGTTGATGGGCGATCGTGTGGAACCGCGTCGTGACTTTATTGAAGCCAATGCTTCTTATGCAACATTAGATTTATAAATTTGACCTCAGGGAGTTTTCCTTGAGGTTTTTCTTTGTAAAGAAGCTAGGACAATCCTCTGCCCTAGCCTCAAATACATTTATTTAGCTTAATTCTGGCCAAAAATTCTTGTTTGCTTCATAGAGTTCATCAAGCACTTTTTTTCCAATGGTGTAATTTGGCACGGTTTTGTTTAACATAACGGCTTTTAAAGCTGTTTGATAAGAACCTGATAAAGCAGCATCTACCGTTAATTTTTCATAAGCTTTCTGCATTTCCATCAATCCTTTTTGGAATGTCGGAATTTCTCCCACGTTAATGGTTTCAGCGCCCATACTTCCTACATATGCAGGGACTTCAATCACGGCTTCTGGGTCGAAATTTGAGATAGCTCCGTGATTCTTTTGATTGACCGTAAATCTTTCCCTAGTGTTATGGATAATCGCATAAGCAATATCTACAATATAATTTCCATGAACACCTGCGTGAAGAGAAGAATCTTTTGCATTGCCATTAGCAATCACGCGACGACATTCTTCATAAATTCTTTTTTCTCTTCCTTGCATGACATAATCGCCACGAGTAAAGGAAATATCGTCATGGGCAATCATTTCATCTGGTGTGAGATAATATTGTAAGTAACAATTTGGGAAAAATTCTGGAAATCGTTTGAACAAACGAATCATCTGTTTGTACGTGTCAATCCAGTATTGATCCTCTTTGGTTTCTTCATTTGATTGAAGCAAGGTGTCTATTTTTCCAGAAAGGACATCTTCACGTAAAATTGGTAACAAGTCTTTGCCTTTTTCGTCAATAATATTTGTCCACCAACCAAAGTGATTCAAACCAAAGTATTTAAAAGTTAAATCGCGTAAGTTTTTATGGAAATAGTTAGCAATTGCTCCTTCGATAGAAATCGGCATATCACAAATACATAAAACATTTGCATCTGGAAATTCTCGATAAATTGCTTCAGATAAAATCGCTTCGGGGTTGGTATAGTTTAAAATCCAAGCTTCTGGACAAATTTCCTTCACCTTACGAATGATTTCAAGTACTGCTGGAATCACCCGCATCGCAAATGAAAAACCGCCTAAACCGCATGTTTCTTGCCCGACAATTCCATTTTTTATACAAATTTTTTCATCAATTGCCCGTTGTTTATTTAATCCCGGACGAATTTGCATGAATAAGAAATCTGCTCCCTCCAGAGCTTCATCAATATTTGTAGTATAAGTGACATTTACTTTTGACCCTAATTCTTTATAATACATCTTTGTATATTGACCTAGAAGAGAAACTCTTTCTTCGTCAATATCATATAAAACTAAATCACTTATATATAATTCTTCTGAGCGTTGTCTTAAGACTTCTAAAATACCAGGTGACTGTGTAGAACCTCCACCGACCATGACAAATTTATTACTCAATTTTAAATCCCCCAATTCTTGAAAATTTATATTTTGATTCCTTTTTGATGTGCAATATAAGCTTCCACTTTTTCGCGTTCTTCTTCCACACCGACACCGATAATGATTTGGACATGTTTGCCCTTATCGACAATACCAGAAGCTTTTACTTTATCTTTTAATAGTTGAATATTGACTTTCTTTTCATCTTTCACATCCACACGCAAGCGGGTATAGCAATTGATGATATTTTCAATATTATTTGCACCACCAAGACCTGCGACAATGTTTTGAATTTGTGGTTCAAATTCCGAATTGGTATCCACTAACGTTGATTCATCCTCTGTATCGGTTGTCGTATCCATTTTTTCGCGACCTAATGTTGGAATGTTAAGGCGAACAATTAATTGTTTAAACACAAAGTATTCAAGTAATGCAGTAGCAACAAACATAATTGGAATCAAATATTGATGTCCCAATCGAGATGGAAAGGCGAAGCTATTGATAATCATATTAATTCCCGTATCAAATTGAATATCTATGCCGATTATATTGGTAAAGAATAAGCTTAATCCATAGACAACGGCATGTGCTAACCATAATAGTGGAGAGAGGAATAAGAATAAAAATTCTAGTGGTTCAGTGACTCCTGCTAGGAATGCTGTCGTTACTGTTGGAATTAAAATAGCGGCTACTTTTTTACGATTTTCAGGACGTGCTGTTTTCCAAAGTGCAAAGGCAATCCCAATTGGTAAGGATATTGAACCAAAGTTTGATAGATAGCCAATGGATGGGTGCATTGTCGTGATTTGACTGGCGTTTCCGAGTTCTGCTAACCAAATATTAAAGGCACCATTATAGACTTGACCTGCGATTTCTGCTGTACCACCCAGTGGAGTGTAGAAAATCGGCATCCATAAGAAATGATGCAAACCTAGTGGCAACAACAAACGATTTAAGAAACCATAGAAGAAGAAGCCTAGAGAACCTGCTGTGGTAGTTGTTTTGACAATTGCTTCAACGGCAGCGTTAACGACTGGCCAAACATAAGTGATTCCCATGGCGAATAAAATAGTTGTAAAGACGATAAGAATATAGACTGATTTTGTTCCAGAATAAGGGGAAAGGTAACGGTGTAGCTTAATGTTCCCAAACTTATTCACCATCCAACCGACAAGCACACCTAGGAAAATTCCCAAGAAAACTCCCATATCAGTTACTTGAATTCCGAAGACCATTCCTTGACCAGAACCATAAAGTCCTTGTTCCCCAGCTTTTGCTAAACGATTTGTCAATGTAAGCCAAGAATTATTTGCATACAAGAAAATTAAATAGGTGATAATTCCTAGAATTGCTGCATCTGTCTTATATTTTGGTTTCGCTAAAGCAGTCGCAATTCCAACACAGAAAATAGCACTTAGTTGTCCAATCATCCCTCCAGATAAAATATTAAAGATAAAATCTCCAATTCCCTTTGTGATGGCTGGCATCATATCAAGTTTTAAAATAGCACAAACCGATAGGATAATCCCCGTCACTGCCATAAACATTACCGGCTGGATAATTGCTTTAGAAAAAATACTTGCAGATTTCATAAATCTCTCTTTCATTGTTATTCTCCCCTTTATTATGAAATGATTGTTGTGACAACATTTGGGATGTTTCCAAAATGAACCGGTTCCATTTGATTTTCTGACAGAAAATTTTTCATTTCTGAATCACATAAAATAGTAACCTCTTTTGTTCTTTGAATATTGAATGAAGAATGAAAATAAAGTGCTTCGTCAACAAAAGCTGGATGCACCATTAATTCTGTGATTTCATGGTCGGTTGCTTGATTTAAAACGGCTTGAATTTCTACGAAACAAGCTTCACGATTCTCCGCAAAAGATTTGGTTAAATCACGAATCGCAGAATAATTCATTAAATCAAAGAAACCAGTAATATTTTTTTGAGAAGGTAAATCAATATTTTTTTCCAAGTCATAGGCATTTCGAAAACAAAGTTGATATTTCTCCGCAATTCGTTTTGTTATTTCCAGATTTTCAGGAAATGTGTGTAGATGATGATGACTGTCTAAATGGGTTAATTTCAATTCATGTTCTAATAAATAGTCGATTTGAGCAGACCATTCTTGAAAAATATCTTCCTCATTCATGAAAGAACGCTGTTTTTTATAGCCGTCTAAAGAATAAAATTCTCCTTTCTCATTTGCGATAGAAGTAGCTTTTGTAATTTGACTGCCACAAGTTAATACAAGATGTCCCCCTACACCTAAACTTGGATTTTCTTTTGCTAGTTCAATCGCTTCGTCTCGACCGGGCATATTTGCCATTAACGTAGTGGAGGTTAATACTCCGTCATTGTGTGACTTGATAATTCCCAAATTGACCGCCGTTGAGTATCCAAAATCATCGGCATTAATGATAACTTTTCTCATAAAAATCCTCTCTATCCCCCGCGTTCAGCGTATTTAAAGAAAATATATTCATACAATCGTATGATTTTCTTCATAGTTGTAGTATAGTATACTAAAAGAGCGCTTACAATACGTGCGTTTCAGGATGGACGTGTTTTCAAATACTGAAAATATTTTCATGGGAGGGTATAGGAATGGTAAAAATCTATTCTTTGAGCCGTTGGTTTCCGAAGAATCATTTTCGTGAGGAAGATGAAAAAATTATCGAAAAAATTATCGAAGCAATTGAAAAGAAATCAGATTTAGATATTCGAAAAATTGCGCAAATGAATTATACCTCAGCTTCTTCTATCAGTCGTTTAGCTAAAAGAGCCGGATTTAATAATTTTAAAGAATTTATCTTTTTTCTTTCAAGTAAATTTTCTGGCAGCTCTATCAATCAGTTAGATAACTTACCTTTTGTTACAACGAACTATGATTGGAATGAAATAGATAGTTGTTTTATGAAAGCTTTTTCAGATAATAAAATTTATTTATTTGGAGAGGGATTTTGCCAGTTTTTAGTGGACTATACGTATCGAAAGTTACTTTTAAAGAGAATCTATGCCATTGATTTAGAGGGCGTAGAAATTAGCTTGGTGTCAGATAAAACGCCACACACGTTAATTATATTTTCTCAATCTGGTGAAAATCGGAATGGATTGATTAAAATAGAAGAGTGTAAAAGCTATGGTGGAAATGTGATTGCTTTGACTGCTACTGAAAATAGTAGCTATATTTCAAAAAGTGACCTTTCATTTATTATAGAAAGTGGAACAGACGGGGCAGACTCTGAAAATCAGAATCTTAATTATTTCTTTGGCAACTGTCTAAACTTAATGGAGTATTTGATAAATAGGTATGCAAAAACTCCCGAAGAATAAAATTTCTTACGCTTCGGGTGTTTTTCTTATTCAAAACTCCATTGACTTCTCCAAGCACCTTGATGAATCGTGCCAACTTCCAAGTAGCCTAGATTATTTTCAGTGTGCAAGGCTTTTGTTGGTTTCCAACGATTGACAAATCTTGTATGACTGTCTATTTCTTCTTTTTTCCATTGGGCGCTGTAATAAGTTTCTGGCACTTGTCCATGTTCGGCATAAGCTTTTTGATTTTCATGATGCAATAATTCATTAGTATTGGTGTTTTTAATTAAAAAGTATTCTCCTTTTGGTACTAATGTCCATTTTTCCTGTTCACCATTTACGCTTGATAAATTTACTTTATCCGAATCTGAAGATAAGCTCAAAAATTCATTTGTTTCACGACTTTTAATTCCTTGTTTTGGCAGTTCATATCCCTCGTTTTTCTTATACACTCGAACGTAATCTACTGCCCATTCTTTAGGAAATGTTTCGTTGTGTTTTCCAGATCCTGCATCTGTATAAATGTTTAAAATCATTCCCATTGGATAATCAGGCGCTTGATTTATTGTTCTGAATAGTTGACCGTCAAAATAAAATTTTAGTGACCCAGGTTCCCACTCCATACCATACGTATGAAACTCATTTGTTAGACTTTCTAAACCTACTGCGCCTGGGACAACTCCTGCATTCCCACCAGACACTGCGGTCGTACTGTCTGTCCATGAAGGAGAGAAGAAGGGATCATTCCAGCCAAAGGTACAAACTTGCCAGATTCCTTTAGTGCGATTTGCTTCAGTAATTCCTTTCGTTCCAACAGGTCTTTGGACATTCGAGCTGTAATCAAAGAACGTTTCGATAATATCAATTTCTCCGGTTTCTTTTGAATTTATCCAGTTATTTGTATCATTTTGCATTCCAACGAGCCACCACGCTTGATGTCCTCCTCCTTTAACATTAGATAATTTTGCACTGATTTCAAAATATCCATAGGTAGTAGCATAGCCACCTGTTTTGGAATCTCCCAACATTTCATTTTCTGGAGAAATAGGAGATTTTAAGGTTTTGGAGCCACTGAAATTATGCACCCAATTTTTATTAAAGGATTGAATTGCACTGGATTTTACACCTGTTGTTCCATAACCGTAGTTGTCCTTATCTAAGGTTGGCGCCCATGCTTGCTGGTCTTTTTGGATAGATTCTATTAATTTTCCATCTTCAAAACGATAATTTCCCTTTGCGTTCTTTGGATTATCTGACCAGTGTTCTAAATATTTATCTGTCCATTTTGTTTCGTCCAGGCTAGGACCTTCAAACTCATCATGAAAATCTAAAGTATACCCGGTTTTTTCTGGAATTATTTCTTCTGCTTTCGCCACCTTCCCTAAACTTAATATCGCACTAGCAATGAAAACTCCATAAAATAATTTTTTCATTTAGAAACTCCTTTCCACTTTATACTTTTAAATTATCACATTTATTTATAAAATTTTAGTCAATTGAGAATAAATGAATGCGTTTTCTTAATTTGAAAACAAATTCAATTCGTAACCATTGTAAAAGCCCAAGCATATAAAAATCCTCAGTAAGAAATGTCTCACTGAGGTCTCGATTAGTTTAAAGAATTGCGTATAGCTGGGACACGTTTTAATGCAGTGACAAGTGGAATTGTCATAAAGTAGCCAAATCCATTTTGAACGATATTTCCGGGAATAGAGGCGATGCCTGAACCAAATCCGTAAAGGAGAGTTCCAGCAATTGTGTAACCAATAATCATCACTACCCCAGCAATTAATAATCCAGCAATTTTCCATTGGTTTCCTCGTTGAAATCCGATTTTTCCAGCGAGATAGCCTTGCGCTCCATGGATGATTAATGAAAAAATAATCCATTGTGGATAGCCAGAGATTAAATCAATCAATAGTCCGCTTGAAGCGCCAACGAGTAGTCCACTTCTCGCACCTAGAAGAAGGGCAGAGGTATAGATACCAACCTCACATAAAGTGACAAGTCCGTTTGTCGCAGGAACAGGAATGATGACAAGTAAACTTAATGAAACCGTCAGTGCAACCAACACTGCATGTAGCGTAATATTTTTTGCATTCATAAAATTTCCCCTTTTTCATCATGTATTGTTAGTTTACCGAAAGATTGGATTGACAAAAACAGCCAATTGGATTATTTTTAACTCATCCAATTTATTTTGAGAAGGGGTGTGAAAAGATGTGGGAGATTGAAAAAGAAAAAGCCTTGCCGATTTATGTTTCCATTATGAAGGATATTTTGAAAAAAATAGAGGAGGGAGTACTTTTATCTGGAACGAAACTTCCTCCTGAGCGACAGTTGGCAAAATTTATCGGGGTGAATCGTTCCACGGTGGTTCACGCGTTAGAGGAACTTGAGGCGATGGGTGTTGTTGAACGAATACAGGGTAGTGGTACGGTGATTAAGGCGACTATTGTAGAAAAGAACAGCTTGAATCGAACCAATTGGCATCATTATTTGGAACAAAATCTTTTTCATAAGTCCTCACCGTTTTTAGAGGAAATGAATTATGTCAAGCGGACAAACAAAGGGGCACTGGATTTTTATTCGGGGAAATTGCCGTCAGACTTGGTTCCTCAGTTAGAAATTCCGCAGATGACTCTACAAGAAATTCTTTCAGTAGATAAGGAGGAAATTCAAGGGTATTTGCCTTTACGAGAGACGATTATTCATCAATTGGAAAAAATCATGGGTACTTCTATTTCACCGCAAGAGCTACTACTCACCACAGGAGCAGAACAGGCGCTGTTTTTGATTTCTCAAGTATTGTTAAATTCTGGGGAAAGTATCGCCGTGGAGCGTCCGAGTTTTCTTTATTCGTTGCCGATTTTTCAAGCCTTAGGGATTCGACTTTACGGGGTTTCAATGGATGAAGAGGGCATTTGTCTGGAGGAATTAGAGCAAACGATTCGCAAGCATCATGTGAAAATGGTCTTGCTCAACCCAACTTTTCAAAATCCGACTGGGAAAACAATGAGCGTGAAACGAAGGGAAGCGGTTCTTGCCCTTTGTCGTAATTATCGGGTACCAATTGTCGAGGATGATGTTTACCGAAATTTTTCTTTTGTTTCCCAAGAGACGATTCCACCGTTGAAAAAGCTAGATTCTGAAAATGTGCTTTATATTGGTTCTTTATCTAAGGTTTTTGGTTCGACAATGAAGATTGGGTGGCTCTATGCACCAGCCAAAGTTTGTGAGCAACTTGGGGAGGCACGGAAGGTAATGGACTTTTCACTTGGAATTTTTCCTCAGCTCATGATTCATACCATGTTAACCAACCCCACCTATGAGCAAAAATTTGAAGAGCTGGTTCAGAATATCAAGTCCCGCTCCGAACGGATGGAAGAGCTATTTCAAGCCTTTCCAGAATGGCGAGTTGTGAAAAGCCAAGGGGGCGGTTATCTCTGGGCAGAATGGCAGGGTGAAAAAATAACCTCAGAAAAATGGCGAAGTTTTTTGGCGCTTGGGTTACTGGTTGCACCGGGATTCTTATATGGCAGTAAAAAAGATGCGATTAGGCTAAATGCAGTCAAATTAACCCAAGAAAATGAACGGGCATTTGTCGATAAACTGCGCCGTGTGACCGAACAAATAAAAAAACTATAAAATAACAATAAATATTATTTTGTTTAAGTTGAGTTTAAGAAAAAAATGTTAAGCTACCTCTAACTCGCACAACAAGGAATAAAAGAGAGGAAGTTAAACGATGGATGAAGAAAACAAAGAAGTAAAACAAAAGGAAACGGTGGAAGAAACAGGTTCAACTCCAGAAAATACAGTGGAGGTGGTTGAAGAAGTGCAACCGGAACAAGCTCGAGCAGTAATTAAGCAAGAAAAAATCGAAACAAAGGATGTAGAAAATATAGAAAAAGTAGTGGAAGAAACGCCCTCTAAACAGAAATTTTCTGAAAAACTACATAATTTTGACTATAAAATAGTGATTTTTAGCATGCTGTTTCTAATGCTTGGCTTAATTGGTGGGGTTCAAATTGGTTCACATACTAATAACCATTCCCATGAATCGGGAGTTGAACAACGAAATAAGAAAACTCACTCTTGGTCAAATCAAGAAAATCAAGACGAAAACACACAACATAACCATTCAGAACAATAATAAAAAAGGTGCCTGATGCTTATCAAGCGCCTATTTTAGTGGTTTTAACCGAAATTGGAAATTTTGTCAGTTGTGAAATACAAGCCATTAGCCACAAAATATTAGGGATGAACCCAACGGAAAGAATAGAAATCATAGCGATGGTAAGAAGAACAATCGTCCACGCCTGACTTTTTTCAAATTTTACAAAAGCTATCCAAACGAGAAGAATACAAAGAATGGCACAGATGACCGTCAAAATACCTGTAGCACGATAATTATAAGTTAACGCATTTTGAACAGTTTCAGAAGAAATAGTTTCCGTATTGGATGGCGTTGAGTTCAACCGTCCGAGTCTGTCAAAAATATTATTAAGAAAGAAACCAGTGCCAATAAGGTTCGCAAAAAGAATGAACGGTTTCGGGTTTCTCGTGCTGGCTTTTCGATTTTTGGTTAGCTCAATGATGCTGCCTGTTAGCCAAATAGCTCCTGAAAAAAGATAGGAGGGAATGAGCGCAATTATTGCGTAAACAAGATAGACACTTGACCAAGTGCGGTTATTTTCAAATTTTGTGAAAAGGAACCAGATAAAGAGAAGCGAGAGAAAGTAGAAGGCAATCAAGGAAATTAAAATAAGTCGTGCATTGCTGCTAAAAACTTCTTTATTGACGTTACTGTTACTGGAAAGGGTAGAAAAATCGAACGGTTCAATCAGGAAATACGAAAATAGGAAAATACAAATGGTGTAAAAAATCGTTGCAAGAATATTGCCGACAAGCATAAACACTTTTGAAGTAGACATGTAAATTCCTCCCCATAGCGTGTGAACTATTGCGCCAAAAATACAAAAAAGCCCATTCATCTAGGAATAGAGCGTGTATTTATTCCAATTTCCTAGACGTTTCCCGCTTCAAGTATAACATCTAGGTATTTCTAGTTAAACGAACTTGCTTAGCAGTAGGGATGAAAAAACCTCGCTCCGTTTAGGATTGAGGCTCAGGTTTTTTCGTAAGCTGCATAATAGTCCCGATAATCCATAGTAAGCTACCCACAAGATAGGTTGGGAGGATTGAAATAATAGCAAATACTAATAGAAAAATCGTCCAAGCCTTGCTTTGTTCAAATTTAACAAAGGCAATCCAGATAAGAAGTAACGCAACAATAGAAAAAACAGACATGATGATAAGTGTTGTGTGTGTGATACTAGCCACGGTATTTGCGTCCAGTCCAGAAATATTAGCCGTACTTTCTTCAATTAGCTTGGAATTGTCTGATAATAGTCCAGAAACAGAATTAATAAAACTCCAACCAAAAAGAATTGTCGCAATGATGTTTCCGATTAAAATTAAAATCTTAGGTGTTTTCATAGAATCACTCCTTTATACTGTAGATATATTCGTGATAATTGTACCACGACTCGCAATAAAAAGTAAAAAAAATTAAAATTATAAGAAAATAAGTTTTTAATAGGTTATTAAAATTAAGTGAAATTTAGCGAATAAAAAGGTTAAAATTTTTAGGGATAGTAAAAATAGGGAACCGAACGTTCGCTATTTTTTTCAAAGGTTAGAAGCTTGAAAGACGAAAATGATAGAGAAAAACCTCCTATTATTTTCTGATTATTCTAATTAAATTACAACATTTTCTAATACTGCTGAAATTTGCCGAAATTTTATTTTAAAAAATAATTCAAAAAAATAACTGGTTGTATTCTAAAATTTTCGAGTGTTGGAAACCGGAAAAGAGGATTGAATGACAAAACGTCTACCAAATTCATTGAATTGCTTTTTAAGCTCTCTTTTGAATATAGATTTATTTTTAGTTAAATAGCCGAAATTTGGACATAAATAACTAGAAAAATATCCGATTTTGTGTAAATGAAAACATGTAGAAAGATTAATATAGACCTATTTATCAATAAAAAAGAACTAATTAGAGAAAAAATTATCAAATTGAAAGAAATAACAAACAAGACGTAATTTTTAAAATAACTATTGTTTCTTCTCAAAAGTTTAGGTATGGTTAAGGCATAGGTAAAAGGGTGAACAAACATAACGAATCCTTCGTTGGTAATAGCTTTTCTTCTCCCCAAGATTAGAGCATCCCCACTAAGAATTGTTCACCCTTTTTCCTCCATTTATATGGTATAATTAAACTGATAGGGCTTTATAAGAAAAGCCAGACTTACCAGTTTGAGATTGGGGGATTTATACAGGATGGAAGATCATAATATTGTGGACGTCAATCTGAAAAAAGAGATGGAGGACAGTTTCATTGACTATGCTATGAGTGTCATTGTTGCTCGTGCCTTACCTGATGTTCGTGACGGATTGAAACCAGTGCATCGCCGGATTCTATATGGAATGAATGAATTAGGCGTAACACCGGATAAACCACATAAAAAATCGGCACGTATTGTCGGAGACGTAATGGGGAAATATCACCCGCATGGCGACTCAGCGATTTATGAATCAATGGTGCGGATGGCGCAGCCTTGGAGCTATCGTCATATGCTTGTTGACGGACATGGGAACTTTGGTTCTATTGACGGAGACGGTGCCGCAGCACAACGTTATACTGAAGCAAGAATGAGTAAAATTGCGCTAGAAATGTTGCGCGATATTAATAAAGATACGGTTAATTTTGTTGGAAACTATGATGATACTGAACGAGAACCAGAAGTATTACCAGCACGTTTTCCAAACCTTTTAGTCAACGGAACAACAGGGATTGCGGTTGGGATGGCAACCAATATTCCACCACACAACCTTGGAGAAACGATTGACGCCCTAGATTTACTAATGGAAAATCCTGATGCAACGACTGCTGATTTAATGGAAGTGCTACCGGGACCAGATTTTCCAACAGCTGGACTAGTCATGGGAAAATCAGGGATTCGTAGAGCCTATGAAACAGGAAAAGGCTCCATCACTCTTCGTGCTCGTGTAGAAATCGAAGAAATGAAGAACGGAAAAGAACGCATTATCGTCAATGAATTACCATATATGGTAAATAAAGCGCGCTTAATGGAACGGATTGCCGATCTTCACCGAGACAAACGGGTGGAAGGAATTACCGACATGCGTGATGAAAGTAACCGTGAGGGAATCCGCATGGTGATTGAAGTTCGTCGCGATGTATCAGCCAGTGTTGTCTTAAATAATTTATATAAAATGACCAACTTACAAACAAGTTTTGGTTTTAATATGTTAGCGATTGTCAAAGGAGTACCAAAAGTTCTTTCACTAAAAGAAATTTTGATGTACTATCTCGAACACCAACAAGAAGTTATTGTTCGCAGAACCCAATTTGATAAGAAAAAAGCGGAAGCACGTGCCCATATTTTGGAGGGCTTACGAATTGCACTCGATCATATTGATGCGATTATTGCGATTATTCGTGGAAGTGAAAGTGATGCACAAGCTCAAGCAGAAATGATGGAACGCTTTGAGCTCTCAGAACGTCAATCCCAAGCGATTTTAGATATGCGCTTACGTCGATTGACTGGTTTGGAACGTCATAAGATTGAAGATGAATACCAAGCTTTATTAGAAACCATTAAAGATTTAAAGGATATTTTAAATCGACCAGAACGTGTTGCTGAGATTATTAAAACAGAATTAAATGATGTTCGTCAAAAATTTGGCGATAAACGTCGGACCGAATTATTGGTCGGAGAAGTCCTCAGTCTTGAAGATGAAGATTTAATCGAAGAAGAAGATGTCGTAATTACTCTTTCTAATAATGGCTACATCAAACGTGTTTCTGCTAGCGAGTTTCGTGCGCAAAAACGTGGCGGTCGTGGCGTGCAAGGAATGGGCGTACATGAGGATGATTTCGTGAAAACGTTGATTGCCACTTCCACCCATGATACCTTGTTATTCTTCACGAATACCGGAAAGGTCTATCGTGCAAAAGGATATGAAATTCCAGAGTATGGTCGGACAGCGAAGGGAATCCCAGTCATTAACATGCTTGGTATTGACTCTGCGGAAAAAATTCAAACCATTATCTCTGTGGAAGGAAAAGCGCAAGAGGGGCATTATCTCTTCTTCACCACTCGTCAAGGGGTCGTGAAACGTGTAGACGTTACTGCCTTTTCTAACATTCGTGCCAATGGCTTGAAAGCAATCGGTTTGAAAGACAACGATGAACTAATCAATGTTATCTTGACTGATGGCGAACAGACTGTCTTTATTGGAACGAAAGCTGGCTATAGCGTGCGCTTTGATGAAAATTCTATTCGTGTAATGGGTCGTAGCGCTAGTGGCGTTCGCGGGATTCGCTTACGTGAAGGAGATATTGTTGTCGGGTCAGACGTATTGACGGATGAGCAGGAAGTTTTAGTTATCACTGAAAACGGCTTTGGAAAACGGACAATTGGTTCGGAATATCCTGTCAAGGGTCGTGGTGGTAAAGGTATGAAGACCGCAAACATCACTTCAAGAAACGGTTCACTTGTTGGCTTAGCCACGGTGAATGGGGACGAGGACATCATGCTAATCAACGATAAAGGTGTGATTATTCGCTTCTCTGTTACTGACGTATCGCAAACAGGACGCTCTACACAAGGTGTTCGCCTCATGCGTATGGAAGATACTGCCAAAGTAGTAACTATGGCGATTGTCGACAAGGAAGAAGAAACACCTGTCGAAGTAGCGGAAACACCAACACCAGTTGAAACAGATGAAATCATAAAAACAGATGTACAAACTCTCGCTGATGAATTAATCGACGAGGAAGAAAATACAGAAGAATAAACGAAACCTCCAATGAACGTGTAAATGCGTTTCTTGGAGGCTTTTTTGAATATTGCTTTCGTATAATAGGTATAACAAAATAAAAAAGAATGCTTAAAGATTTTGGATTTATGATAAGACGAGCAAGAGGGGTAGAAATCAGTGGAGAAATGTTAGTTCTGCTTGCAGCAAGAGGTTAGCAAGAACTGTATGCGAAATGAAGTGTAGAACAAAATGCTTTCAAGGCAGAAAACGCCTTAAAATCATTTCCCTATTTTTCTCGATTTCTGACCGAGTTATCTTAGCTCTGTAATAGGGGAGGGAGAAAGTTGACTGAAGAGGATTTAATTCAAGCGTCAAGAGAGAAGAATTACGATGCTCGTTCTAGCGGTAATTTTCTTAATATTACTTACAATGGGGATTGCTTATCATACCGGTTTTTTTGCGTTGATTTCTTGAGCCTCGATAAAATAAAAAATGTTCTTAATTTACAAGCTTTCTTTAAAAAAAAATGAAGAATGTTCGGAAATTTATTGAAAAAATTGTCAACTATCTGTATAATGTGAGGGTATTGGAAGAATCACGATTAAATAATAAAGGTGGATGAATAGATGTCATCAGTAGTAGTAGTAGGAACGCAGTGGGGCGATGAAGGAAAAGGGAAAATTACCGACTTTCTAAGTGAAAATGCCGAAGTAATCGCTCGTTACCAAGGTGGAGATAATGCTGGGCACACCATTCAATTTGACGGAACGACTTATAAATTACACTTGATTCCATCTGGTATCTTTTACAAGGAAAAAATTTCGGTGATTGGAAATGGCGTGGTAGTCAATCCTAAATCTTTAGTCAAAGAATTGAGATACTTAGAAGAAGCGGGAGTGACTACGGATAATCTACGTATATCTGACCGTGCGCATGTCATCTTGCCTTATCACATTATGCTAGATCAATTGCAAGAAGACGCAAAAGGTGAGAACAAAATTGGAACAACGATTAAGGGTATCGGGCCAGCGTATATGGATAAAGCCGCTCGTGTAGGGATTCGTATTGCCGACCTATTAGATGAAGAAATCTTTGCGGAACGCTTAGCTGAAAATTTAAAAGAAAAAAATCGTTTGTTTGAAAAAATGTATGAATGTGCGACTCTTGATTTTGATGAAATTTTCAATG
Source organism: Lactobacillales bacterium (assembly GCA_031261705.1). Classification (GTDB taxonomy): domain Bacteria; phylum Bacillota; class Bacilli; order Lactobacillales; family Streptococcaceae; genus JAISJD01. The sequence goes on from JAISJD010000014.1 coordinate 65,286, forward strand.
AATATTATGAATATGGGCAACAAATTAAAAAATATGTGACAGATACCTCAGTGATTTTAAATGATGCCTTAGATGAAGGCAAACGCGTGCTATTTGAAGGTGCACAAGGGGTAATGCTTGATATTGACCAAGGAACTTATCCATTTGTTACTTCTTCAAACCCAGTGGCTGGTGGGGTAACTATCGGTAGTGGTGTAGGTCCTTCAAAAATTAACAAAGTCGTAGGTGTATGTAAAGCTTATACTTCTCGTGTCGGCGATGGGCCTTTCCCAACAGAACTTTTTGACGAAGTTGGCGAACAAATTCGTGAAGTAGGCCGGGAATATGGAACAACAACAGGCCGTCCACGTCGTGTGGGGTGGTTTGATACGGTTGTTATGCGTCACTCAAAACGTGTCTCAGGGATTACGAACTTAAGCTTGAACTCTATTGACGTGTTAACAGGTCTTGATACTGTGAAAATCTGTGTCGCTTATGAATTAGATGGAGAAAGAATCACTCATTATCCAGCTAGTTTGAAAGATTTAGAACGTTGCGAACCAATTTATGAAGAACTACCAGGCTGGTCAGAAGATATTACTGGTGTGAAGACATTAGCAGAACTTCCAGCGAATGCTAGAAATTATGTTCACCGCATTTCAGAACTTGTAGGTGTCCGTATTTCAACCTTCTCAGTAGGGCCAGACCGTGAACAAACAAATGTTTTAGAATCTGTTTGGGCACAAGCTTAATTAAATCCATTTTAAGACTTGAATGTGGAGAAACTTCTCTATGTTCAAGTCTTTTTTTACACGATATTTACAAGATTTTTACATAAAGACTAGATATTTATTTACATTAGCAAGCTATTATAAAGATACAAAGTTAGACAAATGCTTTCGGTTTGTTCTGCTTTATAAAAAAGAAGGAAAGAACAATCTTTGCTTTCTAATGGAGGGAAATAATTCATGCAAAAAATTAGTAAAAATCAGTTTCCATTTATTCTTCTAGCTATTATTTTAGTACTATTAATTATCGGAGGCTTCTTTGATTATCAGATTTCAAAAGGTATTATGAATCAAGGTTCCCTTTTTGGCACAGCTTTTCAAAATTATGGAATGTTTCCAAAAACACTCGTCCTCTTTTTAGCAGGGCAGGTGGTTGCGGCACGAGGATATAAGGCTGAAAAGAAAGAGATTGGCGCTCTTATTCTAATCCTTGCTGGTCTTGGCTTTGCTTTATTTTCAGCGTTTCAATGTGTAGACGGTTGGCTTTATTACACTTATAGTAGCTTGAATAACGTGAAAGAGGGATTACTGCTTGGCGTGGCAAACAATGACGGTGGGCACCCAATAAGCTTTCCCTACTCGTTAAAGGTTGGGATAGGTCTGGTTCTTTGGCTCATAGGAAGTGGACTTTCGTTCAAATGGTTGAGTGGAAAGTCTAAGGAACAGATGAATTATTTGTCAGTTGTTGCCTTAGCTGGAGTTGCTGTTGTCTTTACAAGTGATACAGTCGTAGATACGATGAAAAATCTTTGGGGGCGTTTTCGTCCGTATGAAATTTTTGGTTCTGTTGAGGGCGCACATTATACTCCTTGGTGGCAAATCAACGGTGTGAATGGGCATAAATCTTTTCCGTCAGGTCATTCGCAAATTGGCTGGCTTGCTCTTTATCTTCCGTTCTTCGTTGACCGTAAAAATTTGAAGCTACAAAGCTTACTTGTTAAAATTACCGCAATCTTTGGTCTATTAATGGCAAGTAGTCGAGTGATTATCGGCGCGCATTTCTTGAGTGATGTAACGGTTGGCTCGACTATCACCATTTTGATTATCTTCATTGCTAGTCGATTGATGAACGCTAAATTTGTCGAGGAAAAATAATATTTATTTGAGAAAGCACAAGTCTGAGATTTTCAGATTGGTGCTTTTTTTCATGCGCACAAGTTGGGTTCATTATGAGTGAAAATTTTCCCTTCCCCTTTGCGATAAAAACCACAAGCACTCTAATTGTTTTTCCCACCCTATCTCTGTTAAATTAAGGCAGGATAGAGGTCAAAAGTTTCCCGTTATTTGAGAATGAGCGACCTTGCTCTATGAATTAGGAGGAAAATGAATATGTCAAAAGATATTCGTGTTTTACTATATTATCAGTATGTGCCAATTGAGAATGCGGAACAATTTGCCAAGGAGCATTTAGCATTTTGTAAGGAAATTGGCCTAAAGGGAAGAATTTTAGTTGCTGAGGAAGGAATTAACGGAACGCTTTCAGGCACCTTTGAAGCAACAGAGCGTTATATGGAAGCGATGCACGGGGATGTGCGTTTTGCGGAAATGGTCTTTAAGGTAGATGAAGAAAATCAAAATGCCTTTGAAAAAATGTTTGTCCGTTTTCGTCCAGAGCTTGTTTCACTGAATCTTGAAGAGGACATTAATCCGCTAGAAATTACAGGAGCTTATTTGAGTCCGAAAGAGTTTCGTGAAGCGTTACTAGATGACGAGGTGGTCGTAATTGACGCTCGCAATGACTATGAATACGATTTAGGACATTTTCGTGGAGCGGTTCGACCAGATATTCGGAGTTTCCGTGAACTGCCGCAGTGGATTCGTGACAATAAGGAAAAATTTATGGAGAAACGTGTCGTGACCTACTGTACGGGTGGGATTCGTTGTGAGAAATTTTCGGGCTGGCTTGTGCGTGAGGGCTTTAAGGACGTAGGGCAGCTACATGGGGGAATTGCGACCTATGGCAAGGATCCCGAGGTTCAAGGCGATTTATGGGACGGGAAAATGTACGTTTTTGACAGCCGAATTAGTGTACAGATTAACCAAAAGGAACATGTGATTGTTGGTCGTGACTGGTTTGACGGTACGCCTTGCGAACGCTATGTCAATTGTGGCAATCCAAAGTGTAACCGTCAAATGATGACCTCCGAAGAAAATGAAGCAAAATTTTTGCGTGGATGTAGTCATGAATGTCGGGTGGCGCCAGACAATCGCTATGTGATAGAAAATGGGTTAAGTGAAGAAGAAGTACGTGAACGCTTAGCTGTACTTGGCGAGAGCTTATAATTAAAGGCTCTATAATTTTTGATGGTGGTGAGTAATTCGCCACCATCTTTTTGTGTATTCAAAAAGCACCTTGTATTCTGATAAAATTAAAGCGACAAAACAACAATTTTATAAGGAGAATACAAGATGCCGTACAACGATTCTATCAAACAATCTTTAAATATTATAGACCCTAATTTGAATTTTCCACTTATGTGTTTCTCTACCGAGAAACGAAAAGGAAAAATTTGTAGCTTTTACACTGCTTATTTAACTTATGTTCCACTGTTTTGTGATAGTTGTGGAGCTGAAAATAAAGATACTATTCATAAGTGGGGCAGGGTTAAATCTGATGTTGCTATACCTAGAATGGGTGTGAATCCTTCATTTGTTCGGCTGTATAAACAACGGTTCAAGTGTGATAGTTGTAATTCAAGATTTACTGCTAAAACGGGATTCGTGGATTCTGGTTGCTACATTTCTAATTTATTGAGAATTGAAATCGCACAAAAGCTTTCAGTAAAAATTTCGATGACTGACATTGCTAAAGAACTAAATATTTCTACCTCGACGGTCTATCGTTCATTTAATAAATACTATGAAGATCATCAAATCAATCAATTCAAGCTACCAGAAGTGCTTTGCTTTGATGAGTTCAAGTCTGTAAGAAACGTTGCTGGTTCAATGAGTTTCGTCATGATGGACTGGAACACAAAGAAACTAGTCGATATTGTATCTGACAGACGACTGCCACAACTGCGTAAATACTTCGAAAGATACACGCCTGAGGCGCGCAAAATGGTTAAATTCGTTGCCATGGATATGTACCGTCCGTATATGACACTAGTAAAAGAGATGTTCCCAAACGCTGAAATTATCTTAGACAGGTTCCATATTATTCAACATTTATCTCGCGCATTTTCAATTACTCGGATTCAAATAATGAACAGATTGAAGAAAACTGGTAGTGAAGGTGAAAAGCAATATCGCCGTTTAAAACGATATTGGAAACTTCTACAAAAAGACTCTCAAAAGTTGAATTACTCCGATAGAGTTTGGCATTCATTATTCAAACGCCATGTTACTGAAACAGATATCATAGATGAATTACTCGGTTATGATGACGAATTGAAAAGACATTATGATGTGTACCAAGACTTGCTCTTTGCTTTTCATCACAATGATTACGATGAATTTATTAAGTTAATTGACGAGAAGTATCATTCATTAAATTATAAATTCAAGACAGTCTTTAACACGTTCAAAAAGAATCGTAACTTCATCAAGAACTCTTTAAAACACAAGTATTCAAACGGTCCTCTTGAGTGCTTCAACAACCATATCAAAGTGATCAAAAGAATAGCCTATGGCTACCGCAACTACTCGAACTTTAAAAAGAGAATATTGATTGTATTTGGCAACCAACCGATGACAATCAAAAAAGCAGCTCCACATGATTTATCATGTGAAGCTGCCTAAGCTTTATTTATCAGATTTAGGTGTCACCACCATCATTTGACAAAGAGCCTGATAACGTCTTGATACCAGTAATAAGAATCTTTCTTATAACGAGTTTGAGAACCGTCTTGGTTTTCATCTTGATCAACGTAAACGAAACCGTAACGTTTTTGGTAACCATTTAACCATGAAAGTAAGTCAGTGTATGACCATGTGCAGTAACCTAATACTGTCGCACCATCAGTGATTGCTTCGCGGATTGCAGAAACATGTGCTGACAAGTAGTCAATACGGTATTGGTCATGGATTTTTCCATCTTCAAGTTTATCGTATTCACCTAAACCATTTTCAGTAATTAATACTGGAATACGGTAACGTGATGTAATACGACGTAAAGCGATGCGTAAACCTGTTGGATCGATTTCCCAATCCCAGTTAGTACGTTCAACTTCAGGGTTTTGAACACGTTTGAATAATCCAGGAGTACCTGATTCTTTCGTAGTTCCTTTTTTACCAGTTGTATTCATTTCAGCAGCACCAACTCCGCCTTCAAGAGGGTTTGCAGCATTTGTTGCTGATTGGTAATAGTTAATACCTAAGAAGTCTGGTTTAGCTGATTTCAATAATTCAGCATCGCCTTCTTCAAATGTAGGTGCAAGACCTTCTTCTTTTAATAATTTCAAAGCAGCGATTGGATATTCACCGTAAAGATAAACGTCCATCCAGAAGTTTGAATTCATTTCTTCAGAATCTTCAGCAGCCAATACATTCAATGGGTTTGAATCGATTGAGTATTGTGGTGTGTAAGCAAATGAAGGTCCGATTTGTCCAGGCATATTCATTTCATGGAATTTATTGATAACTGAAGCATTTGCTAAGTTAGCAATGTGGTTTACTTGATAGAATAATTTTGGAATTTTTTTATCTGGTGGGTGAACGCCCATCAACCAGCCGTGAGCTGTGAAGATATTTTGTTCATTTAAAGAAACCCAGTATTTAACTTTGCCTTTGAATGTTTCAAAAAGTACAGTTGCATAGTTTACGAAGTCTTCGATAACTTTACGGTCTTCCCATCCGCCATACTCATCTTGTAAAGCTTGTGGAAGATCCCAGTGGTAAAGAGTTACTAATGGTTCGATGTTGTTTGCAATTAATTCATCAACTAAGTCGATGTAGAATTGTAAACCTTTTTGGTTAACTTCGCCACGGCCGTTAGGGAAGATACGAGTCCAAGCGATAGAGAAACGGTAAGATTTAAGACCTTGTTCAGCCATTAAAGCTACGTCTTCTTTATAACGGTGGTAATGATCTACTGCTACATCTCCGTTAGTGCCCTTGAATGTTTTACCTGGGATACGAACGTATTCGTCCCATACTGATTTGCCTTTACCATCTTCATCCCATGCGCCTTCTACTTGGTATGCAGCTGAAGCTGAACCCCAAAGGAAGTCTG